>JALZKD010000109.1 GCA_030859405.1 Actinomycetota bacterium | reverse complement strand
TCGAGAGCGAGGCCGGCGCCCAGCTCGACCGGGGCGTCGAGGTCCTGAGCCGCACCCTTGGCGTCCGCCCCGACCCCAGCACCTGGCTCACCGGCGAGGCGCTCGACGGGGCTGCGGTCCAGCGACTGCGTCAGCAACGGTTCGATCGCCTGGTCATCCCCGAGTCGGCGCTGGAGCCCGCCGACCTGCCCATCACTCTGGCCCAACCGTTCGCCCTCGAGGCTCGGGGCGTGCGTCGGCCTCTGGTCATGGCCGCTGACGAGGGTCTGTCCGCCGACTTCGCCGAAGGCGACGACCCTGTCCTGGCCGCTCATCGGCTGCTGGCCGACCTGGCCATCGTCTACTTCGACCGCCCGGGGCGAGCCCGTTCGGTGGTGGCCTCGGCGCCTCGGAGCTGGCGACCCACGACCGCCTTCCTCGATGTTCTCCTTAGCGGCCTGTCATCGAGCCCCATCCTCACCCCGTCCACCCTGGACACCGCTTTCGGCGTCCCACCGGCCACCACGCCCGCCGGAACTCCCCTGGTTCGCCGGTTGGCTCCGCTTCCCCCCGGAACGTCGACCGCGCCGGCGGCGCCGACACATGCCGCCCGGCGGCGACTCGAGTCCTTCTCCAGCATGCTCACGGCCGACAACCCCCTCGACGAGAGGCTCGAAGAGCTGCTGCTCGTGTCCCAAGGCGCCGATCTCCGTCCTAGCCGGCGCTCCGACTACCTGCGCGGCCTCGAGGCCAGGATCGACGGCCAGCTGGACCTGATCGACGTCCCCCGGAGCCGCTCCATCACCTTGACGGCACGCGAGGGAGAGATCCCAGTCACTATCCTCACCAGGACGGACTATCCCGTCCGTCTTCAGGTCCAGGTGGCGAGCGACAAGCTCGAGTTTCCCGCCGGCGCCGTGCGCGACCTCGATCTGACGCGACGCAACACCACCGAGCGGTTCTCGGTCCAGGCGCGGGCCTCAGGGACATTTCCCCTCCGGGTGAACCTGGTCTCTCCGGACGGGACCCTCGTGCTCGGGCGCAGCCGCCTGACGGTTCGCTCCACGGCCGCCTCAGGAGTGGGCGTGGTGCTCTCCGCCGGTGCTGGGGCGTTCCTCTTGCTGTGGTGGGGACGCCACCAGGTGAAGGGCCGGCGCCTGCGCCGGCGCAACCGTCGCCTGGTCCCCGCATGACCGCGCCTCGGTAACGGCGCCAGGTCACCTTGGAGGAGGAGCGACCCAGCCTGTCCCGAAGCACGGCCGTGATGGCGGCCGGGACGGCCCTGTCCCGAATCACCGGGTTCGGGCGCCTCTTCGCCTTGGCCTACGCCCTCGGCTTCACCCGCCTCACCGACACCTACAACCTGGCCAACGTCACCCCGAACATCGTCTACGAGCTGGTGCTCGGAGGGGTGCTGTCGGCCACGCTCGTGCCTGTCTTCGTGCGCGGCCTCGCCACCGAGGAGGAGGAGGACGCCTGGCGGTCCATATCGGCGGTGGCCACGGTGGCCGGGGCCCTCCTGTTGCTGGTCACGGTGATGTTCCTGGCCGCGGCCCCGTGGCTCATACGTCTCTACACCCTCGGCCAGGAAGGAAGGGAGGTGGCCGAGCAGCGGGCCGTCGCCACCACGCTGCTGCGCATGTTCGCCCCTCAAGTGGCTTTCTACGGGTCCGTCACCATCACCACCGCCCTCCTGCAGGCCCGCCGCCGCTTCGCCGGCCCCATGTTCGCCCCCGTTGTCAACAACGTGATCGTGATCGGCGTGCTCCTCCTCCTGCCCCGAGTCGCCGGCGACCTCACGCTCTCGGGGATCGGCGACGACGGCGTGGCCCTCGCCCTCCTCGGGTTGGGCACCACTGCCGGCGTGGCCGCCATGGCCGTTACCCAACTGGTGGCCCTACGACGGGCCAAGGTGCGCCTCCGGCCCCGCTGGGAACCTCGCCACCAGGCCGTTCGCACCGTCCTGCGGTTGTCAGGATGGACGTTCGCCTTCACCATCGCCAACCAGGTCGCTCTGTGGGTGGTGCTGACGTTGGCCAACCGGGGGCAGGACGGCGACGTGGCTGCCTACCAGGCCGGGCAGGTCTTCTTTCTGCTGCCCCATGGCGTCTTCGCCGTCTCGGTGATGAGCGCCCTGCTCCCCGACCTCTCCGAGCGGTGGGCCCGGGGCGACCTGGATGGCTACCGCCGCCGGCTGAGCCTGGGGCTTCGCACCATCGCCGCCGTCATCGTCCCCGCCGCCGTGGGCTACCTGTGCCTGGCCCGTCCCATCGTCGCCGTGGTGCTCGAGCACGGGGCCCTGACCCGCGACTCGGCAGAGGTCACGGCCCAGGTCCTCGCCTTCTTCGCCATCGGGCTCCCCGGGTTCTCGATCTACCTCCTCTTGATGCGCGCCTATCAGGCCATGCAGGACGCTCGCACCGTCTTCTACCTGTACGCGGTGGAGAACGGCTTCAACGTCGCCCTCGCACTGGCCCTCTACCCTTCCCTCGGCGTCCGCGGGCTGGCCCTCGCCTATGCGTTGGCCTACACGGTGGGCACCGCCGTGGCTCTGGCCCACCTGCGACGGCGCACCCGTGGGATCGAAGGAGGGGCGGTGGCCCGATCGTGGCTTCGGGTGGCCACCGCCAGCGCGGTGATGGGCGCGGTCGTCGCCGCCCTGGCCTCGGTGTTCGGCGCACCCCTGGCCAAGGTCGGGGTGGGCGTGGTCGCCGGTGTTAGCGTCTATGTCGTCGGAGCCAAGGTTCTCCGGATCGAAGAGCTCACCGCCCTTCTTCGCATCGGCAGGCGCCCGCTCAAGCCATGATCAGCCGCTTCTTGGCCACAATCGTGACCACCATCACCGTCCTCGGTCGGCCGCCGTACGTCATGGTCTCGGCCTCGGTCAGAAAGGGGAGTTGAGTGCCCGGTATCCGCGTCGTCACCGACAGTGCCTGTGACCTGCCGCCAACGATGGCCGAAGGTCACGGCATCGAGGTGGTGCCCCTCACCGTGCGGTTCGGTGAGGAGGAGCTAGTCGACCGCCAGGACCTGTCGCCCCGCCAGTTCTGGGACCGGCTGGCCCGCTCCGAGGTGCTTCCGGAGACGGCGGCGCCCTCTCCGGGGGCTTTCGAGAGCGCCTACCGCAAGGCCGCCGACGAGGGCGGCGAGGGGGTCGTGTGCATCACCCTCTCCTCCGCCTTGTCGGCCACCTACGAGGCCGCTCAGCTGGCGGCGCAGACGGTGTCCGACTCCGTTCCCGTCCGGGTGGTGGACTCCCGGGCAGTGACCATGGCTCAAGGCCTCATGGCCGTGCGGGCCGCAGAGCTGGCGGCGTCGGGGGCAGGGATCGACGACGTGGTGGGGGCCCTGGAGGACCTCGTCCGGCGGAGTCGCACCTTCGCCGCCCTGGACACCCTCGAGAATCTGAAGAAGGGCGGGCGCATCGGTGGAGCGCAGGCCTTCGTCGGCTCGATGCTCTCCATCAAGCCCGTCATCGAGGTCACCGGCGGCAAGGTGGAGCCCGAGTCGCGGCAGCGAACGAGGGGCAGGGCCCTGCGCTACGTGGCCGACAAGGTACGCCAGCACCGGCCTGTGGGGACCCTGGCCGTCATGCACGGCGACGCCCCTGACCTCGAGGAGATGCTGGACCTCCTGGCTCCTTTGCACCCCCGGGACCAGACCCTGGTGGCCGACATCGGGGCGGTCATCGGGACTCACGCCGGTCCCCGCGTGATGGGCGTCGCATTCTTCGTCCAGTAGGGACCTATGCGTCCGTCATCTGGTGGGAGCCGTCGCCGACGGACGACCCTCTTGGGCGCCGCCGTCGCTCTGCTGCTCGTAGCCACGGCCCTCCTGGTCATCGGCAGTGGCCATGATCCCGCTCGTCGGGCGAGCGCCGGCGCCGACATCGGTGACCAGTCAGACACCACCGCTCTGGGTCGGATGTTGGGCACCGCCCTCCGGGACGCCCGGGGCCCATACTCCGCCGGCGAGCCCAGGACCAGGTGCGCGCCCGAGACCAGGGCCACGTACGGCCAGCGTCTAGGCCCGCTCGTTCACTCGGCCAGGTTGCGCTGGCAGGGCATCGCCGCGGTGACACTCACCTACAGGGTGGCCGGTGCTGGCCCGGCCGAGCTGGATCATCGGGTGTTCGTGGTCTCCGCCGATGGCTGCCAACTGCTCGTGACGCAGAGCCTCCGGGTGGCTGAGGAGCCGCTTCCCGACCCTGGGCCCGCCAGTCGCTGACGCGGTGCCCAAGCCCACCCCTGACTAGGGTTGGGCCATGGTGCAGCCGGGGGTGCAGCCGGGAGATCGCCCCGCTGTGAGCGGCCCGAGGCGCGATGGCGCTGATGACTGGACCGTCCAGGCGGCTGATTCGGTCGAGCGTTTGGTCGGCACCGTCCGGGACAAGACCTCGGTCCCTCTGACCACGGTGGCCCGAGGGGTCGTATTCGGCCTCATGGTGGCCATCATGGGCGTCGTCGTGGCCGTCCTGGTGGCAGTGAGCCTCGTACGGGTAATCGACGTGGTCACGGGCGAAGGGAACGTGTGGATCGCCCACCTGGCCGTCGGCGGAATCTTCTCGGTGGTAGGAGGGGTTCTCCTGCGCAAGGCCACCACCATGACCGCGAGGTAGCCACCTTGGCCGAGGTCCGCGACGTCATCATCATTGGTTCGGGCCCAGCCGGGCTCACGGCCGCGGTGTACACCGCCAGGGCCAACCTCCACCCTCTGGTGATCGAAGGGGAACCCTCTTCCAGCAGCGACCAGCCGGGTGGTCAGCTGATGCTCACCACCGACGTCGAGAACTACCCCGGGTTCGTCGACGGTGTCATGGGACCGGAGCTCATGGCCTCCTTTCGGGCCCAGGCGGCCCGCTTCGGCACGGAGTACCTCACGGCCAAGGTGAGCCGGGTCGACTTCTCGGTGCACCCCCTTCGCCTCTGGGTGGGTGACCACGAGCACCGGGCCCGGTCGGTCATCGTCGCCACCGGCGCCCGAGCGTTGAGCCTGGGGTTGGCGAGCGAGGCGCGCCTGATGGGTCACGGTGTGTCCACCTGCGCCACCTGCGACGGCTTCTTCTTCGGTGGCCAGGAGATTGCCGTGGTCGGTGGCGGAGACTCGGCCCTCGAAGAAGCGGTCTTCCTCACCAAGTTCGCCGAGAAGGTGACCGTGATCCACCGCCGCAAGGAGCTACGGGCGTCGAAGATCATGCAGGACCGGGCCTTCAAGAACGACAAGATCGCCTTCGTCTGGGACTCGGTGGTCACCGATGTGCTGGGAGAAGGTGCTGTGTCCGGCGTCAGGATGCGCAACCTGGTGACCGGCCAGGACTCGGAGCTCTCCATCGCCGGCCTGTTCGTCGCCATCGGCCACGTCCCCAACACCGACGTCTTCAAGGGCCACCTGGACATGAAGCCATCCGGCTATCTCGTCACCGAGCCGGGATCCACCCGAACCAACGTGGAGGGTGTCTACGCCTGCGGGGACGTGCAGGATCACGTTTACCGCCAGGCCGTCACGGCCGCCGGATCGGGATGCATGGCAGCCATCGACGCCGAGCGATGGCTGGAGTCCCGCCATGACAGCCCAGATGACCTGGCCGGTACGGCGCGCAACT
>JALZKD010000034.1 GCA_030859405.1 Actinomycetota bacterium | reverse complement strand
CCGTGGACCTCGCCGTGGGGCTCGGCACCTTCCGCCCCGTCACCTCCGAGCGGCCCGAGGACCACGTGGTGCACGCCGAGCGCTACCGGGTGCCTCGCAGCACCATGGAGGCCTGCCGGCGGGCGGAGCGGGTGGTGGCCGTGGGCACCACCGCGGTGCGGGCCCTCGAATCGGCTTCGGCCACCGGCGCGCTAACCGGGAGGACGAGCCTGTTCATCCACGGCGACTACCCCTTCCGGGTGGTGGACGTGCTCCTCACCAACTTCCACGTCCCCCGCTCGTCGCTGCTCCTGCTCCTCGCTGCCTTCTGCGGCGAGCGGTGGAGCCACCTGTACCGGATGGCGCTGGAGGACGGCTACCGCTTCTTGTCCTTCGGCGACGCCATGCTCGTGGCCCGGCGCGGGGAGGCGGCCCACTGACGACGGGGCCGGTGACGCTGGACATGACCGTGGAGGCCACCGACGGCCATGCCCGCGCCGGCGTGGTCAGCACCGCTCGGGGCTCCTTCCGCACCCCCTGCTTCATGCCCGTGGGCACCCGTGGGGCGGTGCGGGCGGTGTCCACCGCCGACCTCGAGGACCTCGGTGCCGAGGTGGTGCTGGCCAACACCTACCACCTGATGCTGCGCCCCGGTGCGGACGTGGTGGCCGGCCTGGGCGGCGTGCACGGGTTCGCCTCGTGGGGCGGCCACGTGCTCACCGATTCCGGCGGCTTCCAGGTCTTCTCCCTCGGCGCCGGCGTGGACGACGAGGGGGCGACCTTCCGCTCCACCTACGACGGCTCCGCTCACCGCCTCACCCCCGAGCGGGCGGTGGCCGTCCAGGAGCTGTTGGGCGCCGACATCCAGGTGGCCCTCGACGTGTGCCCCCCGCTGCCGTCGCCGCCCGAGGCGCTGCGGCTCGCCGTCGAGCGCACGGCGGCGTGGGGCCTCCGGGCCAAGAGGGTCCACCGCCGGCCCGGCCAGGCCCTCTTCGGCGTGGTCCAGGGCGGTCTCGACCCACTGCTTCGAGCCCAGAGCGCCCACCGCAGCCTGGAGGTGGGCTTCGACGGCTACGCCGTGGGAGGCCTGTCGGTGGGAGAGACCAGGGCCGAGATGCTCGACACCCTGGCCGCCACCATGGCCGAGCTGCCCGATGACCGCCCCCGCTACCTCATGGGCGTGGGCGACGCGGTGGGCTTGGTGGAATCGGTCGCCCTCGGTGTGGACATGTTCGACTGCGTCTGGCCCACCCGCCTGGCTCGCCACGCCACGGTGCTCACGTCCGAGGGCCGCGTCCACCTGCGCAACGCCGCCTTCGCCCGCGACCCCGGCCCCCTCGATCCCGCCTGCCCCTGTGCCGTCTGCGCCCGCTGGTCACGCGCCTACCTACGCCACCTGGTGCTGGTGGGCGAGCGCGGAGCGGCCCGCCTGATCACCCTCCACAACCTGGCATGGACGCTCTCGGTGGTGACAGGGGCCAGGGAGGCGGTCATGGCCGGGCGCTACCGAGGGTTTCGCGACCGGATCGCCGCCGCCTGGGGGGGTGGGTGATGAGCCCTGCGATACGCTGCTCGCACCTGGTCACCATCGGCCCGGCTCGCTCATGGCCCAGCTCTTCCTCCCCCTCGTGCTTCTGGCCCTCATGTGGGTGCTCCTGGTGCGCCCGCAGCAGCAACGAGTAAAGCGCCAGCGCGAGCTAATCGCCTCACTCGAGCTCGGTGACGAGGTGGTCACCGCCGGCGGTGTGATGGGGCGGATCGTGGGTCTGGAGGGCGACGAGGTGAGGCTCGAGGTGGCGCCGGGAGTGACCATGCGCTTCGTGCGCCTGGCCATCAACTCCCGCATCGAGGAGACGACTCCGGCCAACGGGGAGCCCGAGGCGCTGGACGAGGGAGACCAGTAATAGTGCATCGCCGCCTGGTGGTGCCCCTCGTGGCCATCGTGATCATCGCCGGCGCCGGCTTGGCGGCCACGGTGGTGACGGGGACCACCCCCCAGCTCGGCCTGGATCTGCAGGGTGGGGCGGCCGTGGTGCTGCGCCCCGAGCAGAAGGTGCCTAGCGCCGTGCTGAAGCAGTCCATCGAGATCATTCGCAGCCGCGTCGACGCTCTGGGTGTGGCCGAGCCCGAGGTCAGCAGCCAGGGGGACAACATCATCGTCCAGCTACCGGGGGTGAAGGACACCAGGCGGGCCCTGGACGTGGTGGGCCAGACCGCTGAGCTTCGCTTCCGCCCCGTGCTGGCACCAAACGTTCCCGCCGGCACCGAGGGCGCGCCGGCGATCACTCCACGGGAGGAGGACAGGCCCGAGAACCAGGTGATACTGCCTGGGAAGAAGGACGAAGCGGAGGCTCGCTATCTCCTGGGGCCCTCCGAGCTCACCGGTCGGGCCGTCAAGGACGCCCGCGCCGAGGTCGAGCCCAACAGCGGCCAGTGGAAGGTGAGCTTCACCCTCACGGAGACGGGGTCCAAGGAGTTCGACGCCCTGGCGGCCAGGAACGTGGGCAAGCAGGTGGCTATCGTCCTCGACGGTGTCGTCCAGTCGGCGCCCACCATCAACCAGGCCCAGTTCGGCGGCTCCGGAGAGATCACCGGTAGCTTCAGCGAGCGCGAGGCCAAGGACCTGGCCCTGGTGCTGCGCTTCGGGGCCCTGCCGGTGGAGCTCAAGCCGGAGACGGTGCAGACGGTGTCGGCCAGCCTCGGGAGGGACTCGCTGCGTGCCGGGGTGGGCGCCGGGCTAATCGGGTTGGCCCTGGTCCTGTTGTACATGGTCCTCTACTACCGGGCTCTCGGCGTGGTGGTCTTCCTCGGATTGGGCGTGTCCGGCATGCTCATGTGGGCGATCGTGTCCTTCCTCGGCCAGACGCGGGGCTTGGCTCTCACCCTGGCCGGCGCCGTGGGGATCATCGTCTCCGTGGGCGTCACCGTGGACTCCTATGTCGTGTACTTCGAGCGCCTGAAGGACGAGATCCGCTCGGGCAAGACCATACGGTCCTCGGTGGAGCGCGGCTTCTCACGCGCCTACCGAACCATCCTCGTGGCTGACTTCGCGTCGCTCATCGGAGCCCTGCTCCTCTACTGGCTGGCGGTGGGCTCGGTGCGGGGCTTCGCCTTCTTCCTGGGCCTCTCAACCATCCTGGACATGATCATGGCCTATCTCTTCACCAGACCCATGGTGGTGCTGCTGGGCAGGAACCGGCTGTTCACCGAGGCCCGCTGGCTGGGGGTGGCCCGAGGCCTGGCCGCCGCCCCCGCGGGTGGTGCCTAGCCCGATGGCCGAAGCCAAGCGGTCGATCTGGCAGCGGCTCTACCACGGGGAGACGCAGTTCGACTTCGTGGGCAAGAAGCGGCGAGGCTTCGCCCTCTCCGCCATCGTCATCCTCGTCGGTATGGGCTCCCTCTTCACGCGGGGCCTGAACTTTGGCATCGACTTCGAGGGAGGCACGGTGTGGGAGGTCCCGGCCCCGGGCGTGTCCGTGGCCGAGGGCCGCGACGCCCTGCGCCCGGTGGGCCTGGGGGAGGCCAGGGTCCAGGTCCTGCAGCCTCCCCGCGGCTCGGAGGTCCTGCGCGTCCAGGCCGAGCTGGGTTCGCCCGAGGACAGGGAGCGCAGGACGGGGCGCGTCACGGAGGCGTTGGCTCGCCTGGCCCAGGTGCCCGAAGAACAGGTGAACGTCAACTCGGTGGGCCCGTCGTGGGGAAGCGACGTCACGGCCAAGGCCCAGCGGGCGCTGATCTTCTTCTTCCTGGCCATCGCCCTCTACATCACGTGGCGGTTCGAGTGGAAGATGGCCCTGGCGGCCTTGTCGGCCGTGGTGCACGACATCGCGGTGACGGTGGGGGTGTACTCGCTCTCGGGGTTCGAGGTCACCCCGGCCACGGTCATCGCCTTCCTCACCATCCTCGGCTTCTCCCTCTACGACACCATCGTGGTCTTCGACAAGGTGGACGAGAACACGAGGGGTCTGGCCGCGTCGGGTCGCATCACCTATGCCGACACCGTCAACCTGTCCATGAACCAGACGCTGATGCGTTCCCTGAACACCTCGCTGGTGGCCATCCTGCCCATCATGTCGGTGCTGGTGATCGGGGCCTTCGTACTCGGCGCCACCACCCTGCAGGACTTCGGGCTGGCCCTGCTCGTCGGTCTGCTCACCGGCGCCTACTCGTCGATCTACATCGCCTCGCCCATCCTGGCCATCGTGAAGGAGCGCGAGCCCCGGTACGCGTCCATCCGCCAGCGGGTGCTGGCGAGGGGTGGTGCCGGCGCGCCCCTCACCCCCGCCGCCGCCGCGATGGCCGGCGGAGTGACCGTGAGCGCCGGTGACGGCGAGGGCGTGCTGCGTCCCGGCGCAGCCCGAACCGGCTCCCCCGCTCGGCCCCACGGGACCGGTGCCCAGGCGAAGCGGCCCCCTCCCCGCCCCCGCAAGAAGGGCAAGCGCCGGTAGGTTCTGGCCTCGGTAACGACCGCCGTGCCAGCCACCGCTACTACCATCTGTCCATGGTGACGGACGCCGAGGGCCGTGCCCCGTGAGGTACGAGTAGGCCGTGGCCACCGCCCATCCGGTCCACCAGGTCAGCACCGACCAGGTGCGCTTGGCGCCGTGGCGGCCTGACTCCCAGCCGGGCACTCCGGGCACGGCGGCGCTGGTCGGCATCTATCTCTCGTTTCACCCCCACGCCGATGCCGCTCTCATCGAGCGGGCCTTCGGCGTCGCCCGGGAGGCCCACGAGGACCAGGTTCGCAAGTCCGGCGAGGCCTACATTCATCACCCCTTGGCCGTGGCCACGGTGGTGGCCGAGCTGGGTCTCGACGATGTCACCATCGCCGCCGCCCTCCTGCACGACGCCGTGGAGGACACCGGTGTGTCCCTCGAGGACCTGGCCCGTGACTTCGGCCCTGCGGTGGCGGCCATCGTGGACGGCGTCACCAAGCTGGAACGAGTCCGCTTCGAGTCCAAGGAGGCCCAGCAGGCGGCGTCCATGCGCAAGATGCTGGTGGCCATGGCCAAGGACTGGCGGGTCCTCATCATCAAGTTGGCCGACCGCCTTCACAACATGCGCACCCTCGCGGCCATGCCCGAGCACAAGCAGCAGCGGACGGCGCGGGAGACGCTCGACATCTACGCGCCCCTCGCCCACCGCCTCGGGATCCAGGAGGTGAAGTGGCAGCTCGAGGACCTGGCCTTCGCCACCCTGTATCCCAAGCGCTACGCCGAGATCGAGCAGATGGTGGCCCAACGGGCCCCCGAGCGCGATGTCTACCTGGCCCTGGTGCTGGAGGAGGTGAGGAACCGCCTGACCGAGCTGCGCATCGACGGCGAGGTCACCGGCCGACCCAAGCACCTGTGGTCCATCTACGAGAAGATGGTCGTCAAGGGCAAGGAGTTCAACGAGATCTTCGATCTGGTCGGGATGCGGGTGCTGGTCGAGTCGGTGAAGGACTGTTACGCCGCCCTGGGTTCCCTTCACGCCACGTGGAAGCCGGTGCAGGGGCGCTTCAAGGACTACATCGCCATGCCCAAGTTCAACCTCTACCAGTCGCTGCACACCACCGTGGTCGGGCCCCAGGGCAAGACCCTCGAGGTCCAGATCCGCACCCGGGAGATGCACTACCGGGCCGAGTTCGGCATCGCCGCCCACTGGGGCTACAAGGAGAAGGCGTCGCCGGCCGACATCGCGTGGCTCAACCGCATCGTCGACTGGCAACAGGACACAGCCGACCCGGCCGAGTTCCTCGAGACTCTGAAGCTCGACCTGGAACAGGACGAGGTCTTCGTATTCACTCCCAAGGGCGACGTGGTCACGCTTCCGATGGGCGCCACGCCAGTGGACTTCGCCTACTCCATCCACACAGAGGTGGGGCACCGCTGCATCGGCGCTCGGATCAACGGCCGCCTGTCGCCGCTGGACTCCAAGCTCCAGTCCGGCGACACCCTGGAGGTCTTCACCTCCAAGGTGCCGAGCGCCGGTCCCTCCCGCGACTGGTTGCGCCTGGCCGTCACCCCGCGGGCCCGCAACAAGATCCGCCAGTGGTTCTCGAGGGAGCGGCGCGAGGACGCCATCGAGGCTGGCCGGGAGGAGCTGAGCAAGGCCCTCCGCCGCGAAGGCCTGCCGGCCCAGAAGCTCTCTAGCTCGCCGGTCCTGGCCAAGGTGGCCGAGGCCATGAACTACGTGGACGGGGACGCGTTCCACGCCGCCATCGGCGAGGGCCATGTCTCGGCCAAGTCGGTTGCTCAGCGGGTGGCCCGCGAGCTCCGGGGTGGGGACCACGAGGAGCAGCTCCCGTCCACCGCCCGCCAGCCCCGCCGGCCGCGTGGTCGCCAGGCCGTCGGCGTGCACGTGGAGGGACTCGACGACCTCATGGTCCGCCTGTCCCGCTGCTGCACGCCGGTGCCCGGGGACCAGATCATCGGATTCGTCACCAGGGGCAGGGGCGTGTCGGTGCACCGGTCCGACTGCGCCAACGCCTCGTCACTCTGTGCCGGCGACGCCGAGCGCCTCATCGAGGTGGAGTGGGACCGGGCCCCGACGGGGGTGTTCGTGGCCGCCATCGAGGTCAAGGCCCTGGACCGCTCCCGGCTCTTGGCTGACGTCACCCGGTCCGTGTCCGAGCACCACCTGAACATCTTGACCAGCTCCAGCCAGACCGGTGCCGACCGGGTCAGCCGGATGCGCTTCGAGTTCGAGCTCGCCGACCCCGCCCACCTCGAATCGCTCCTCGACTCCATCAAGGGCATCGACAGCGTCTACGACGTCTACCGCGTGCTCCCCGGCGCCGGCTCGTAGCTCGCGCCAACCAACGAGGTGCTCCTCTCGGTCGAGGACCTGAGCGTAGACCTCCCGACCCATGACGGCGTCGTCCACGCCGTGCGCGGCGTGAGCTTCGGAGTGGAGCCAGGTGAGGTGCTGGGCATCGTGGGCGAGTCCGGTGCCGGCAAGTCCATCACCGCCCTGGCCGTGATGGGGCTCCTGCCGCCGTGGGCCGAGGTGCAGGGCTCCGTGCGGCTCCGGGGCCGTGAGCTGGTGGGCGCCACCGACAAGCAGCTGGCGGCGGTGCGCGGCCGGGACATGGCCATGGTCTTCCAGGACCCGACCACCGCTCTCAATCCCGTCCACACCGTTGGGCGTCACCTGGCCGACGCAGTTCGCGCCCACCAGGACGTGGGAAGGAGGCAAGCCGGCAAGCGGGCCATCGAGTTGCTGAGCACGGTGGGCATCCCTGAACCGGCCCGGCGGGCCGGCAGCTACCCTCACGAGTTCTCGGGCGGGATGAGGCAGCGGGTGCTCATCGCCATGGCCATGGCCAACGACCCCGACGTCATCATCGCCGACGAGCCCACCACCGCCCTCGACGTCACGGTGCAGGCCCAGGTGCTCGAGACGCTGGAGAAGGTCCAGGTCCAGACCAGAGCCGCCATCGTTCTCATCACCCACGACCTCGGCGTGGTGGCGCGCATGGCGGACCGGGTCATGGTCATGTACGCCGGCAGGGCCGTGGAGACGGGGCCCGTCGACGCCGTATACCACCGGTCCCGGATGCCGTACACGCTCGCCCTCCTCCGCTCCATACCGGCTCCGAGGAGTGGCGACGGGGCGGTAGGGGGTGGGAAGGCCAGGTTGGCGTCGATCGAGGGAGCGGTGCCCTCCCTGGCCGATCTCCCCCCTGGCTGTCCGTTCTGGCCCCGGTGCGCCCTGGCCCGCGGTGAGTGTCGCGCCCGTGAACCCGAGCTGCGGGTCGCCGAGGGTGCAGACCACAGGGCCGCCTGTCACTTCTCCGAGGACCTGGGCCCAGCTCGATGACCACCAACGCACCCGGCCCCGACACGGCGGCGAACGGCCCCGAGCCGCTGCTGGCGGTGCGGGACCTGGTCAAGCACTTCCCCCTACGGGGCGGGGGGCTCATCCGCCGCCGGGTCGGGGAGGTGCACGCGGTGTGCGGCGTCTCCATGGAGCTCGGGGTAGGGGAGACGCTCGGCCTCGTCGGCGAGTCCGGGTCGGGCAAGACCACGACGGCTCGCACCATCCTCCAGCTGGAGCCGCCCACCTCGGGCCAGGTGCGCTTCATGGGCACCGACCTCACGCAGGCTCCCCGCCGGTCCCTCCGCGGCATCCGGCGTGATCTGCAGGTGGTGTTCCAGGACCCCTTCGCCTCCCTCGATCCCCGACTGGCCGTCGGCGACATCGTCGCCGAGCCACTGCGCGTCCATGGCCGGTTCGGGAGGGGCGGCAGGCAGCGGGTCGCCGACCTCCTCGAGCGCGTGGGCCTCCGGCCCGAGGAGGGCTCCCGCCACCCTCATCAGCTTTCCGGCGGTCAGCGCCAGCGTGTGGCCATCGCCCGGGCCCTGGCCCTGGAGCCCAAGCTCATCGTGCTCGACGAGCCGGTGTCGGCGCTCGACGTGTCCATCCGGGCCGGTGTGGTGAACCTGCTGGAGGACCTGCAGGCTCGGCTGCGGGTGGCCTACCTGTTCATCGCCCACGACCTGTCGGTCGTGCGCCACATCTCCGATCGGGTGGCGGTGATGTACCTGGGCAAGGTCGTGGAGACGGGCGCTCGAGAGGACGTGTACGAGCGGCCGTCCCACCCCTACACCCAAGCCCTGCTCTCTGCCCTCCCCGTCCCTGATCCCCGCATCGAGCGCGGCCGACGGCGGATGGTGCTCGAGGGTGAGATCCCGAGCCCGGTGGAGCCACCTTCAGGCTGTCGTTTCCGGACCCGCTGCTGGAAGGCCGAGGAGGTCTGCGCCGCAGAGGAGCCTGGCCTGGTGGAGCGGGGGCAGGGGCACCCGGTGGCCTGTCACTTCGCGGCCGCCCCCACCGTTCTCTGAGCCCGCCGGGGCCGGGGCCGGGACATCCCCGTCGGGTGGAGCAGGTCGTTCACCGCGTCACCGAGCAGGTTGAGGCCCAGCACGGCGACGGCGATGGCCAGCCCCGGGAAGACCGACATCCACCAGGCCACGGCAAGGAACTGTTGGGCGTTGTCGAGCAGGGAACCGAGACTGATCGAGTTCGGATCGCCGAGGCCGATGAAGCTCAGGGCAGCCTCGATCAGGATGACCCGGGAGCCCAGCAACGAGGCCACCACCACCGCCGAGGGCAGGATGTTGGGAAGGATGTGGCGCACGAGGATTCGCCCGTCCGAAGCGCCCATGGAGCGTGCCGCGTCCACGAACTCTCGTCTCCTGAGGGACAAGGACTCGGCCCGTACCACCCGCGCCAGCAGGTCCCAGGACGTGAGGCCGAGCAGCAGGATCAGGTTGTCGAGGCCGGAACCGAACAGCCCCACCACCAGGATGGCGAGGAAGAACCGGGGGATCGACTGGAACATCTCCGTGACCCGCATGAGCACGGCGTCGAGCACCCCGCCCCTATAACCGGAGAGCATGCCCACGGCCAGGCCGATGACCAAGGACATCACCACCACCCAGACGACGACGGTCATCGACGTGCGGGTTCCGTGCACGACAGCGCGCAGGAGGTCCCGGCCGAAGTTGTCGGTCCCCATGAGGTGACCACCTGAGGGTGACCGCAGGGACGGGCCGGCGGAGGCCAGGGGGTCACCGGGGGCGATGATGTCGGCCAGGAGGGCGGTGGTGCCGACCACGAGGACGAGGAGCCCTCCTATGAGCCCGGAGGGGCTGCGGAGGAAGCGCCGGAGCATGAGCCCGCGCGGGGAGGGCCGGCGCCCCTGATCGAGGCGCACGGGCCCATCCGTCAGGGGATCAGTCATAGCGGATGCGAGGGTCGATCCAGGCATAGATCACGTCGGTGGCCAGGTTGGCGAGAGCCACGAAGGCAGCCACGACGAGCACCAACCCCAGGAGCAGGGGTCGATCCCGAGTCTGTGCCGCCTGCAGCAGCAAGGTTCCGAGGCCCGGCCAGGCGAACACCGTCTCCACCACCACGGTGACGGTGAACACCAGCCCTATCCGGTTGCCGATGACGGTCACGACGGGCAGCAGGGCGTTGGGCAACGCGTGGTGGAACACCACCTGCCTGTCGTCCAGGCCCATCCCCCTGGCGGTGCGCACGTAATCCTTGTCCAGCTCCTGCACCAGTGCGGCGCGGGTGACCCTGGTCACGAGGGCCAGCTCGGCGGTCGCCAGCACGAGTGACGGCAGCACCAGGTGGCGGGCAACGTCGAGAACGTGGGCCAGGCCGGCATGGCTGGCGCGGGCATCGGTCATCCCCTGGATGGGGAACAGTCCGGTGCCGAAGGCCAGCGCCATCAGGGCCAGCTGGGCCAGCCAGAAGGCGGGTACGGAGTAGCCGATGAGGGCGGTGGTGGTGATGCCCACGTCGAAGGGACCGAACGGCCGCCGAGCAGCCAGCGAGCCGAGCACCATGCCCCCGGCGCTGCCCATCGCCAGCGCGGTGGCGATGAGCAGGAGCGTGGCCGGAATGCGCTCGGCGATGAGCCCGGCCACTGGACGCCCGCCCTGGACGAAGGAGACGCCCAGGTCACCGCTAAGAAGCTGCCCCGAGTAGGACACGAACTGCTCGAGCAGGGGCCGGTCGAGTTTCAGGTGGGACCGCAGGTAGTCGTAGTAGGCCTCGTTACCACCCCCCCCGGCTAGGGCGTCGACGGCGTCGCCCGGGGCCAGCTGGACCATGACGAAGGTGATGACCAGGATGGCCCCGACGGTGGGGAGGATCTGAACGAGGCGGCGGACGACGTAGCCCATCTGGCGGCGTTGGCCGAGGTGACCGGCGGGGTCCGCCCGTCCTGCGCCGTTGCCTATCTACGGCAGAACGCGCCCTCGGCGAAGTGGCCCGTGTAGGGCTTGAGGCCCTCGCACTTCGCCGTGTAGGCCCGGTTGCTCACCGTCTCCAGCAGCCACAGGTAGGGCAGGTCCTTGGCGATCTGTTGCTGCACCCGCTGGTAGATGGGGCCTCGCTCGCCCTCGCCGAGTTGCTGGGCGGCCTGCTCGAAGCCCTGGTCGACCTCGGTGTTCTTGTAGCCGGCGCCGTTTGTGAAGGGGGCCCCGGTGATGGCGCTCGAGTGATAGAAGCGGCGAACACCGATCTCCGGGTCGGTGGCCTGGCAGTTGGACACGACGATGGTGTCGAAGTTCCTGGCCGAGTAGAGGGCGTTCTTGCCTGCGGGGTCCACCAGTCGCAGCTCGACGTTGATACCCAGCGGGGCCAGATCCTGCCGGATCTTGGTGCCGAGCGCGGCCTCGTTGCCGGCGAAGTGGTACATGTCGATGGAGAGCTGCTGGCCGCTCTTGGTCCGGGTCTGGCCCGCGCCGGGGCTCGTCCATCCGGCGTCATCGAGCAACCGCCCAGCCCGAGCGGCGTCGAAGCGGGGGATGGGCTGGTCGGCACGGGCCCAGGCCATGGCGCTGTGCACGGGTCCGGTGGCCACCCGCCCGCCGTCGTTCTGGAGGACGTTGTCCACGTACTCGTCGAGCTTCAGGCCATGAGCGATGGCCTGACGCACCCGGAGGTCGCCGAGGATGGGGTGGGCCGGCGGGGGTCCCTGTCGGACCTGGGCCGGCGGGACGCCCTCCTGGGCCAGGTTGAAGGCGAGCTTCAGGACGCAGTTGGTGGAGCCCCCTGCGCTCTGCGAACCGGTGTCCACCTCCACGTTCGGGTTGCTTCGCAGCCCGGCCAGATCCTGACCCCGCACGTTTCCCAGCCAGTCGACCTCCCCGGCGGTCAGGGCCTGGACCTGAGCGCCCGGCGTGGGAATGGCCCGCTGGACCATGCGGTCGAGGTAGGGCAGCGGCTTGCGGAAGTAGTCGGGGTTGCGCTCGTAGACGATCTCGGAGGCGTCGTGGGAGACAAACTTGAAGGGCCCGGTCCCGACAGGATTCTGACCGGGCGGCCAGGGCGTTGCCGCCGTCGGCGGAGGCTTCCCTACCCAGACGTGTTTGGGGATGATGGCGCCGTCGGTGTGGGTGAGCTGCTGGAGCAGGGGAGCGTAGGGCTGGGCGAAGCGGAAGACGACCTTGGCCGGTTGGCCCCCAGTGGCCTCGACGGCTTCGATGGACGGGCAGCTCGGCGGCGCGGGCGGAGCGGCGCACGGCTGGGCCAGAGCGGGCCCGATCGACGACTGGGTGCGGGCGTGGTTGCGTAGCAGTGCGGCGTCGTAGGAGAACTTGACGTCGGCGGCGGTCAGAGGCTGGCCGTCGTGCCACTTGACCCCGTCCGCCAGAGTGAACTCATAGATGCGCCCGTCCTCACGAATGTCCCACTTGGTGGCCAGCTCCGGCACCGGCCTGGCCTTCTCGTCGATCTCGACGAGCCCGCTGAAGAGGTGACCGGCGGCCTGCTGCATCCCGCCCTGAGTGTTGACCGCCGGGTTCAGCGTGTTCTGGGCCGGGAGAGGGGCGCTCAGCCCCACCACCAAGGTGCCGCCCCGGACCGGCTCCTGGCCTCCGCCGGTCTGCCCCTGTTGGTCACCACCACCGCCAGCGCCTTCGTCGCCGCTGCATGCAGCGGTTACGAGGAGCAACGCCAGACAGATCACCACTAGCTTGCGCATACTGTCCCCTCGGTTGGCTTGTAGGTATCACCTTATTCAACTTGTAGGTATCACCTTATTCAAGGAGAGCAATAATGAGAGGGAGACCGCTGCCAGGAGCGTGGCAGGCATAGCGGAAGGGGCAGAGAGCATGACCGACCAGGAGACGATCGACGAGGTGGTGGCGTTCCACGGCCACATGTGCCCCGGCCTGGCCATGGGTATCCGGGCCGCCGAGGTGGGCCTGGAGCGTATTGGCCCTCACTCCGGGGACGAGGAGGTGGTGGCCATCGTCGAGACGGACATGTGCGGGGTCGACGCCATCCAGTTCATGACCGGGTGCACCTTCGGCAAGGGCAACCTCGTCCATCGCGACTACGGGAAGAACGCCTACACCTTCGTGCGCCGTTCTGACGGACGGGCCGTCCGGGTGAGCCCCGTTGCCGGCGGTATGCAGCGCCCGCCGGAGTGGCACGAGCTGTTCGCCAAGGCCCGGGCCGGCATGGCCACCCCGGAGGAACGTGAGCGATTCCAGTCCATCCAGAAAGAGGGGTCGGCGGTCATCGTCTCGATGCCGCTGGAGCAGCTCTATGACGTGCGCGAGATCGAGGTCGAGGCGCCGCCACCAGCGCGCATCCTGGCTTCCGTGGACTGCGCGGTCTGCGCCGAGCCCACCATGGAGACCAGGGTCCGCCGCCTGGACGGCAGGGAGCTGTGCCAGCCCTGCTTCGACGCCGCTCTGGCCGGGAAGGCCCCAGTGGCGGCGCCCACTGCCAAGGCCCCGGGCTGACCGGGGGCTGAGCGCCAGCCTCCACGGGTGACAAATTGCGGGGTGGGCGCGGGTAACGTGCCGGCGTGCCCGCCTTCCAGGCTCCTGTGGGGACCTTTGACGTCCTCCCTCCGGAATCGTCGCGATACGAGGCGCTCGTGGCTCGCTTCGCCGAGCACGTCGGGCGGGCCGGCTACGGCTCGGCCATCACGCCCATGTTCGAGGACGTGGGGGTGTTCGAGCGGCTGGGGACGAGCACCGACATCGTGCGCAAGGAGATGTACGACTTCGAGGACAAGGGTGGTCGCCATCTGGCCCTGCGGCCCGAGGGAACGGCGAGCGTGGTGCGGGCCTTCGTCCAGCGCCGGCCCCTGCTGCCGTTCAAGGTGTGGTACGTCGCTCCCGTCTTTCGCTACGAGCGCCCCCAGGCGGGCCGCTACCGCCAGCACCACCAGCTGGGCATCGAGGCCCTGGGAAGCGACGACGCCGACCTCGACGCCGAGGTCGTCTTCCTGGCCTGGAGCTTCTACGCCGCCCTGGGCCTCAACCGGGTCCGGCTCCGGCTCACGTCGCTGGGCGACGCCACCTGCCGGCCCGCCTACCGAGAGGAGCTCCGTGCTCATCTCGCGGCCAGGCGGGACGGGCTGTGCGAGGAACACCGCCAGCGCATCGACGACAACCCCCTTCGCGTCCTCGACTGCAAACGGGAGGCGTGCCGAGAAGCCAGCGCCGAAGCGCCGCGCATGCTCGCTCACCTCTGCGACGAGTGCGGCCGCCACTTCGACCGGGTGACCACCGGGCTGGCGGCGCTCGGTGTGGCTTTCCAGATCGACCCTTCGCTGGTGAGGGGCCTCGACTACTACACCCGCACAACCTTCGAGTTCACCTCCGACGCCCTGGAGTTCGCCCACAGCGGAGCGGGCGGGGGTGGTCGCTACGACGGCCTGGTGGAGGCGCTCGGGGGGCCGCCCACCCCCGGCATCGGGTTCGGTCTGGGCATCGAGCGCATTCTCCTCACGTGCGACGCCGAGGGCGCCTTCCCAACGCCAGGGCTCGGGCTCGACGTGTTCGTCATCGACACCACCGGCGGCCAGGAAGCCCGGGACGTGACCGCGGAGCTGCGAGAGGCGGGGCTCACGGCCGATCGGGCCTTCGACCAGCGCTCGTGGAAGTCACAGATGAAGTCGGCGTTGCGCTCGGAAGCTGCTCTGGCCGTCGTGTTGGAGGCGGGGGAGGTCAGCATCCGCACCCTCCAGGAGAAGGGCGAGGCTGAGGCCGTCGAGCGTGCCACCCTTGTCGAGCACGTCCAGAAGAAGCTGGGCGAGCTCCGGTAGTGCCCCTGCGAACGAGCTACTGCGGCGCGCTCACGGCAGAGGACGTGGGGGCCACCGTCGTGCTGTGCGGATGGGTGGCGAGCCGGCGCGAGCACGGCGAGCACCTGGCGTTCGTGGACCTGCGTGACCACACCGGCGTGGTCCAGTGCGTGGTGGGCCACGCTCACGATCTCCGCTCGGAGTACGTCCTTCGGGTCTCCGGCACCGTTCGAGCTCGCCCACCCGGAACCGAGAACCCGAGCCTGGCCACCGGTGCGGTCGAGGTCGGCGATTGCCAGGTGGAGGTGCTGTCCACGGCCGAACCAGCGCCGTTCCCCGTGACCGATCGCACCGAGGCCGACGAGGCCGTGCGCCTCCGCTACCGCTACGTGGACCTGCGCCGGGACCGGATGCAGCGCAACCTGCGGCTTCGGGCCAGGGTCAACGCCGCCCTGCGCCGGTCCATGGAGGACCAGGGTTTCGTGGAGGTCGAGACGCCCATGCTCATCGGCTCCACCCCCGAAGGGGCGAGGGACTTCGTGGTGCCCTCGCGCCTGCAGCCGGGCTCGTTCTACGCCCTGCCGCAGAGCCCCCAGCTGTTCAAGCAGCTTTGCATGGTGGGTGGCTTCGACCGCTACTACCAGATCGCACGCTGCCTCCGGGACGAGGACCTGCGGGCGGACCGCCAGTTCGAGTTCATGCAGCTCGACGCCGAGGCGTCCTTCGTGGACCAGGAGGACGTGATGGCGTTCATCTCCCGGGCGGTGGCTGGGGCCACCGAGGTGGCCACTGGGGCCACGGTGCCCGAGATCGGGCGCATGACGTGGGCCGAGGCCATGGAGCGTTTCGGGACCGACAAGCCCGACCTGCGTTTCGGCATGGAGCTGGTCGACCTCACCTCCGTGTACGAGAAGACCGAGTTCAACGCCTTCCGGGCCCCGTGCGTGAAGGGCATCCGGGTGGCGGCGGGTGCAGAGTTCAGCCGAGCTCGCCTCGACCGCCTCACTGACGAGGCCAAGCGCTACGGGGCCAAGGGCCTGGTGTGGATGCGAGTGGGGGAGGGTCGGGCCCTGGACTCGCCGGTGGCGCGCTTCCTCTGCGAGGAGGAGCTGTCCACGACGGCCCTGGCCTTGGCGGCCGAGCCCGGCGACCTGTTGCTCCTGGTGGCCGACGAGCGAGCCACCGTGTGCCATGTGCTCGGGCTGTTGCGGGTGGAGCTGGGCCGGCCCCCCGTGAACGAGGGAGGATTCCAGTTCCTCTGGATCACCGCCTTTCCCATGTTCGAGGGGAAGGGCGACGACGGCAGGCCCATTCCTGCCCACCATCCCTTCACCATGCCCGACCCCGAGGACCTGGTCCGCCTCGAGGACGACCCCATGTCCGTTCGCTCGCTGGCCTATGACCTGGTCCTCAACGGGTGGGAGCTGGGCTCGGGCAGCGTGCGCATCCACCGCCCAGATGTCCAGCGACGGGTCTTCTCGTTGCTCGGCCTCGACGCCGCCGAGGCCCAGGCTCGCTTCGGCTTCCTGCTCGACGCCTTCCGCTACGGCGCGCCGCCCCATGCCGGCTTCGCCTTCGGCATCGACCGCCTGGTGGCCATCCTGGCCCACGAGGAGACGATCCGCGAGGTGGTGGCCTTTCCGAAGACCCAGTCCGGGGCCGACCCGCTCACAGGAGCACCCTCGCCGCTCGATGGTCGCCAGCTGAGGGAGCTGGGCCTCCGGGTCCCACCACCACCGTCTGCCTCATCGGCCTGAGGGAGCGCCGACGAACTACTTGCACGAATAGGAAGCATCATCCCTGGCGAGAGCCACAAGAGTATGCA
>JALZKD010000033.1 GCA_030859405.1 Actinomycetota bacterium | reverse complement strand
GCCTCGGCGGCGCCACCACTGCAGGTCTCGGCGATCAGGGCCCGGATGGCCTCACACATCTCCTGGGCGTCGTCGGCCGTGGCCGTCTCTCCGGTGCCGATGGCCCAGACGGGCTCGTAGGCCATGACCATCCCGCCCACCTGCTCGTCGGAGACGCCCTCCAGGCCCGTCCTAACCTGGTTCTTCACCTTGAAGTAGGCGTCACCGGCCTCTCGCTCCTCGAGCGTCTCGCCCACGCACATGATGGGCGTCATCCCCGCAGCGAGCACGGCCTTGACCTTCTTGTTCACCATGTCGTCGGTCTCGCCGAAATGCTGCCGTCGCTCCGAGTGGCCCACGACGACGTAAGTCACGTTGAGCTTGGCCAGCATGGGGGGGCTGACCTCCCCCGTGTAGGCGCCGGACTCCTCCCAGTGGCAGTTCTGGGCCCCGAGGGCGATGCGTAACTTGTCGGCCTCGATCAAGGTCTGCAGCGAGCGCAGGCAGGTGAAGGGCGGGTGCACCGACACGTCGACGGCGTCGTAGGTCTTGTCGTCCAGCCGGGCCACCAGCTTCTGGACCACCTGCATGGCCTCGAGGTGGTTGTGGTTCATCTTCCAGTTGCCGCTCATGAGCGGCTTGCGACCCCCGCTGTTCTCAGCCACCGGCAGCCTCTCGCAGCGCCTTCAGTCCCGGGAGGTCGCCCTGCTCGAGGAACTCGAGCGACGCTCCCCCGCCGGTGGAGAGGTGGTCGACGTTGTCGTCGAGGCCGAACTGGGCGAGGGCGCTGGCGCTGTCGCCACCGCCGACGACGGTGAAGCCCTCCGCCTCGGCCACCGCCTCGGCCACCACCCTGGTGCCGGCCTCGAAGCGCTCGTCCTCGAACACGCCCATGGGCCCGTTCCAGAACACGGTCTTGGCCTTCTTGATCTCCTCGGCGAACTTCTCGCAGGTGTCGGGGCCGATGTCCATGCCCTTGGAGCCATCAGGGATGTCCTGACCTACGGTCTCCACCTCGTCGTCGTCATCGACAGCAACGTTGTCGACGGGGATCACGATCTTCTCGGTCTCGAGCAGCTCCTTGCAGGTGTCGACCTGGTCCTCCTCGACGAGGGAGTCACCGATGTCGTTGCCCGAGGCCTTGAGGAACGTGAAGGCCATGGCGCCGCCGATGAGGAGGCGGTCCACCTTCTCCAGCAGGGCCTTGATGATGCCGATCTTGTCGCTCACCTTGGCCCCGCCCAGGATGGCCACGAAGGGCCGGCCGGGATCCTCCAGCAGGCCCCCCAGCCTCTCGACCTCCTTGGTGAGGAGCCGGCCGGCGGCACTGGGGAGGTGCTGAGGCGGCCCGACGATGGAGGCGTGGGAGCGGTGTGACGCCCCGAAGGCGTCGTTCACGTAGAGGTCCTGGCCCTCGATGATGCGCTGCACGAAGTCCTCGTCGTTGTCCTCCTCTCCGGCGTCGAAGCGCAGGTTCTCCATGACCTCCACGCCCGAGACCAGCTCCTCCAGGCGTTCCCGGACGGGGTCGAGGGAGTACTCGTCGTTGGGCTCGCCTTTGGGCCGGCCCAGGTGGGTGCACACCGTCACCTCGGCTCCCTGCTCCTGGAGCCACTCGATGGTGGGCAGGGTTGCCTTGATGCGCATGTCGTCGCCCACCTTGCCGTCGGAGATGGGGACGTTGAAGTCGGCTCTGAGGAGGACCTTCTTGCCCGACGGGTCGGGAAGGTCCTCCAGCTGGGGGATCGCCACGACTACTTCTGGTTGGCTGCGCCGACGATGAGGCCCATGTCGACCAGGCGGCAGGAGTAACCCCACTCGTTGTCGTACCAACCGAGGACCTTGGCCAGGTTGCCGTTGACGAAGGTGAGGTCGGAGTCGAAGATGCAGCTCGCCTGGTTGCCCACGATGTCCGAGGAGACGATGGGGGCCTCGTTGTACTCGAGGATCTCGGCCAGGGGGCCGTCGCTGGCCGCGGCCTTGAAGGCTTCGTTGACCTCCTCCACCGACGTCTCCTTGTTCAGCACGGCGGTGAAGTCAGTGATGGAGCCGCACGGCACCGGTACCCGAAGCGCCGTGCCGTCGAGCTTGCCCTCCATGTGCTTCAGCACCTGGCTCGTGGCCCGGGCCGCTCCCGTAGAGGCGGGGATGACGTTGTTGGGCGCAGAGCGGGCCCGGCGCAGGTCCTTGTGGGCGAAGTCCTGGAGGCTCTGGTCGTTGGTGTAGGCGTGGGCGGTGGTCATGAGGCCCTTCTCGACGCCGAAGGCGTCGTCGAGGACCTTGACCATGGGCACGAAGCAGTTGGTGGTGCAGGATGCGGCGGAGGTGACCTTGTCCTCGTCGGGGTCGAAGTCGTCGTGGTTCACCCCGTAAACGAAGGTCTTGCTGACCTCCTTGGCCGGAGCCGAGATTATGACGAACGGAGCGCCGGCGTCGATGTGGCCCGAGGCCGAGGGCCCGTCGGTGAAGATGCCGGTGGACTCGACCACCAGGTCCACGTCCAGGTCGGACCAGGGAATGGCCTTGGGCTCCTTCTCGGCGAAGACCTTGATCTCCCTGCCGTCGACGGAGATGCCGTCGTCGGTCACCTCCACGGATTCGCTCAGGATGCCGTAGGTGGTGTCGTACTTGAGCAGGTGGGCGTTCGTGTCGGGCGGGACGAGGTCGTTGATGCCCACGACTTCCATCTCACCAGAGCGGAGCGCCGCCCTGAAGAAGTTGCGGCCGATCCGTCCGAAGCCGTTGACGCCGACTCGTATAGCCATGCTGGGACCTCCTTCTCGAGTGTCCTCGACCCTATCGAACCAGAGCCGACAGGGCCCGGGCCAGCTTGGCCGGGTCGTGAGCGGCGCCGTCGGATCGAGCCAGGTCAGCTTCGACGCACGCCACCCTCACTTCACCCCTCGACATGCGGCGGGGGTCGCAGACGACGACGTCCACGTCGAGGCCATGGGCGCCGAGCGCCTCCACGTGGGCGGCCACGTCGTACCCCTCCGTCTCGGGAACCTGATGGCGGAGGTTGCACACGTACACCTTCGGCGCCGTGGTCCGGGCCAGGGCCTGGCGCAGGGCGGGGACCACGACCACGGCCAGGATGCTGGTGAACAAAGAGCCGGGCCCGAGCACCACCTGGTCGGCACGAGCCAGGGCGTCGAGGGCCTGCGGCGGGGGCTCGGCGTCGGGGGGAACGATGGACACCTTGGTGATGTGGCGGGCCCCGGCCACGGCGACCTGGCCCTCGACGGGGCTACCGTCGGCCTCGGCCTTCAGCACCACCGGAGTGGCCGTTGCCGGGACCACCCGCCCGGCCGCACCCACGAGCCGCCCGGCCTCCTCCAGAGCGGCCATGAAGTCCCCGGTGCTGGAGGCGAGGCCAGCGATGACGAGGTTGCCCACGGGATGGCCCTCGAGCTCCCCGGCGGGGAAACGGTGCTCGAAGACCCGGCCCCAGAGCGATCCCGGCTCCCCGAGCGCCACCAGGCACCGGCGCAGGTCTCCGGGGGGTGGAATGCCGAGGTCTGCTCGCAGGCGACCGCTCGAACCACCGTCATCGGCGCCGCTCACTATGGCGGTGACCTCCCCCGCGTAGAGACGGGTGGCCTCCAGAGTGGCAGCCAGCCCGTGGCCCCCGCCCAGAGCCACCACGCTCGCACCTGTCATGACGACCCCGTCATCGGTAGAGGTCCCGGTGATGCACCGTCGGCTCGAATCCGTGGGCCTGCATGGCAGCGGCGATCTCGCCCGCCAGGGCCACGGAGCGATGCCGCCCGCCCGTGCAGCCCACCGCCAGCGTGAGATAGGCCTTGCCCTCCTTGGCGTAACCGGGAAGGACCAGCTCCAACAGAGCATCCAGCCTGGCGAGGAACTCCTTGGTCTCGGGCTGGGCCATCACGTACTCCCGTACCGGTTCGTCGAGGCCCGTGTGGGGGCGCAGCTCCTCCACCCAATGGGGGTTGGGAAGGAAGCGGCAGTCGATGACCAGGTCAGCCTCGAGGGGCACGCCGTGCTTGTAGCCGAAGGACACCACCGACGTCTGCATCCCGGGGGCTGAGCCGGACCGCTCGAACAGCGCGACCACCCGGTCTCGCAACTGATGCACGTTCAGGTCGCTGGTGTCGACCACCACGTCGGCTTGGCGCTTGATGACCTCCAGCACCTCGCGCTCCCGAGCGATTCCCTCGCCCACGCTGGCAGCGGCCACAGGATGACGCCGGCGCGTGCCCTTGAAGCGCCGCACCAGGACCTCGTCTGAAGCTTGCAGGAACAGGACGCCCACATGGTTGCCCGCCTGCCGCAGCTGATCGATGGCGGCGGTGAGCTCGTCCACGTACTCGGCCCCGCCCCGACCGCTGACGAGGACCACCTTCTCCTTCTGGCTCCCGGGCCGGGCCACCAACTCGCCCACCGTGGGGATCAGCGTCGGTGGCAGGTTGTCGATCACCAGCCACCCGTGGTCCTCGAGGGTGTCCGCGGCGGTACTCCGGCCCGCACCCGACAAGCCGGTGATGATCAGGTACTCCGCCATGGTCCCGGTCCCATTCTCCCAGACCCGGTCACTGACGCGGCAGCTTCTCGGACCGCATGAAGAGAAGACGGGGGATGGTGGCCGCATCCCGGTACTCCGGAGCGCGGGCCAGGAACGCGGCGGGAGGTGCCGGCTCCTCCATGCGGGAGACGAGGAGGCCCCGCCGGGCCAAGGCGTTGACGTATCGGGACAGGGGTCGGTGGACGAAGGGGAGGAAGACGTCCTTGTCCACCTCCTCCAGCGTGGTGTCCTCTCTCAGGTAGGGACCGATGCGCCAGTACTGCTCGTCGATGATGTGGTCGTCGATCCATCCGCTCCCCGGCGTCTGAAGCAGCGGGTGGTTGAGGAAGAAGAGGAAGCGCCCGCCTGGGCTCAGCACCCGGGCTACCTCGGCGATGGCCTCGTCGACCTGGTCTATGTGCTCGAAGACCAGGCATGCCACCACCGCGTCGAAGCCGCCGGAAGCCAAGGGCAGGTGGGCGGCTGCGGCTCGAACATAGCGAGGCCCACCCCCACGCAGACGAGCCGCCTCCAGCTGCCTCCACGCTGGGTCCACGCCCACCACGGTGGTGCTGCCACTCCCCTGAGTGGACACGCCCGCCGCCAGCCGGCACAGCTGGCCCTCCCCCGCCCCCACCTCGAGCACCCGGCGAGCGCCGGCCAGGTGCTCGGCCGCCAGAGGCAGGATCTGCTCGGCGTACTCGGGGTCCACGCCGTTTGTGAACCCGTCCTGCCACCAGCGGGCGTGCTGTTCCCAGAGATCGTCCCCACTCACCCTCGGGCGCCGCCGTGGACCTTGTCGTGCACCGCCCTGGCCACCGCCTCCGGCAGCCACGGCAGATCCAGCAGCGTGTCCAGGGGGGCGGTCTTCACTGCCTTCACGCCGCCGAGCGCGGCCAGGAGGCGCTTCCTGCGCACAGGGCCGAGGCCGGGAACGTCATCTAGGGCGCTCTGGGTCATGCGCTTGGCCCGAAGCTGACGGTGATAGGTGATGGCGAATCGGTGCGCCTCGTCCCTGATCTGCTGCAGCAGGTACAACGCCTCGGAGCTCCGGGGGATGCGCACAGGGTCTGCTCGGCCCGGCAGGTACACCTCCTCGAACCGCTTGGCCAGGGCCGCCACGGGGATCTCCTCCTCCAGCCCCAGATCCTCCACCACCTTCAAGGCCACGCCGAGCTGGCCCTTGCCCCCGTCCACCAACAGGAGCTGCGGTGGGTAGGAGAACCGCCGGCGCCGAGCCTCCGCTGGATGCTGGCGCTCGGCCAGCAACGCCGTGAGGCGCCTGAAGAGCACCTCCTCCATGGCCGCGTAGTCGTCGTTCCCAATCACAGTGCTCACCTTGAACCGGCGGTAGTCCGACTTCTTGGCCAGCCCGTCCTCCATCACCACCATGGAACCCACGTAGTCCGTGCCCTGTATGTGGCTCATGTCGAAGCACTCGATGCGCAGTGGAGACCTCGGAAGCTCGAGCATGTCCTGGAGGGCGTTCAGGGCCCGGGCCCGGCTGTTGTGGTCCGAGGAGCGACGCAGGCGGTGGCGGGCGAACTCCTCCAGGGCGTTCCGGGTGACCGTCTCGTGCAGCGATCGCTTGCTCCCGCGCTGAGGCACCCGGATCTCCACCCTCGACCCTCGCATCCCGGTGAGCCACTGCTCGATGACCTCGCACTCCTCGGGAACATCGGGAACCAGCACCTCTCGTGGCAGGGAAAGGGCGGCCTCGGCGTACAGCTGTTGGAGGACGTTGGCGACCAGCTGCCCCCGGGAGAGGTCCTCGACCTTGTCGAGGACGAAGCCCTTCCGCCCCACCACCCGGCCGCGGCGGACGTAGAACACCTGCACCGCGGCCTCGAGCTCGTCCTCGGCCACGCCAACCACGTCGATGTCCTCGGACCGCTCGGTGACCATCTGCTGCTTCTCGATGGCCTTGCGCACCGACCCCAGGCGGTCGCGCAGGCGCGCTGCTCGTTCGAACTCGAGGCTGTCCGAGGCCTTGCCCATGTCCTCCTCGAGTCTGCGCACGATGGGCTGCGTGTCGCCGTCAAGGAACCTGACCAGCTCCCCCACCAGGCCCTCGTAGTCCTCCCGGGCGATCTCCTTGACGCACGGTCCGGCGCACTTCTCGATGTGAAAGAGAAGGCAGGGCCGGCCCTCCCGCTGGTGGCGGGCGAACTTGTTGTCCGAGCAGGTGCGGATGGGGAAGGTGCGGAGGAGCAGGTCGAGTGTCTCCCGGATGGCGTAGGCGTGGCCATAGGGGCCGAAGTAGCGCACGCCCTTGCGCTTCTGGCCTCGCATCACCATGGCTCGAGGCCACTCGTCCTCGAGGGTTATGGCGAGGAACGGGTAGCTCTTGTCGTCGCGGAGGCGGATGTTGAAGCGGGGCCGGTGCTGCTTGATCAGGTTGTACTCCAGCATCAACGCCTCGACGTCGTTGCTGACCTGGATCCACTCCACGGTGGTGGCCGCCTGCACGATTTGGGCCGTGCGGGCCGGGAGGGCGCTCAGACTGCCGAAGTAGCTGTTCAGGCGCTGCCGGAGCGACTTGGCCTTGCCCACGTAGATGACGCGGCCCTCCCGGTCCTTGAACTGGTAGGAGCCGGGCGCGTCAGGGATGCCACCCAGCGGAGGTCGCTGGAGCACCTGCGGTTGCTAGGGCGGAGGCGGCTGCTGATCGACGTCGCCCTCGATCCGGACGCCGTCACCCTTGTCGTCGACACTCACGCCGGCGCTGCAGCCCGATCCGCCAAGCACCGCCACCACCACCACCAGCACGGCGAACGCCCGCTTGACCTTCACACCCTCAGGTTACATCCCGAGCGCTTGGGCCAGGAACTGAGCCGTGTGACTCTCCGGCGTCTTGGCCACCTTCTCCGGCGTCCCTTCGGCCACCACCGTGCCTCCCCCCTCGCCCCCCTCGGGGCCGAGGTCGATCACCCAGTCAGCCGTCTTGACCACGTCGAGGTTGTGCTCGATGACCAGCACCGAGTTCCCCTGGTCCACCAGCCGCGACAGCACGCCCAGGAGCTTGCGGATGTCGTCGAAGTGCAGGCCCGTGGTGGGCTCGTCGAGGATGTACATGGTGTGCCCGGTGGAGCGCTTGGACAGCTCCGACGCCAACTTCACACGCTGGGCCTCGCCACCCGAGAGGGTGGGCGCGGGCTGGCCCAGACGCACGTAGCCCAGGCCCACCTCCACCAGCGTCCGCATGTGGCGAGCGATCACCGGCTGGTTGGCGAAGAACTCGAGGGCCTCCTCGCACGACAGGTCGAGCACGTCGGCGATGGTCTTTCCTCGGAACGTGATGTCGAGGGTGTCACGGTTGTAACGGGCTCCCTTGCACACCTCGCAGGGCACGTACACGTCGGGCAGGAAGTGCATCTCGATCTTGATGGTGCCGTCGCCCGAGCACGCCTCGCAGCGGCCCCCCCTGACGTTGAACGAGAAGCGCCCGGGAAGGTAGCCGCGGACCTTGGCCTCGGCGGTCTGGGAGAACAGCTTGCGGACGGCGTCGAACACACCTGTGTAGGTGGCGGCGTTGGAACGAGGAGTGCGGCCGATCGGTGACTGGTCGATGTTGATGACCTTGTCCAGGTGCTCGACGCCCTCGATGGCCCGGTGCCGGCCGGGCACGGTCTTGGACCGGTACACGCGCTGCATGAGGACCCGGTACAAGATGTCGTTGACCAGGGTGGACTTACCGGAACCCGACACCCCGGTGACGGCGACCAGGCACCCGAGGGGGATCTCCACGTCGATGTCCCTGAGGTTGTTCTCACGGGCGCCACGAACCACCAGCCATTCCTCTCTGGGCTCGCGGCGCATGCTCGGCAGGGGGATGGACCTCTTCCCCGTGAGGTACTCACCCGTGATCGAACGCCCGCAACTCAGCAGGTCGTCCAGGGAACCGGAGCACACGATCTCGCCCCCGTGCTCACCTGCCCCCGGACCGATGTCGACGATGTGGTCGGCCACGCGGATGGTGTCCTCGTCGTGCTCGACGACGATGACGGTGTTACCCAGAGCCCGCAGGCACATGAGGGTGTCGATGAGGCGATGGTTGTCCCGCTGGTGGAGGCCGATGGACGGCTCGTCGAGCACGTAGAGAACGCCCACCAAGCCGCTGCCGATCTGGCTGGCGAGGCGAATCCGCTGTGCCTCGCCACCCGCCAAGGTGGCCGCTGAGCGGTTGAGGGTGAGGTAGTCGAGGCCGACGTCGAGCAGGAACTGCATGCGGGACCGGATCTCTCGCACCACCCGGTCGGCGATGAGCTGGTCGCGCTCGGAGAGCCGCAGCGATTGCAGGGCAGCCGCCGACCTGGCGATGGACAGCTGGCAGAGCTCGAAGATGTTCCGTCCGTCGACGGTGACGGCCAGGGACTCCGGCTTGAGGCGCGCCCCACCGCACTCGGGGCAGGGAACCTCGCGCATGTAGCCCTCGATCTGCTCGCGCGTGTAGTCGGACTCAGCGTCGGAGTGGCGCCGCTGGAGGTAGGGCACCACGCCTTCGTAGTGGGTGAAGTACGAGCGCATGCGGCCGTAGCGGTTCTTGTACTGCACATGGACCTGCTTGGTGCCCGAGCCGTAGAGAACCACCTTCTGCTGGGACTTCTTGAGCTTGCCCCACGGGACGGAGGTGGAGAAACCAAAGGTCTCCGCAACCGCGGCCAGAACCCGGCCGAAGTACTCGGTACGTCCACTGGCCCAGGGCGCCACCGCACCGTGGTCGATGGTCAGGTCCGGGTTGGGCACCACCAGCTCGGGGTCGGCCTCGAAGCGGGTGCCGAGGCCGGCGCAGTGGGGACACGCGCCGTAGGGCGAGTTGAAGGAGAAGTTCCGGGGCGCCAGCTCGTCGAAGGAGAGCCCGCAGCTGGCGCAGGCCAGGTGCTGGCTGAAGGTGAGGATCTCCTCCCCCGCCTCATCCCCCTTCTCGTCTCGACTTGGCGAGTCACCGGAGCCATGGCGCACGAGCTGGACCTCCGCCACCCCGTCAGCCAGCCGCAGCGCCGTCTCCAGCGAGTCCGTGAGCCGCCGCTCGATACCGTCACGGCGCACCAGGCGGTCGACGACCACCTCGATGGTGTGCTGCTCGTAGCGGGCCAGCTTGGGTGGCTGCGAGAGCTCGTGCACCTCGCCGTCGATGCGAACCCGGGCAAAGCCCTGCTTGGCCAGCTCCTCCAGAAGGCCCTCGTACTCCCCCTTCCGTCCCCGCACCACGGGGGCGAGCACCTGGAACCGAGCACCGTGGGGGAGCTCCAGGATTCGGTCCACTATCTGCTGGGGTGTCTGGCGGGCGATCACCTGGCCACAGCTCGGGCAGTGAGGCACGCCGACGCGGGCGTACAGCAGGCGCAGGTAGTCGTAGACCTCGGTGATGGTGCCGACCGTCGAGCGGGGGTTGCGGCTGGCCGACTTCTGGTCGATGGAGATGGCGGGCGACAGGCCCTCGATGAAGTCGACGTCGGGCTTGTCCATCTGGCCCAGGAACTGGCGGGCATAGGCCGACAGTGACTCCACGTAGCGGCGCTGGCCCTCGGCGTAGATCGTGTCGAAGGCCAGCGACGACTTCCCCGAGCCTGACAGGCCGGTGAACACGATGAGCCTGTCCCGGGGGAGCTCCAGGGAGACGTTCTTGAGGTTGTGCTCCCGAGCCCCCCGAATTACAACGGTGTCAGCCACGAGTGCGAGAATAGCGGTTGCTCACACGACCTCCTTGAGCTCCCGCTTGAGGTCGTTGATCTCGTCTCGGAGGCGGGCCGCGTACTCGAAGCGCAGCTCGGCGGCGGCCTCGTGCATCTCCTCCTCGAGGGTGCGGATGAGGCGGCCCAGCTCGTCGGTGGGCAGCTCGGCGAAGTCGTTGCGGTCCCGCTTCCGGGACCGCCGGCCCGAACCCGGCACCGGCGCCCCTTCCTTCGGGCGAAGGTGCTCGAGGATGTCGGTGACGGCCTTGCGGATGGTCTGGGGGTCGATGCCGTGCTCGGCGTTGTAGGCCTCTTGGAGGTGGCGACGCCGCTGTGTCTCCGAGATCGCTCGTCGCATGGAGTCGGTCACCTTGTCGGCGTACATCACCACCTGGCCCTCCACGTTGCGCGCCGCCCGACCCATGGTCTGGATGAGGGACGTCTCGCTCCTGAGGAAGCCCTCCTTGTCGGCGTCGAGGATGGCCACGAAGGTGACCTCGGGAAGGTCGAGCCCCTCACGGAGGAGATTGATGCCGACCAGCACGTCGAACTCGCCCAGGCGCAGGTCCCGCAGGATCTCGATGCGCTGGATGGTGTCGACGTTGGAGTGCAGGTAACGGACCCTTAGCCCCATCTCCAGCAGGTAGTCGGTGAGGTCCTCGGCCATCTTCTTGGTGAGGGTCGTGACCAGGGCCCGGCCTCCGTCCTCCACCCTCTGGTTGATGGCCACGATCAGATCGTCTATCTGGCCCTTGGTGGGCTTGACCACGATCTCGGGGTCCACCAGGCCGGTGGGTCGCACGATCTGCTCCACCACCTGCGTGGACTGGGCAACCTCGTAGGCCGACGGCGTGGCCGACAGGAAGACGCACTGGTTCACGCGCTCGTAGAACTCGTCGAAGCGCAAGGGCCGGTTGTCGGCTGCCGACGGTAGGCGGAACCCGTGGTCGATGAGGGTCTCCTTGCGGGAGCGGTCCCCCTCGTACTGGCCGTGGAGCTGGGGCACGGTGACGTGCGACTCGTCGAGGACGACCAGGAAGTCGTCGGGGAAGAAGTCCATCAGGGTGTGAGGCGCCTCTCCGGCCTCCCGACCGTCGATGTGGCGGCTGTAGTTCTCGATCCCGCTGCACACACCGACCTCGCCCAGCATCTCCAGGTCGTACTGAGTGCGCATGCGAAGCCGCTGGGCCTCGAGCAGCTTCCCCTCCCGCTCGAGGAGAGCCAGCCGCTCCTGGAGCTCGGCCTCGATGCGCTCGATGGCGAGCCGCATGCGCTCCTGGCCGGCCACGTAGTGGCTGGCGGGGAACACGGCCAGCTCCTCCATCTCGCCCAGGTGCTCACCCGTCAGGGTGTCGATGCGGCTGATGCGTTCGACGTCGTCGCCGAACAGCTCGATGCGCACCGCCGTCTCCTCGTAGGCGGGGTGGACCTCGATGGTGTCGCCCCGCACCCGGAACTTCCCCCTGACGAGGTTGAGGTCGTTGCGGTCGTAGTGCATCTCGACCAGCTGGCCCAGAATCGACCGCTGGTCCCGCACCTCGCCCGGGCGCAGCATCAGCACCTGCTTGGCGTACTCCTCGGGGGAGCCGATTCCGTAGATGCACGACACCGACGCCACCACGATCACGTCCCGCCGGCCCAGGAGGGCCGAAGTGGCCGAGTGGCGGAGCCGGTCCACCTCGTCGTTGATGGAGGAGTCCTTCTCGATGTAGGTGTCGCTCGACGGAAGGTAGGCCTCGGGCTGGTAGTAGTCGTAGTAGCTGACGAAGTACTCCACGCGGTTGTGGGGGAAGAACTCCCGGAACTCGTTGGCCAGCTGGGCCGCCAGCGACTTGTTGGGAGCGATGACCAGCGTCGGCTTCTGGACCTTCTCGATGGTCCAGGCGATGGTGGCCGACTTCCCGGACCCGGTGATGCCGAGCAGGGTCTGGAAACGGTCACCCCTCTCCACGCCGGCGGCCAGGGCCTCGATGGCCTTTGGCTGGTCACCGGCGGGGGCGAAGGAGGACACGACCTGGAACGGGGGCACCGCAGAGGATCGTACCGACTTCGCTTTCAGGGCTGGGGACTAGCTGACCGCAGGCAGAAGACCCTCGATCCAACGCCAACAGCGGTCAACCTCGGCGGCCAGGCGCTCGGCGGACCCGGAGTTGTCGACCACGAAGTCGGCCCGGGCCAGGCGCTGCTCCCGGGTGGCCTGGGCTGCGATACGCGCTCGCACCGACTCCTCGTCCATTCCTCGCCGCTCCACCACCCGGCGGACGGCCACCTCGACGGGGCAGTCGACCACGATGACCCCGGCCAGGCCTGGTCGGGCCGCGCCCGACTCCACCAACAGGGGTATCTCCAGAACGACCACCTGGTCGGTGGAGGCCTCGGCCTGAGCCCGTGTCCGTTCGGCCATCACCTCACGAACGGCCGGATGGACGATGGCGTTGAGGTCACCCAGCGCCGAGGTGTCGGCGAACACGAGCTCGGCCAGCTTGGGCCGATCGACACGACCATCGTGGTCGAGGACGGCGGGGCCGAAGCGGCTCACCACCGCCTCGTAGGCCCGGCCACCAGGTTCCATGACCTCGTGAGCCACGGCGTCGGCGTCGATCACCGCCGCCCCGTGCTCCGCCAACATCCCGGCCACGGTGGACTTGCCCGATCCCATCCCTCCCGTGAGGCCTACGACCACCACGAGCAGCGCCCGCCGGGCTACGCCGAGGGCGCGGTCTGTCCTGGCCCTTCTTCCTCTCCGTCTACGCCCCTGCCGACCTCGACAGCCTCAAAGCTCGTGCTCGTGGGCTCCGCGAGGGGCTCGGGGTCGGCGATGACCTCGTCGAGCTCGCCGGCGGCGCCGGCTGCCGGCTCGGCCGGGGGCTGGGCCTCGCCCAGCTCGGCCGCGAAGTCGGCCCAGGCGGCCTGGGACTCGGTCTCCGGCTCGAAGTTGACGGGCCCGATGTAGTTGCCCGCCTCGTCATAGGCGTGCTCGCCGAAGTGCTCGCGGTACTCCTCGGCCACCTCGCCACCCTCGGCGGCCTGCTTGATGGACAAGCTGATGCGCCGGCGCTGGAGGTCGATGTCGATGATCTTGACCCACATCTCCTCACCCGCGCTGACCACCTGCTCGGGCAGCTCGACGTGGTGGGTGGCCATCTCCGAGATGTGAACCAGGCCCTCGATGCCCTCACCGACCTGGGCGAAGGCCCCGAAGGGCACCAGCTTGGTGATACGGGCATAGACCAGCTCGCCCACACGATGGGCGTTGGCGAACTGCGCCCACGGGTCCTGCTGTGTGGCCTTGAGGGAGAGGCTGATGCGCTCCTTGTCGAGGTCGACGTCGATGATCTGGACCTCGAGCTCGTCTCCCACCTGCACCACTGATGACGGATGGTCGACGTGCTTCCACGACAGCTCCGACACGTGCACCAGGCCGTCCATGCCGCCGATGTCGACGAAGGCGCCGAAGTTGACCACCGAGGACACCACGCCCTTGCGGGTCTCGCCCAGCTGGAGCTTCTCCAAGAAATCCTCCCGTTGCTCCTTCTGGGCCTCCTCCAGCCATGCCCGCCGGGACAGCACCACGTTGTTGCGGTTCTTGTCCAGCTCGATGATCTTGGCCTCGAGCTTGCGGCCCACGTAGGGCTGCAGGTCCCGCACCCGGCGCAGCTCCACCAGTGAGGCGGGCAGGAACCCGCGCAGGCCGATGTCGACGATGAGACCACCCTTCACCACCTCGATCACCAGCCCGGACACCACGCCGTTGGTCTCCTTGATCCGCTCGATGTCCCCCCAGGCCCGCTCGTACTGGGCCCGCTTCTTGGAGAGGACCAGGCGGCCCTCCTTGTCCTCCTTCTGGAGGACCAGGGCCTCGGTCTCCTCGCCGACGGAGACGATCTCACTGGGATCGACGCCCTGGCGGATGGAGAGCTCACGGGCGGGTATCACGCCTTCGGACTTGAAGCCGATGTCGAGGAGAACCTCGTCCTTGTCCACTCGGACGATCTTGCCCTTCACGATGTCACCGTCTTCGAACTCGACGATGGTGTCGGTGACCGCATCCTCGAAGGACATGCCTCCGAGGTCGTCGGAGGTGATCTGCTTCGGCTCGTAGGCGCCCTGGGCGTCGAAGGTGCCCATCTCGGGGTCGTCGGGCGCGGTGGTGACGGAGCCCGTTGTCGGCTGGTCGGTCATGTGGGACGCAAGACTACTACCGGCGGTCAACCCTTGGCCTCGGCCCAGTTGACGCCCCATGCCAGGTTGACCTCCAGGGGCACGCAGAGCTGGCACGCGTTGTGCATGGCGTCGAGGGTGAGCTCGGAGGCGGCCCTCGCCTCGTCCGGGGGCACTTCGAGGATCACCTCGTCGTGCACCTGGAGGATGAGGCGACTCTGGAGGTGCTCGCGCTCCAGGGCTGCGTCCAGCTTCACCAGCGCAGCCTTGAAGATGTCGGCGGCCAGACCCTGGATGCCGGCGTTCATGGCCTGGCGCTCCCCCGCCTGGCGGATCCTGTAGTTGGAGGACGAGAGCTCGGGGATGAGCCGGCGGCGTCCGAACAGGGTCTCGGTGTAACCGCGCTGCCGGGCTTCCTCCACCGTGGTGTCCATGTACGACTTCACCTTGGGGAAGGCCTCGAAGTAGGCGGCGAGGATCACGGCCGCCTCGTCCACGGCCACGCCCAGGCGCTGCGAGAGGCCGTAGGCCTCCATCCCGTAGGCCAAGCCGTAGGAGATCATCTTGGCCTTCGAGCGCTGGGCCAGGGTGACGGCGCCGGCCTCCACGTCGAACACCCGCGCCGCCGTGGCCGTATGGATGTCGAGGTCGGACTCGAAGGCATCGATGAGACCCGGGTCCTGGGCCAGGTGGGCGATGACCCGCAGCTCGATCTGGTTGTAGTCGGCCACGAGCAGGGACCAGCCCTCCTCGGGGACGAAGGCCCTGCGGAACCTGCGGCCCTCCTCGGTGCGGATGGGGATGTTGTGCAGGTTGGGGCGGTCGGAGGACAGGCGGCCGGTGCGGGCCACCGTCTGCTGGAAGGTTGCGTGGATGCGCCCGTCGGCGCCGACCTCGGCCAGCAGGCTCTCGCCGTAGGTGGAGCGCAGCTTCTCCACCTCCCGGTAGCGCAGCAGCTTGTCCACCACGGGGTGCTGACCCTTGAGCCTGGCAAGGGAGGCGGCGTCGGTGGAGAAGCCGGTCTTGGTCTTCTTCTGGGGCTGCAGGCCGAGCTCGTCGAACAGCACCTCTCTCAGCTGTTTGGTGGAGTTGACCAGGAACGGACGGCCGGCCAGCTCCTGGATCTCGGCATCGAGCTGGTGCACCTCCTGGGTGAGGTCGTCGACCAGGCTCCGCAGGTACTCGGCGTCGACGCGCACGCCCACCTTCTCCATGCGGGCCAGAACGGGTATGAGGGGCCGCTCGATGTCGTCGTACAGCGGGCGCAGGCCCCTCGCTTCCAGGGCGTTGCCCAGCGGTGGGCCCAGGCGGGCCACGGCCGCTGCTCGTCGAGCGGTCTCCACCGCCAGGTCGGGCGAGGAACCGTCGAGGTCGAGCTGGCCTGGCGGGGGCGCATCGGGGGAACGCAGCTCGATGCCGGCGTAACGGGCGCAGAGCTCCTGCAGGTCGTAGTTGCCCTCGCCCGGGTCGACGAGATAGGCGGCGACGGCGGTGTCGAGGTCGAGGCTCTCCACGTCGACGGCGTAGCGGTTGAGGCCGCGCATCAGCTCCTTGGCCCGATGGGCGTGCAACGGGGGGCCATCGGGGCCGACCAGGCGACCGAGGGCCATGGAGACGGCGGGGTCGTCGAGGAGGCTGGCGTCCAGCCACGTGGCCCTGGAGCCCTCCGGAGCCAGAGCCAGCCCCGTGACGTCGGAGCGTCCTTCGAGGCCGACCCAGGAGATGGCGCTTCCCAGGGGTCCGGGGTGAGACGCCAACCGATCGAAGATGGCGACGGCGTCGTCGGTCGACTGGACCCTGTCGACGTCGACCTCGAACGGCTCCACGTCGACCTCATCGGCCCCGTCGGCCTCCACCATGTCGACGGCGTCGACCAGGCGGTCCCAGAGGGTTCGGAACTCGAGGAAGTTGAACAGGTTCCTCACCTCGTCGAGCTCCCAGCCGCCCATGCGGAGGTCGGCGACGTCACAGTCGAGCGGGACGTCGCGGATCAGCGGCGTGGCCTCGGCGTTCTTGCGCACCTGGTCCTCGTGCTCGCTCAGGTTCTGGCTCAACCGCGGGGTGAGACGGTCGAGGTTG
>JALZKD010000032.1 GCA_030859405.1 Actinomycetota bacterium | reverse complement strand
CGTCGCGTTGCAGGACGCGGGAGAAGTGCATGAGCTGCTCGGCCACGGGCTCGGGCCCGGCCCCGCCCCGAGTGGTGCGCCGGAGCACGGCGGTCCCCGGCTCGAGAAGCCAGACAGCCTCCGAGCCCAGGTCCGGGTGAGCCTGCACCAGCTCGGCCAGCGGAACCCTGCGCTCCGCGCTCTCGCGCACCAGCCCCCCGACCACGTGGTGAGCCTGGCGGAAGGGCATCCCCCGGCCGACCAGCCACTCGGCCAGGTCGATGCTGGCCGCAGAGCCGTCGGCGTCGGCCGCGGCCTGCATGCGGGCCGTGTCGAAGGTGGCGGTGGCGAGGAGCCCGGTGAGCGCAGGGAGGGCGGCTCGGACCTGGTCCAAGCTGTCGAACAGCGGCTCCTTGTCCTCCTGCAGGTCGCGGTCGTAGGCCAGAGGGAGGGCCTTGAGGGTGGCCAGCAGAGCCGTGAGGTTGCCTATCAGGCGGCCGGCCTTGCCCCGGGCCAGCTCGGCCACATCGGGGTTCTTCTTCTGAGGCAGCATCGAGCTGCCCGTGGAATGGGCGTCGTCGAGATGGAGGAACCCGAACTCCTGGCTCGACCACAGGACGACCTCCTCGCCCAACCGGGACAGGTGCACGCCCAGAAGGGCCAGATCGAACAGGGCCTCGGCCACGAAGTCCCGGTCGCTCACGGCGTCGAGCGAGTTGTCGAAGGCAGTGGCGAAGCCGAGGTCGTCGGCCACGGCGAGGGGGTCGAGGGGCAGGGAGGAGCCGGCCAGCGCCCCCGCCCCCAGCGGGGAGACGTCGGCTCGCCTCACGGTGGCCAGCAGCCGGTCCACGTCGCGCGCCAGAGCCCATCCGTGGGCCAGCAGGTGATGGGCGAGAAGGACGGGCTGAGCCCGTTGCAGGTGGGTGTAGCCGGGGAGGTAGGCCTCGGTGTCTGCCTCGGCTCCCTCCAGCAGCACCCTCTGGAGGGCCACCACGGCCCGGGCCACATGGACCAGCTCCCTCTTGGTGAACAGCCGGAGCGCCACCGCCACCTGGTCGTTGCGGCTTCGACCGGAGTGGAGCTTGGCCCCCGCATCGCCGGCGATCTCGGTGACGCGGCGCTCAATGGCGGTGTGCACGTCCTCGTCGCTGGCCTCGAACCGGAACGTGGCCTCGTCCAGCTCCTCGGCCACGCGCTGAAGAGCGGCCACGAGGATCTCAGTCTCCTCCCCGGTGAGGATGCCGCCCCGGCCCAGTCCCCGGACGTGGGCCTTGGAGGCGGCCACGTCGTCGGCGGCCAGGCGCCGGTCGAAGGAGACGCTGGCGGTGAAGGCCATGAGGGCGTCGGCCGGCTCGCTCCCCAGCCTCCCCCCCCACAGAGTCACTGCCCGCCTCCCGAGCAGATCCCGATCGGCTCCGGCGCCGGCTCGCTCATGTCTGGCGCCGGGCTTGCTTGGCCGCCCACGTCTCCACACCCAGGCCCCAGAGCCGTACGAAGCCCTCGGCGTCCTGGTGACGGAACCGGTCGGCGGCCTCGTAGGTGGCCAGGCCGTAGTCGTAGAGGCTGAGCTCGCTGCGGCGGCCGGCCACGATGCAGCGTCCCGGCAGCTCGCAGCGCAGCCTCACCTCCCCGGTGACGAAGCGCTGGCTCTCGTCCACGAAGGCGTCGAGGGCCTGCTTGAGCGGTGAGAACCACAGGCCGTCGTACACGAGGTCGGCATAGCGCGGCTCCAAGCGAGCCTTCTCGTGCGACAGCTCCCGCTCGAGGGTCAGGTCCTCGAGGTCGGCGTGGGCCATCAGCAGGGCGAGGGACCCAGGGCACTCGTAGATCTCCCGGCTCTTGATCCCCACCCGGCGGTTCTCCACCATGTCGATCCGACCCCAACCGTAGGAGCCCACCACGCGCGTGACCTCGCCGATGAGGTCGTGCAGGGCCAGGTTCCTCCCGTCAAGGGCCACGGGAAGGCCTTGCTCGAAGCGGACCGTGAGCTCCACCGGCTCGGTGGCCGTGGGCGTCGTGAGCTCGTACACGTCCTCGGGGGGCTGCTCCCAGGGGTCCTCGAGGACGCCGCACTCCACGGTGCGACCCCACAGGTTCTGGTCTACCGAGTAAGGGCTCTCCTTGGTGACGGTGAGGGGGATCCCCGCCCGCTCGGCGTACTCGATGGACTGCTCCCGCGTGAGCCCCCACCCCCGAACAGGAGCAAGGGCCTCCAGGTCGGGCGCCAGGGCGCGCGTGGACACCTCGAAGCGGACCTGGTCGTTGCCCTTGCCGGTGCAGCCGTGGGCCACGGCGCCGGCGCCGTACTCGCGTGCCGCCGCCACCAGGTGCTTGACGATCAGGGGACGCGACAGGGACGACACCAGCGGGTACTTGCCCTCGTACTTGGCGTTGGCCTTGAGAGCCGGCGCCACGTAGTCGCGTGCGAACTCCTCCCTGCAGTCGACGACCACCGCCTCCAGGGCGCCGGCGGCCAGGGCCCGCTGGCGAACGCCTTCGAAGTCGCCACCCTGGCCCACGTCGGCGGCCACGGCGATGACCTCGAGGCCCATCTCGTCCCCCAGCCACCGCACAGCCACCGAGGTGTCCAGTCCCCCGCTGTATGCCAGCACCACCCGCTTGGTCACGATCCTCCTCTGCCCCTCTGCCATCCTGCACCTCCGAGGCCGCACCGGGCGTGCCGGCGGTTCACGGGCCGGCGCCTCACAGGCCGGCCAACGACGAGAGCCGCTTGGCGACCTTGGCGCCACCGACCGCCTCCGCCGCCACCACGAGCACGGTGTCGTCCCCGGCCACGGTGCCGATCACCTCGTCGAGGCCGGCCCGGTCGAGTGCCGAGCCCACCACGTGCGCCGAGCCGGGGGGTGTGCGCAGAACCACCAGGTTCGCCGAGTGGGCCACCTCCACCACCCAGTCCCCGAGCACCCGCTCGAGGTGGTCCCCGGGGGCCAGCTGGTCCCTGGGCAGCTCCGGGATGGCGTAGACGGTGTCGCCGCCGGGCACCCGGACCTTCACGGCGCCGAGCTCCTCGAGGTCGCGCGACACAGTGGCCTGAGTGGCCACCACGCCCTCGGCCGCCAGCAGCTCCACCAGGTGGGCCTGGCTCGGCACCACGTGGCCTTCGAGCAGCCGGGCGATCCGGTGTTGGCGCTGGGTCTTGGCCAGCCTCAAGCCGCCTCTGGTCCCAACAGGAAGAGCAGCAGCCCTCGCGCCGTGTGCATGCGGTTCTCGGCCTGGTCCCAAACCCTGCTCCGGGGACCGTCGACGACGTCCGCCGTCACTTCCTCACCGCGATGGGCGGGGAGGCAGTGCAGGAACACGGCCTCGGGCCGGGCCCGGTCCATGAGCGCCTGGTCCACCGTGAAACCCTCGAAGGCCTGGCGGCGATGCTCGGCCTCGTCCTCGGCGCCCATGGAAGCCCAGACGTCGGTGTAGACGGCGTGGGCCCCGGTCACCGCCTCGGCCGGGTCGGTGGTTGCCGTCATGGTCCCGCCGCGGTCCTCGACTCGGGCCACGTCGACGTCATGGGGCCCGTAGCCGTCGGGGCAGGCGTAGCGCAGGGACACGTTGCTCAGGGCCGCGGCCAGGCCGAGGGATCGGGCCACGTTGTTGAAGTCACCGACATAAGCCAGCTCCAGGCCCTCCAGGCGGCCGAACTGCCGGCGCAGGGTGAGCAGGTCGGCCAGCGCCTCACACGGGTGGGCATCGTCGGAGAGCAGGTTCACCACGGGGACGGAGGAGACCGCGGCCATGCGCTCGAGTTTGGCGTGCTCGAAGACCCGGGCGCCGATGGCGGCGTGGTAGCGACTGAGGGTCCGGGCCACGTCGGGCGCCGGCTCCCTCACGTCCACGCCCACCTCCTCGGCGCGCAGGGACAAGGGATGGCCGCCTAGCTGTACCACCGCCATCTCGGTGGCGTTGCGCGTCCGCAGGGACGGCTTCTCGAACAGCAGGGCCACCCCCCTGCCCGCCAGGACCGGAGGCGGGTCCGCCCTCTGGGCCAGGTCGAGGACCGCGGCCAGCTCCTCCGAGTCCAGGTCGTCGACCTCGAGGAAGTGCCGGGCCCCGCTCACAGGGCCCCGGCCCGAAGGGTCTCGTCCAGGATGGCCAGCGCCTGGTCGATCTCGTCGTCGGAGACGAGTAGCGGAGGCGTCAGCCGCAGAGCGGTGTCGGTGACCGGGTTGACGACGAGGCCGCGCTCCAGTGCCCCGGAGGCGACCTCCCTGGCCCCGGCGGGCGGCTCCAGCTCGGCACCGAGGAGCAGGCCCATGCCCCGGACCGATTGGACGCCGTCCAACGACTCCAGGCCCGCGGCCAGGCGGGCGCCGGCGGTTGCCGCCCTGGCCGGCACGTCGGCATCCTCCATGGCAGCCAGAACCGCCCTGGCTGCGGAGGTGGCGAAGGGCTGACCGCCGAAGGTGGTGCCGTGATCCCCCACGGCGAAGGCGTCGGCCACCTCGTGACGGGCCCAACAGGCACCTATGGGGACCCCGTTGCCCAGGGCCTTGGCCATGGTCACCACGTCGGGCTCCACGCCGAAGTGCTGGAACCCGAACCAGCGACCGGTGCGACCCAGACCGGTCTGGACCTCGTCCACCACCAGGAGGGCTCCCCGATCGTCACAGATCCGGCGCACGGCGGTGAAGAACTCCGGTGACGCGGGATGGACCCCGCCCTCCCCCAGCACCGGCTCGAGGAGCACGGCCGCCACCGAGTCGTCGACGGCCCTGTCGAAGGCGGCCACGTCGCACCAGGGGGCGTGACCGAAGCCCTCGGGCAGGGGCTGGAAGGCCTCGTGCTTGGCCGGTTGGCCGGTGGCGTGGAGGGTGGCCAGCGTGCGCCCGTGGAACGACCCGTAGGCGCTCACCACCCCGTGGCGGTTAGGCCCTCCGCGCTTGCGAGCCAACTTGATGGCGCACTCGTTGGCCTCCGCCCCCGAGTTGCAGAAGAAGACCTTGCCGCCGCCGCCGGCGCCGCCGCCGGCGCCGATCAAACGGTCGAGGGTGGCGGCCACTCCGGGGGCCACGGCGGTGGCGTAGTGGTTGGAGACGTGCAGGAGGGTGCGGGCCTGCTCTACCACGGCCGCGGCCACCCCAGGGTGGGCGTGGCCGAGCGAGGTGACGGCCACCCCGGAGAAGAAGTCGAGGTAACGGCGCCCGGCGTCGTCCCACAGCACGGTGCCCTGGCCGCGTTCGAAGGTGACGGGCTGGGGCGGGTAGGTGTTCATGAGGAACCGGCTGTCAGCCATGTCAGGGATCGACCATGGTCCCCACCCCTTCTGGGGTGAAGACCTCGAGCAGGAGGGCGTGGGGGACCCGGCCGTCGAGGATGTGGGCGTGGCCGACGCCACCCCGGACCGCCCGCACGCACGCGGCCACCTTGGGCACCATCCCTGCGGTCACGGTGCCGGCGGCGACCATGGCCTCGAGCTCCTCCACGGTGACGGTGCTCAACAGGCTGGTGTGGTCGCCCAGGTCGGCCAGCAGGCCTTCGATGTCGGTGAGGAACACCAGCTTCTCGGCCTGCAGCGCCTCGGCCAGCGCGCCGGCGGCGGTGTCGGCGTTGATGTTGTAGGCCTGCCCACCCGGACCTGTGCCGATGGTGGCCACCACTGGGATCAGCTCCTCGGCCAGCAGGCGCACGATGATGGTGGGGTCAACGGCGGCCACCTCACCCACGAAGCCCAGCTCGGGGTCGGCGGCAGCGGCGGCGGTGAGGAGGCCGGCGTCCTCGCCCGAGAGCCCGACGGCCAGGGGACCGTGGACGTTGACGCTGGCCACCAGGTCGCGGTTCACCTTGCCCACCAGGACCATGCGGGCGATGTCGAGCGTGTCGGCGTCGGTGACACGCAGCCCGTCGCGGAACTCGGGGACCTTCCCGAGGCGCTTCATGAGGGCGCCGATCTGCGGACCGCCGCCGTGGACGACCACGGGCCGCATTCCCACCGAGCGCATGAGGGCGACGTCCTCGGCGAAGCCGGCCATCGACTTCTCGTCACCGATGGCATGGCCGCCGTGCTTGACCACCACGACCTTCCCCCAGAAGCGACGGATGTACGGCAACGACTCGGCCAGCACCGCGGCCTTCTCCGCCGGCGTCAAGAGGTCCTCATGTTCTCGTCGACGTAGCCGTGGGTGAGGTCGCTGGTGATGACCGTTGCCGTCCCCGAGCCCAGGCCGAGGTCCGCGCTCACGGTGACCTGGCGCCCACGCAGGTGCTCGCTCACCAGCGCGGGGTCGTGGGGGGCGGCCAGCCCGTGGCGGCACACGACCTCGCTCCCGTAGGCCACGCTCACGAGGTCGGCGTCGAAGCCCACTCCGGCCGAGCCCAGCTCGCTCACCACCCGGCCCCAGTAGGGGTCCTGACCGTACAGGGAGCACTTGACCAGAAGGCTGTCCGCCACCTTGCGAGCGGCGGCCATGGCCTCGCCGTCCGACACCGCGCCCGTGACCGTGATGCGGACCAGCTTGGTGGCGCCCTCGGCGTCGGCCGCCATCTGCTCGGCCAGGTCGATGCACGCCCAGGTGAGGGCATCGGCGAAGGCATCGTCGTGCACCGCTCCCCGCCGCCCACTGGCCAGCACGATGACGGTGTCGTTCGTCGACGTGCAACCGTCCACCGAAAGGATGTTGAAGGAGCTCGCCGTGGCCGACCGCAGGGCCGCGAGCAGTCCCGACGACGAGACCTCGGCGTCGGTGGTCAACACCGCCAGCATGGTGGCCATGTCGGGCGCCAGCATGGCCGCCCCCTTGCCCATGCCCCCGACCGAGAAGCCGTCGCCGTGAACCACGACCTCCTTGGCCCGGGTGTCGGTGGTGAGGATGGCTTCGGCCGCGGCATGGCCGCCGGCGGCGCTGGAGCCGGCCACCACCGCCGGCACGCCCCTGCGGAGGGGGTCCATGGGCAGGGGAATGCCGATCAGCCCGGTGGAGCAAACCAGCACCTCTCGGGGGCTGCAAGCCAGTCCTTGGGCAACCAGGGCGCACGTGTCCTCGGCGTGGGCCCGCCCCCGGGCGCCAGTGGCGGCGTTGGCGTTGCCGCTGTTGAGCACCACGGCTGCCGCTCTCCCCCCCGTGGCCGACAGGTGCGACCTGGTGACCTCCACCGGCGCCGCCGTGGCCAGGTTGGACGTGAACACGGCCGCCGCCGGCACCGCCCGCCCGGCCTCGCTGGCCACCAGGGCCAGGTCGGGCTGGTCACCGGGCTTGATGCCACAGGCGATGCCGTTGGCCACGAAGCCCCTAGCGGTGGTGACGCTCATGATTGCCTCAACGTCACGGGTACACGCCGACCGGGGGCAGTCCCGCCGTCTCCGCCAGCCCGAGGCTGAGGTTGGCGCACTGCACGGCCTGGCCCGAGGCCCCCTTGACCAGGTTGTCCAGAGCGCACAGGACCACCGTCCACCCCGTCCGCTCGTCTTGGCGGGCCGTCAGGTGGGCGCAGTTCGAGCCGTGGGTGGCCTTGGTGGACGGCGACCGGTCGTCGACCAGCACGAACGGCTCCCCGGCGTAGAAGTCGGCGAGGACCTCCGACGCGTCGCCCTGCCCGGTCGGCCGGGCATAGCACGTGGCCAGGAGCCCTCTGGTCATGGGCGCCAGGTGGGGCGTGAACAGCACCTGGGCGCCCGTGGCTTGCTCGATCTCGGGCGTGTGGCGATGGGTGAGCAGGCCGTAGGCGTTGAAGTCCTCGTTCACGGCGGAGTAGTGGCTGGTGTGGCGCAGGCTGCGGCCCGCCCCCGACACGCCACTGGCGGCGTCGACGATGACGCCGGTGGTCTCGATGGCGCCGGCGCGCACCAGCGGCGCCAGGGCCAGCGACGCGGCGGTGACGTAGCAACCGGGGGCGGCGACGAGCTCGGCCCCCCTCAGCTCGTCCCTGAAGAGCTCCGGCAGGCCGAAGCAGAACTCGTCCAGGAGGCCCGGGGCGCTGTGCTCCTCGCCGTACCAGCGCGGGTAGAGGGCAGGGTCCCGCAGTCGGAAGTCGGCAGCCAGGTCCACCACCGCTCCCACCCGTTTGCGAAGGTCGGGAACCAACCGCTGGGAAGCACCGTGAGGCAGCGCCAGGAAGGCCAGGTCGAGCCCCTCGGCCGCAGCCGGATCGGATTCGGCGAAGACCAGGTCGGGGTAGGCACCGGTCAGGCTGGGGTACACCTCGGCGGCCCGGGCCCCCACCGAGCTGTCGGCCGTGGCCAGCACCACCTCGAGGCCGGGATGGCCGGCGCAGAGCCGTAGCAGCTCGGCCCCCGTGTAGCCGGACGCCCCGTAGATCCCTACCCGGTGCACCCGGTCACCATACACGAGGCTGCATCATCATGCACCAGCGGCGCCGAACGGAGCCATCTCGGTGGTAGTTTTCTCCCATGAGATCTACCATCGACAGCGGCGGCCGCGTCGTCATCCCGAAGCCGTTCCGCGACCGGCTGGGGCTCGGGCCCGGGGCAGTTGTCACTGTCGCTGAGCACGAGGGCCGCATCGAGATCGCGCCCGCCGAGGGGCCGATACAGCTCGCCGAGGTCGACGGCGTTGTCGTGGCCGTGAGCACTGATGAGCTTCCCCCCCTTACCGATGAGATCGTCAGGGAAACCCTCGAGCGAACCCGGCGGTGAACGCTGTCGACACGAGCGTCGTCATCGCCGCCTTTGCCTCCTGGCACGAGGGCCACGAGCGTGCAGCCGAGGTGCTGGCACTGGGTGTTCGACTTCCTGCCCACTGCGCCCTCGAGTGCTATTCCGTGCTCACTCGGCTACCCCCGCCTCACCGCGTCGCCGGCGAGCTCGCCCGGGATTTCGTCCTGTCTCGATTCACCGAACCCCTGCTGACTGTCGACCCTGCCGACCACCTCGCCCTTCTCGACCAACTGGTGACCAAGGCGATCAGCGGGGGCGCGGCCTATGACGGGCTGGTAGCACTCACTGCGGCTCGTCACGGAGCGCACCTGTTCAGCCGTGACCACCGCGCGGCGCGGGTGTACGAGGTGCTGGAAGTCGAGTTCGAGCTCATTGCCTGAGCAGGTCGGTCCGGCGTCGCCGGCCAGACCGCAACGCCCAGGGAACATGAGGCCGAGGAAGACGCCATAGGGTCGCGTCGCTCCGGGCTCAGGCTCTGCGCCCGTCCTCGTCCTCGCCCTCCCATTCCCGGTCCTGCTCCTTCCAGTGCTCGTTGCGGGCGTCGGCCTTCTGGCGCCAGTTCAGCGCCTCCTGGCGCGACGGGTAAGGGCCGAGACGGTCCTCGGCTGGGCACTGCTCACCTTCGGCTTCCACCCGTTCATGCCTGAAGCACCAGTACCAGGGACCCTCGGGGTCAGGACTCATCGCTCCTCCTCGCTGTGCCTCCTGTGAGGGAATGGCCAGAGCATGCAGCCCCTGCCGGTCGAAAGCCAGCCGGCCGGTGGGGCGCGAGAATCGGACACGACATGAGCACGACCTCGCTGAAGGGCCGATTGCTCGTTGCCACCCCGGCACTACAGGAGCCCACCTTCGACCGGGTCGTCATCCTCATGCTCGAGCATGGTGGCGAGGGTGCGCTCGGTTTGGTCCTCAACCGCCCGAGCGAGTTGGAGCTGGCCGGCCCTGTCCCCGACTGGGAGCCCTTCGCCGCCCACCCGCCGGTGGTCTTCTTCGGAGGGCCGGTGGGGGTGGGCTCTGCGATCTGTCTGGCCCGGACCGCGTCCGACGACGACACCGACGCCTGGACTCCGCTGTTCGGCGGCCTGGGTGCCCTCGACATCGGGAAGAGCCCTCAGGACATCGGCCAGCCCATCGAGGCGATCCGGGTCTTCTCCGGTCACGCCGGATGGGCCGCTGAGCAACTGGAGGGCGAGATCGCCTCGGGCGCCTGGTTCGTGGTCGACGCCCACCCCGACGACGCTCTGTCGGAGCAGCCGCTCGAGCTCTGGCGCCGGGTGCTCGGGCGCCAGCCAGGAAGGCTGGCGCTCTATGCCACCTTTCCACCCGATCCCGCGCTCAACTGAGATGGCCCACTCTCTCCCAGACCGACCGGCGGCCGCTGATTTAGGGTTCCTTTAGCCCCTGGCGGCCGGGGGAAGGGGCATCCTCCAGAGGTGCCGCCGCTCCGGTTGTTCGCCGCAGGACTTTGGCTGGCCGTCACCCTGGCGTCCACCGCCATGGTTTGGGCGGCAACGTCTGTCGTCGTGGCCGACGTGACCGACCGCCCGGCGTCGGTTCTCGCCCACGACGATGTGGTGAGCGAGCTGGAGTCGGGCTCGGCGGCGACGCCCACGACCACCACCCCGAAGGCGGACACCGCCACAGCGCCGTCCCACGGTCGGGAACCGGCGTCTGGGGGCCATGACCCGGCGGTGCCGGGAGCGCGGTCCCAAAACCCGCGGCCGGGTGTCAGCACGGCGCCGTTCTCGCCGCCGGCACCGGCCAAGGCATCGCCTGGGGCCCTGCCCAACACTCGCCCGGCCGCCCCGCCTTCGCCGCGTCCGTCCGCCACTTACTCGACGAGCGGTGGCGTGGTCCGGGTGGCCTGCGACGGCTTCTTCATAGAGCTGATCTCCGCCATCCCGACCAACGGCTACGCGGTCAACGTGGTCGCCCGCGGGCCGGCCAATGTCGAGGTTCACTTCGTGAGGTCCGGCCAGGACCTGTCGGTCAAGGCTGTCTGTTACGGTCAGCCCATCCGTTACTACGACCAGGCCTCACCGAGGCAGGGGGCGGGATAGTCCTGAGCCGTTGAGTCCGGCTCCAGGGCTCACGAGCGGTCGGGTGGCGGGCCGAAGCTCACCTCGATGCGGGTTCCACCGCTTGGCGCCCGCCGGGCCGAGAGACCGCCGCCTGAGGCCTCGGCTGTCCGGCGCACGATGTCCAGTCCCAGGCCGGTGCCCGACCCGCTGCTTGCTCCCCGGGCCGGCAGCACGTTTCCCGGGAGCCCCGGGCCGGAGTCCTGGACGACCAGGATCCACCGCCGGTTGGGCCCGGCCATCACCTTGACCGAGAACGAGGCGCCGCCCGGGGTGTGGGCAAGCACGTTGTTGACCAGGGCGTCGAGGCACACTTCCAGCTCAGCCTGCGACACCCCGATCGGTTGGGGGTCGTTGGGCACATCCGCTGTCAGGTGGCGGCCCTGGTCGCTGGCCAGGATCGACCAGAAGGCCAGCCGGTCGCGGACAACCTGGCCCAGGTCGCAGCTACCGCTACGGTCACCGGCTGCCTGATGGCGGGGGCTGCGGCGAGATTCCTGAATGACCCGGGTGACGACCTGTTCCAGGCGGTCGACGTCCCTCGCCATGAGCTGCCGGTCCTCCTCGGATGCAAGGCCCTCGGCGTCCAGGCGTAGCGCCGTGAGCGGGGTCCGGAGCTGATGCGAGAGGTCGGCAGCCTCCTCACGTTCGGCGGCGAGGAGGTCGCCGATGCGATCGGCCAGCCCGTTGACGGCGAGGCCCACCTCGGCCACCTCTGGAGGGCCGGCGGGCGCGACCCGCGCCTCCAGCTCACCTCGCTGGAGCCGGCGGGTCACCGAGAACAGCTCGCCCATGGGCCGGACGATCGAGAGGGCCAGGCGGTCGGCGAGGCCGACGGCGACAATCACCACCAGGACCCCGATGACGGCCAAGATGGCCCAGGCCCGCTGGACGCCGCGGCTCAGCAGCGAGGCGGCTACCCGGACCCGTACCACGGTCGAGGCCTTGGGCTCGGTTCCCACGATCCCGACGAGGATGTCGCGGCCGCGCCCCGGCCCGGCAGCGGTGAACGAGCGGCCCTGGCGAGCCAGCTCGACGGCGGCGTCGGCGGGGACCTGTGGGCCGAGCACGGTGCCGTCGGGCAGGTACGCGGTGATGGGCCGGGGACTGCCGGCGTTGGCCTGCTCCACCAGCTGGGCGATGGTCGCGGTCTGACCGGAAACGGCGCTGATGGCGCCAGCCAGAGATCGGGATTCGAGCTTGGCCGCCTCGAGTGCCCGGTTGGCGGCCACTACCTGTGTGAGCCGACCGAGCGGGATGCAGAAGGCCAGCACGATCATGGCTGTCACCGCCGCCGCCGTCAGGGCCAGGCGGGCTCTCACGCGGTGTCGGGGTCGACCAGCATGACGCCCACGCCTCGCACGCTGCGCAGGTAGCGCGGCGAACTCGCCGACTCACCCAGCTTGGTGCGCAACCAGGACAGGTGTACGTCGACGGTCTTCTCCGGGCCGCCGTAGGGCTGGCGCCACACCGCGGCGAGCAGCTCACGCTTGGACACGACCTCGCCCCGGCGCGTGGCCAGGTGCCAGAGCAGGTCGAACTCCTTGCGGCTCAGGTCGATGGGCTCGCCGTCGACGGTGGCCACCCGGCTGCGGGTGTCCATGGTGAGCCCCCCGATCCGGACCGGCTGGTCGGCGACGTCCTCCCTGGTGCGGCGAAGCACAGCCCGTATACGGGCGTCGAGCTGGTCGGCAGAGTAAGGCTTGACCACGTACTCGTCGGCGCCGGCGTCGAGGGTGCGAATGATGTCCCCCTCGTCGTCGCGGGCGGTGGCCACGATCACCGGGACGGTGGTCACCGCACGAAGCATGCGCAGCAGCTCGAGGCCGTCGATGTCGGGCAGGCCGAGGTCGAGGACGACCACGTCCGGACGCTGGTCCACGATGTCGCCCAAGGCGTTGAGCCCCGTGGACGCTCCCAACACCACGTGCCCCCGTTCGGACAAGCCTCGAGTGACAGCGGCCAGGACATGAGCGTCGTCCTCCACGACCGCGACGGTCGTCACAGCTCGACGCTACCGCCGCGTCGCCGGCCGGACGAAGGCTTATGTGCGACTTTGCCCAGAGTTAGGCATCGAGTCCCCACACTGAGCTCGGTTGCCACGTCCAGGGCGTGACCACCGAAGAGGCGACCTGCTGGTGACAGCAGCGAGCGACATCACCGGACCTGCAAGAGCAGACGCCCGGACTACCGAAAGGAAGCACCACATGCCCGGACTTCTGGCCGCACTGATGGCCAAGCTGGCCGCGATGGGAACAGTAGCCAAAGCTGCCATCGCCACCGCCACCGCAGCACTGACCATGGCCGCCGCCGGCGGTGCCGCCGGCGTCCTGCCACTACCCGGCGGTGACTCCGGTCCCGGGGTGGTGTCTCAGACTGCCGTCGACCAGGCCACCGCAGCGGTTGGCCCGGCGACCAGCTCGTTGCCACCCGCCATGTCGGGCGGAACCGGTGCGCAGACCACCAGCGGGGCCTCGGTCACACCGCCCAGCGCTGCCACCTCGGCCCGAGCGGGCACCGGCCCCGCCACCGCCGCCAGCACCAACTCAGCCGCCGTCCCCAACGCGGCCGTGCCCGCCATCCCTGCCATGCCCAGCTGCGTGGCGAGCCTGATCCCGACGGGCGGGGCGATGCCCGACCCGGCCAGGCTGGCCACTCAGCTGCCTGCCTGCATCCTGAGCGTGGTTCGGGCCCACCTGCCCCTCGATGCCATCCAGAGCGCCATTGGCTCGGCCAACCTGCCCGTCAACGTGGCCGGGTGCCTGTCGTCGGTGCTCGGCTCGGTGCCTGGCTTCATGGGCGGCGACCTGTCCGGCTTGTCCCAGCTCGTGTCCGCCTGCATGCCGTCGGGTTCGGTTCCGGGAACCGGTTCCATGCCGACGGGCCAGGGTTCCTTCAGCGGCTTCAGGGCCGGCCGCTAGCACCACTGGGCGGCGCTCGGTCCCCCAAGAGACCCCCGTCGCCCCGTTGGGCGGCGGGGGTCTCCCCGCGTCGGGGGCTCGTTGCGCCGTCATCCTGCGGTGACGTGGTGCCGGTCACCCCCGCAGCTCCGCGCCGTGCCTCGATTGCACGGTTTCGATGCAGCGCCGGCGGACCTCGGCCACCTCTGGATCGGTGAGGGTGCGATCCAGGGCCTGAAGGCGCAGGCGGTAGGCCAGGCTGCGCCGGCGCTCTCCGAGGCGAGGGTCCCTGAACACGTCGAACAAGCGCAGGTCGAAGAGCAGATCCCCGGCCGCCTCCCGCAAGGTGGCCCCCACCGCCGCCGCCGGGACCGGCTCCTCCACCACGAAGGCCAGGTCGATGTCGCTGGAAGGGTGCCTGCTCACCGGCCTGGCCTGCCGGTAGATGCGCTGACTGGGCAGCAGGAGCTCCAGGTCGACCTCGATCCACCCCACTCTGCCGACCATGTCCAGTGCCTCGAGCACGGACGGGTCGACCTCCCCCACGTGGCCCATGGTGTCTCCGTCGAGGACGAGGCGGGCCGTACGAGTGGGATGCAACCCGGGCGCGGTCGTCGCCTCCAGCCCGCCGCCCCGGATGCCCAGTGCGGCCAGCACCACGTCGAGCACGTGCTTGGCGGAGGACGCACCGCTCGCCGCTCCCTCGCTAGCGGCCAGGGCCACGCCCAGGTGCTCGCGCTCGTCGGGCAGGGGCGCGCTGCGGTCAGCGGCGGGAGCGAAGACATGTCCGATCTCGAAGAGGGACACGTCGGGGTTGCGGTGGGATGAGTTGAAGACGACGGCCTTCAGCAACCCCGGAAGCAGCGACGTGCGCAACACCGACTCCTCACGGGCCAGCGGGTCGGTGGCCTCGATGGCGTCAGCGGGAAGACCGGCACGCTCGTGCTCACCGGGACCGATGAGGGGCGGGGACATGGCCTCGCTCACACCGGCTCCGGCCAGCGCCTCCCTCAGGCGCCGACGATGGCGCTGGTAGGGCGTGAGCCCGCCCACATGGGGGCTGGAGGGCACGGTGCGGGCGATGCGGGAGTACCCGTGGTGGCGAGCCACCTCCTCCACCAGGTCGATCTCGGCGGTGGCGTCGGGACGGAACGACGGGGTCCAGACCTGGTGCAGGCTCGAGGCCATCTCCTCGACTCGGAAGCCGATGGGCGTGAGGTAGGAGCGAACCTGCTCGTCGGTGAGGGAGGTGCCCAGCACGGCGTTGACCCGCTCGGTGCGCAGGCGGATCGGCGGCGACGGTGGGGGACCGAACCGGCAGTCGAGCATGGGCTCCGCCACGTGGCCGGAGCCGAGAAGGGCGGAGAAGTGGGTTGCGGCCCGCTCGATGACCTCGGGGTCACAGCCGCGCTCGAAGCGGGCCGAGGCCTCGGTGCGCAGGCCGAGGCGCTGCGAGGTGCGGGCGATGGCCATGGGGGTGAAGTAGGCGGCCTCGAGCAGGACCCTGGTTGTGCTCTCGGAGATCTCCGAGGACGCCCCACCCATGATCCCGCCGATGCCCACGGGCACCCCGGTGGCGTCGCAGATCAGGCAGTCCTCGCCCTCCCCCACCTTCCGCTCCGCACCGTCCAGGGTGACGACTACCTCTGCTGGGCGGGCCTTGCGCACGAGCAAACCGGGGCCGGGCAGCAGATCGAGATCGTAGGGGTGGGTGGGCTGTCCCAGCTCGAGCATGACGTAGTTGGAGGCGTCCACCACGTTGCTGATGGGTCTCATCCCGGCCAGGGTCAGCCGCCGGGCGACCACCGGCGGCGACGGGCCGACGATGACGCCACTTACCACGCTGGCCGTGAAGCGGGGGCACAGCTCCGGGCACTCCACGGCGATGCTGGCGAGCTCAGTGGCGGGCCGGCCCCCCTCCGCCACCACGTCGGGTCGAGGGTCGGGAATGGCGAAGGGCAACCCCATCCGGGCGGCGGCATCGCGGGCCACTCCGGCCACGGACATGGCGTCAGGTCGGTTGCCCTCGATGGCCAGGTCGTAGACCACGTCGGCGGTGATGCCCATGGCGTCGCTGAAGGATGCCCCCACGGTGAGACCCTCGGGGAGGACCATGATCCCGTCCTGATCCTTGCCCAGTCGCAGCTCGGCGGACGAGCAGATCATGCCCTCGGACCACCGGCCCCGGACCTTGCGCCGACCGATCTCCAAGTCGCCGGGCAGCACCGCGCCGACGGTGGCCAGGGGCACCAACTGGCCGGCGGCCACGTTGGGGGCGCCGCACACGACCTGGAGCGGCTGGCCGTCGCCGATGTCCACCTCGGTGAGGCGGACGCGGTCGGCCTCGGGGTGAGGACGCACGTCGAGCACCCGAGCCACCACCACGTCCGACAGGCCCTCCCCCACCCGCTCCGTGCCCTCGACCACCATGCCCAGGTCGTCGAGGATCTCCCCGAGCTCGAGGGGATCACCCTCGAAGGGAGCGAAGTCCCGCAACCAAGAGAGAGGAACGCGCATCAGAACTGGGTTATGAAGCGGATGTCGTTGTCGAGGAGGACGCGCACGTCGGAGATGCCGTGGCGCATCTGGGCGCAGCGGTCGATGCCGAAGCCGAAGGCGAAGCCCGACCACTCCTCGGTGTCCACGCCCGCGGCGTGGAAGACGTTGGGGTGCACCATGCCGCAGCCTCCGAGCTCTATCCACCCCGTCCCGGAGCACGTGCGGCACCCCTGTCCCTCGCAGATGGTGCAGGTGATCTCGAACTCCGCCGACGGCTCGGTGAAGGGGAAGTACGCCGGGCGCAGCCGGGAGTGAATGGCGGGCCCGAAGTAGGCGCCGGTGAACACCTCGATGGTGCCGGCCAGGTCGCCGAAGGTGATGCCACGGTCGACCACCAGCCCCTCGATCTGGTTGAAGCTGGGCGTGTGGCGGGCGTCGGGCG
>JALZKD010000108.1 GCA_030859405.1 Actinomycetota bacterium | reverse complement strand
GGATGGCCCGCGCCTCGAGGCTGGGCCGCTCGGCGCGCGCCGGCCGCGCCGACGCCGCGGGCGCGCTCGACGCGGCCGTGACCGCGACGAGCAAGATGGTCAGGGCACGGAATCTGGACATGGTCCCTCCTTCTGCAAGGCCTGGAGAATGGGGGAGGAGGGTAGGGCCTCGATGTGGCCGTCCCATGACCAAAGCTCGAACTCTGGGGAAATCACGCATGGCGGGCGAACGCCGGCATGCACCCGAGGCTCGACCGGTTGTGTCCTAGCGACTGAATGGCGGCGCCAGCGGCTGGTCGTGGCGGGCGGCCACCTCGATCTCGCCTTTCAGGGGCCATGGGTTGGGCAGGCACCCATTCAGCTCGGTGCTCTGCTGAGCCATCACTGCGGCCAGCCGGCCGGGGCGGGGACAATGCCGCTCCGGGTGACGCTGCCCCAAGAGATGGCCGACCTCATGGTTGATGAGCATCTGTCGAAAGCCGGCCAAGTCGCCGGTCCACTTCGGCGTGGCCGATCGCCACCGTTCGGCGTTGAGAGCCACCACTGGGCCGTTCTGGCACGAGTACTCGCCATAGGTCTCGTAGGGGAGACATAGCCGGTCGACCTCCTCACCCTCGGCCAACACGATCAAGAAGGGTGCGTGGCGGTGGCGCACGAATCGGAACCCGGCTCGGGACCATCCGCGGGCATCGGCGAGGGTGGCATCGACCGCGTCAGCGAAACCGCTGGTAGCCCTGTCGGTGGTGCGAGCCTCGACCCGGTAGGCGACTTCGACGATTGCCGACGCCGGCGTCACTCCGGCAGGGGCCGGCGGGGGCGCCACGCTGGTAAGCGGCGCTGTGGTGCTCGAGCGTGTCGTCGTCACCGTCTGGGGCCGACGCGTATCGCCGCACGCGGCGAGCATCGCCGTCGCTGCGAGCAGCACCCTCCAACGCCTGGTCAGGCTCACGGCCGTCAAGCTCAGGGCGCACCTCACCGGCGGTGCTCAGCGGCGGCGCTTGGGCTGGGTGGACTTGGTGAGCAGTCCCACCTCCCGCTCGAAGTCGCCCACGTCCTCGAAGCCCTTGTAGACGCTGGCGAAGCGCACGTAGGCGACCTCGTCGAGGACGCGAAGACGATCGAGAACGGACAAGCCGACCTGCTGGCTGGTGAGCTCCGGCCCGTCGAGGCGGAGGGCCTCCTCCACCTCTCCGGCCAGCGCTTCGAGGTGCTCCCCCGCCACCGGGCGGTTCTTGGCTGCGGAACGCAGCCCGGCCACGACCTTGGCCCGGTCGAAGGGCTCCCGTTGGCCGGAACGCTTGACCACCATGAGCGGAGCCTCGTCCACTCGCTCGTAGGTGGTATAGCGCCGGCCGCAGGTGAGGCACTCGCGACGGCGACGGGTGGCGGCGCCCTCGTCGGCGGTACGGGAGTCCACCACCTTGTCCCCGGTGCTGGCGCACGACGGACAGCGCACGGTCTGCACGGTAGTTCAGCCCCCGTTGACGATGATCCCTGTCTCAGGGCAGGGCGATGCGCTCACCGACCCGAAGCGGCGCCCCTCGCCGGCCCGCGGCCAGGGCGTCGACCACGGGGCGCACGTCGCCGCTGGGGTGGATGGCGCGGGCGATGCCCCACAGCGTGTCGCCCTCCTGCACGACGTAGGAATCCTGCCCGATGGAGCCCGTCTTCACCGGCGGCGGCGACTGGGAGCCTGCGAGGGAGGAGCCGACCAGGCCCTTGGCCGCCAGGGCCAGGGTCGCGACCACCAGGAGGGCGACCACGCGCCGGCGCCAGAACACGGCACGTGCGCCGCGCCTGACCGCCGAGGGGGCCGGTCCGACCAGCCGCAGCTGGGGCCTGGTGGGAAGCGATACCGAGTCTCGGGAGACCCTGGCGTTGGCGGTGTCGTTGACGGTGTCTTTGACGGCGTACATGCTCATGCACCCACTATGACGAGGACCTGTGACATCCACGAACGTACGTTCGTGGATGGGCCGCCGTCAAGAGGTTTCTCGAACAGGTGTTTGTATTGTGCCTCCGGCGCTGCTACCGTGCCAGCGTGGCCGAAGACCAGGTTGTGCTCACGGGCAAGCGCAGGGAGATCCTCGATTTCATCGCCGGCGAGTTGGCCGCCCGGGGGTACCCCCCCTCGGTACGCGAGATCGGCCAGGCAGTGGGCCTCACGTCATCGTCCACGGTGCACGCCCACCTCTCCACCCTCGAGCGCCAGGGCTATCTACGCCGTGACCCCACCAAGCCCCGCGCCATGGAGGTCCGCTACGACCAGTCCTCGGGGGCGGCCGTCGAGCGCCGTCCCGCCCAGCACGTGCCCCTCCTCGGCGACGTGGCCGCGGGCACAGACGTTCTGGCTCAGGAGAACGTGGAGGAGGTGCTCCCTGTCCCTGCCGACTTCACCGGCAAGGGACCGCTGTTCATGGTCCGCGTGAGGGGCGACTCCATGATCGACGCCGGCATCCTCGACGGTGACTACGTCGTGGCCCGCCAGCAGCCCGAAGCCCGCAAGGGCGAGATCGTGGTGGCCGGCATCCCCGGCGAGGAGGGCACGGTCAAGACGTACTCCCGGAAGGGCAGCAAGGTGGTGCTGACGCCGGCCAACCCCCGGTTGTCCCCCATGGAGTTCGCTCCCGACGACGTGCGCATCTTCGGCAAGGTCGTCACCGTCCTGCGCCGCCTGTAACCAAGCCGATTGCTGGCTATCCAGGCCGGTCGAGGACTTTGGCACGATGCAACCCCCCATACTCAGGTCAATCGTGCCAAAGTCGGTGGTGGCCGTGCCTACACCTCCAGGCGCAGCAGCGACTCCAGAGCGGCGTACACCGTCTCCATATGGGAACGCTCCACGCGCTCGCCGGCGGCGTGGGCCAGGTTCGGGTCACCAGGGCCGAAGTTGACGGCCGGCACGCCCCGGGCCGCGAAGAAGGCCACGTCCGTCCACCCCAGCTTGGCCACCGGAGGCGCCGGCGTGCGGGCGGCCAGTGCCGCCAGGAGGGGGTGGGTGAGGTTGGGCCTGGCGCCGTCAGCGTGGTCCACCAGCTCCACCGTGTCGCCGCTCGCCTCGTCAACGGCGTCGCCCAGAACCTGGCGCAGGTGCTGCACCGCTTGCTCTGCCCTGCGGTCGGGGGCGTAGCGGTGGTTGAGCCGGACCATGGCCCGGTCGGGTACCACGTTGCCGGCCACGCCCCCCTCCACGGACACCACCTGGAGAGCCTCCCTGAACTCGCAGCCGTCGAGGTGGGGCCTGCGCCCGGTGTAGGTGGCGCAGCGGTCAAGGACCGGGGCCAGCCGGTGGATGGCGTTGCGCCCCATCCAGGGCCGGGCCGAGTGGGCCCGCTCCCCCACCATGGTCACGTCGAGGTGCAGCGTCCCCTGGCACCCGGCCTCGATCCTGGCCCCGGTGGGCTCGCCCAGCACGGCGGCGTCGACGGCGAGGAGCTCGGGCCGCATCGCCAAGAGCTTGCTGAGCCCGTTGAACTCCGGCGCCACCTCCTCGCACTCGTAGAAGACGTAGGTCACGTCCACGGCCGGCTCGGGCAGGGCCCGGGCCAGCTCGAGGAACACGGCGCAGCCGGACTTCATGTCGCAGGAGCCCAAACCCCAGCACACGTCCCCGACGATGCGGGCCCGCTCGTTGCCGTTGGGGGGCACGGTGTCAACGTGGCCGGCCAGTGCCAGGCGGCGGGCTCGGCCCAGGCCGGTGCGGGCCACCAGGTTGTGCCCCAACCGCTCCACCTCGAGCCACGGCAGCGCCCGCAGCTCGGCCTCCAGGAAGTCGACAATCCGGGCCTCGTTGTGGCTGACCGAGGGAATGTCCACCAGCTGGGCGCAGCGGGCCAGGAGGTCGGTCACGTGGCCACCCCGTGCTCGCGGAGCACGTCGTTGAGCTGGGCCTTGTCGTGGCGCTGGCCCTCGGCGAGGCGCTTGATAACCAGCACGCACGGCAGGCCGAAGGTGCCACCGGCGAACTCCCTGGGACGGGTGGCGGACACGGCCACGCACCACGGGGGCACCATGCCCCTGCCCAGGTCCTGTCCCGTCTCGGCGTCGATGACCCGCATGGAGGGGTTGAGGATGACTCCGGCGCCGAGCACCGCCCCCTTCCCCACCCGGGCGCCCTCTGTGATCATGCACCGGCTCCCGACGAAGGCGTCGTCCTCCACGATCACCGGCGCCGCCTGGGGTGGCTCCAGCACCCCGCCGAGGCCGACGCCACCGGACAGGTGGACGTTGGACCCCACCTGGGCGCAGGAGCCGACCGTGGCCCAGGTGTCCACCATGGTGTTGGCCCCCACCCGGGCGCCGATGTTGACGTAGCTCGGCATCAGCACCACGCCCCGCTCGAGGAACGAGCCCCACCGAGCCGACCCGCCCGGCACCACCCGCACCCCGGCGGCGGCGTAGTCGCGCTTCAGGGGGAGGCGGTCCGCGAACTCGAAGGGGCCGACCTCGATGGTCTCCATGGACGACAGCCGGAACAGCAGGAGGATGGCCTGCTTGAGCCACTGGTGAACGGCCACCTCCCCGGTGGCCTCGTCGACCTCGGCCACCCGGGCCTGGCCGGTGTCGAGCAGGTTGATGGCCTCGTGGACGGCGGCGGTGGCATCGGGGTCGCCGGCCTCGATCTCGGCCCTGCGCTCCCAGAGATCGGCGACGGTAGAAGAGAGGTCAGCCATGGGCCGGAGGCTATCGGTTGCCCCCAGCCACCCTCACCCGCCATCCGCAGTATGAGGGCGGGGCGGGTCAGGGGCTGGTCAGGAGGAGAAGCTGAACGCCACCTCGGTGGAGGGGTGCCTCAACTTCGACATGGCCTTGGCCTCGATCTGGCGGATCCGTTCCCGGGTGAGGGAGAAGTGCTCGCCGACGTCCTCCAGAGTGCGGGGCTCGCCGCCGTCGAGGCCGTAGCGCAACCTCAGGATGGCCCGCTCGCGATTGCCCAGTGGGCTCAAGACCTTGTCGACCTCGGAGGCGAGGGCGGCTTCGAGCGTGGCCTCCTCCGGCGAAACCGCCGAGGGATCGGCGACGACGTCACCGAACTCGGCGTCGGAGTCCGAACGCAGGGGCGCGGACAGGGACACGGGCTCGGAGAGGTGGAAGAGGAGGGTTCGTACCGTCTCCAGCGGCTCTTCCATGGCGGATGCGATCTCAGCTGTGGTGGGGCCCCGGCCAAGCTGGTCCTCGAGCTCGGCCCGGACGCGCTGCAGCTGCTTGACCATGTCGCCGGCGTGGACGGGCAAGCGGATGCTGCGGCCGGTGTTGGCAATTCCCCGGGTGATGGACTGGCGGATCCACCAGGTGGCATAGGTCGAGAACTTGAACCCCTTCCGGTGGTCGAACTTCTCGACGGCGTGCATCAGCCCGAGATTGCCCTCCTGCACGAGGTCGAGCAGCGGCACTCCTGACGCCTGGTACTTCTTGGCGATCGAGACCACGAGGCGCAGGTTGCACTGGACGAAGCGCACCTCCGCGGCCTCGCCCTCTCGGACGAGTCGGCGCAGCTGGCGCTTCCGCGCCGGGGAGCACTTGGTGCCGCTCAGCTCGGCTGCCGCCTCCAAGCCCACGAGGCGGGTCTCGGCCAGGTGGGCCTCGTCAGCCTTCGAAAGCAGCTCGTGTCGGCCTATGTCGGTCAGGTACAGCCGGACGAGGTCTTCGTCAGGGACTGCTTGGTCGCGCTTGGCCACGGGTGAGATCCTCC
>JALZKD010000107.1:3268-5752 GCA_030859405.1 Actinomycetota bacterium | reverse complement strand
GGATGGTTGTGTTCCCCGTGGCCGCCTTCCTGCCCAGCACCCCCGTCTATCTGGTGATCGACTGGCCCGTGCTCCTGACCCTGACGCCGCTGGCCTGCGTGACGTCGGCCGCCCTGGGCCTCAGCGTCGGCACCCTTCTCAAGCCGGAGTCGGTGCCCATGCTCTCGGGAACCCTCGCCCTTCCCCTCGCCTTCGGGGGCGCCATCTTCTACAACTGGGAGTCGCTCGATCCCGTCCCCTGGCTCAAGTACCTGGTGCTGGTGAACCCCATCACCTACATGAGCGAGGGCATGCGGGCGGCCCTGTTCACCGGGGTGGGCCACATGCCCCTCGTCGCCGTGTACGGCGCCCTCGCCGGCTTCGCCGTCGTGTTCACCATTCTCGGCAGGCGGGGCTTCAGGCGCCGGGTGCTGGACTGAAGGTCGGCAAGTGAGGCGGATCTGGCGGCTGGGCCTAGTGGCGGCGGCGGCCGTGGCCGGCTTCTACCTGGCCATCGTGCGCTTCAGCGACGCCGCCGAGGAGGGTTGCGCCCAGCGGGTGCGCGAGGACCTCTCCTACGAGGTGCGTTGGGATGAGCAGCCTCGGATGGACCTCACTCGCTACCGCCTGTCGGTCACCCGGGCGGGCCGGCCCGTGAGAGGTGCGGAGGTTTGCCTCAACGCGTCCATGAAGGGGATGTCGGCCATGGCGGTGACCGATCACGGTCGAGAGGTGGCTCCCGGCTCCTACGAGGTGTCTCTCATCTTCGAGATGGGTGGGCGGTGGCCGGGGCGGGTCCTGATCGCCGAGCCTGGCCGCGGCGTGGTCGCCGTCCCGCTCGACCTGCAAGTAATCGAGGCCCCGGCGCCGGCGACGGGCGCGCCCTGACGCCTGTAGGCGTCTACGTCCCTGTCTACGTCCTCTATCTGTTACCAACACTTACTGCCATCGAGAGGCGCAGCGATTAGATTCAGCCGGAAGCCGTGACTACGACGACCTCTATTCTCACCAGGTTCCAGCGCATTCTGGTCGGCACCGATGGCACCGTCACCCACATCCTCGAGGCTTACGCCGAGGAGCCCATCGAGGCGGTGAAGCTCGCCCAGGAGCACGACACCTGCCAAGACAGCGACGCCGCCCTGGAGCTGCCGGAGAGGGCCAAGGTGCTCCGGCGCCGGGTCGTCCTCCGGGGACGCAACAGCGGCCGGAACCTGCTCTACGCCGAGGCCATCGTGGTGCCCGACCGGGTCCACCTCAACCTGCTGAGCGGCCTCCTCGGGACCGACAAGCCCATCGGAAGGCTGCTGGCCGAGAACCGCATGGAGACGTTCCGCGAGATTCTCGTGGTGTACCGGGAGCCGGCAGGGCCGTGCGCCGTCCACTTCGGGATCGAAGGCGCCAGTGAGCTGATATCGCGGACCTACCGCATCGTGGAGCGCGGCCAGCCCATCATGCTCATCACCGAGAAGTTCCCGGCCCACTTCTTCCGCGGGCTTCCGCCCTGATGCCGGCGGGCTCCCTGCACCGGGCCGGCTTCCACCGCTTGTTTGTGGTTGTGCAAACTCGCACCTATGTGACAGGCTATGTGCCGTAACAGGCTATGCGCCTGGCCGCTGTAGAACGGGCGGCAGGGACACGGGGGCGGCAACACGAGTATGGGCGAGGAGACGCAAGTGACAAATGCACATCGTAGGAAGGTCCTCCGGACGCGCCGGGGGGCGTTGGCGCTGGCGGTGGTGCTGGGCGCGGGGAGCTTCGCTCTGTCGGGCGCGTCAGCCACCCACATGACGGTGACGGCGGTCAGGGGCAGCGCCCAGACCTGCCGCGCTGTCTTCAACTTCTTCGGCCAACCTCAGCCGCCGGTGACAGGGACAACCGTGACGCTGCCGCCGGGCGGCTCAGCTACGCCGATCACTGCAAGCGAGCCCTGCACCGTCCGTATCACCTTCCCTAATGGGACACCCGGGCCCATCATCCTCTCCGCGGCTTCGGTCGACGTCAGGACCCAGGGGACCACAGGGCCGACCGGGTCCGTGACCAGCACGGCCACCGCCACCGACGTCGGCACGGATCCCAACGAGGCGCTCCAGGCCACCAGCATCACCAGCACGTGCTCGGCCTCCGAAGCCGGCGTCACCGGCTCGACGACGGTCATCGGCGGCACCGTGGTCACCGATCAGAACGCCGGCACGACGGCGGTAGTGCCCGAGAACCCGACCCCGAACTACGCCATCGAGGGCATCAACGGTGCCGGTGACAGGTACCGCTACGTCTTCAACGAGCAGGTCGTCAACCCTGACGGCTCGATCACCGTCCGGGCCGTGCACCTCTACCTGCTTGGCCCCAACGCCACGGGCGATGTGATCCTCGGCGAGGTGACCTGCGGGGTGACGACCACGACGGCGCCGACCACCACCAGCACCACGACGGCGCCGACCACCACCAGCACCACGACGGCGCCGACCACAACCAGCACCACGACGGCGCCGACCACAACCAGCACCA
>JALZKD010000107.1:0-3168 GCA_030859405.1 Actinomycetota bacterium | reverse complement strand
CGACGGCGCCGACCACCACCAGCACCACGACGGCGCCGACCACCACCAGCACCACGACGGCGCCGACCACCACCAGCACCACGACGGCGCCGACCACCACCAGCACCACGACGGCGCCGACCACCACCAGCACCACGACGGCGCCGACCACCACTACCACCACACCGGTGGGGGCAGCCTGCAAGCCGGGCTGGGGCAAGGGTGACCGGAAGCATTGCCACAGCGGGCCGCCGGGGCTGACCGGCGACAAGCCGGGCCGCGGCGGTGGCGATCAACCACTGGTGGCCCGCGTGGCCAGGAACGCTTCCAGCGAACCGCTGGTGCTCGGGGCCGTGGGCCTGATCGTCCTTGCCGGGCTTCTCCTGCCCCTGCCCCGCTGGAGAAGGCTGCGGAGGGGATAGCCTCTATCTCACGCAGCGGGATCCACCCCACCTTCAGTCCTCCGAGGTGCTGGGGCGGTCCTTGAGCGCCGGCCGACGGGGGGCGGCGCTCGACCACGACGACGAGACGGACGAGAGGGCGGTAGAGCCGGTGCCAGCCGCTTCCAGCGGGCCGCTGCTGGAGGTGTCGGACCTGGCCGTGCGCTTCGATCGCGAGGTCGAGGCCCTGCGCGGGGTGAACCTGTCGCTCGAGCGGGGCGAGTCACTGGCCATCGTGGGGGAGAGCGGGTCGGGCAAGTCCACTCTCGCGATGTGCCTCTCGGGGCTGATCCAGCCCCCGGAGGCGGGGGGCAGCGTGCGGGTGAATGGCGTCGAGCTGCTGGGGGCCTCGGACCAGGTCCTGCGCTCGGTGCGCTGGGCCACCGTGGCCCTCGCCCTCCAGGGGTCGCCCTTCAACCCAGTGGTCACGGTGGGCGACCAGGTGGGCGAGCCGCTGCGGGACCGGCTGGGCATCGGGGCGGGCGAGGCCCGTCGCCGGTCGGAGGAGCTTGCCGGGGAAGTGTTGCTCGATCCCGCTCTGCTGGACCGCTACCCCCACCAGCTGTCCGGTGGCCAGCGGCGGCGGGCCACCCTGGCCATGGTGCTTGCGCTCGATCCTGCCCTGGTCGTGCTCGACGAGCCCACCGCCGGCCTCGACCCAGCCACGCGTCACGACCTGGTGGGTCGCATCGTGAGGCTGGCCGAGACCCGGGGCTTCGCCCTGGTGGTGGTCTCCCACGACCTCCCCGACGCGGCCCGCATGGCCACCCGCACGATCGTGCTCTACGCCGGAGAGGTCATGGAGGAGGGCGCCACGGCCCGGGTCATCGGCGAGCCCGCCCACCCCTACACCTGGGCTCTGGTCAACGCCTATCCGGTCATGACCACCACCAAGGACCTGCGCCCCATCCGGGGGCGTCCTCCAGATCCCCGCGCCGTGCCTCCCGGCTGCCCGTACCACCCTCGCTGCACGCAGGCCGAGGTCGTCTGCGCCGAGGCTCGGCCCCCTATGATCCCCTCCCGGGAACGGCTGGTGCTCTGTCACTTCGGTGGCCTGAAGACGCTCCTGTCGAGCCACGAGGTGACCAAGTCGTTCGGTCGTGGCCGCCACGCGGTGGCCGCCCTGGCCGGTGTCTCCGTCACCGTGCGGGAGGGCGAGTCGGTCGGCATCGTCGGGCCCTCGGGGAGCGGGAAGTCCACCCTGGCCCGCATCCTCGCCGGCCACCTCGCCCAGGACTCGGGGGAGGTGCTGCTCGAGGGCGAAGAGCTGTCCACGTCGTGGCGGGGCGGCGACCGCCTTCGCCGCCGCCGGATCCAGCTGGTCATGCAGGACCCGGCCGACGCCCTGTCGCCCCGGCTCACCGTGGAGGAGCTGGTCCGCGAACCGCTCGACGTGGCCAAGGTGGGCGACGAGTCCCACCGCCGGGAGGAGGTGGGCAAATCGCTGGAGAGCGTCGGGCTCCCCTCCACCGGCTCGTTCCTCCGGGCCCGGACGCACCAGCTCTCCGGCGGTCAGCTGCAACGGATCGCCCTGGCCCGGGCCCTCGTCTCTGGGCCGAAGCTGCTGGTGGCCGACGAGCCCACGGCCATGCTCGACGCCTCCGAGCAGGCTCGCTTGCTGGTGGTGCTGCGGGAGCGCCAGGTCGAAATGGGCCTCGGGCTGGTCCTGATCTCCCACGACGTGGCCGTGGTGCGCAAGATGACCGATCGCATCGTGGTCCTCGCCGAGGGGCGGGTGGTGGAGGAGGGGCCCTCGGCCGTCGTGTCCTCCACGCCGCAGAGCGAGACTGCTCGCCTGCTCGTGGAGTCCTCGCCCGCCTTCGCCCCGGCCATCGCCGACGGCGCCAGGGTCTGATCGCCACGGCGTGAGCCGGATCGCCGACCCCGCTCCGAGCGGCGACCACCTCGTGGGGGGCGACCCCCTCGTCGTGGCCAGCGAGGCCGAGATGGGCGCCGCCGCCGATCCTCTCATTGGCGCCGCCCCGCGGCGTCGGTCCCGGTGGGTGCCCCTGGTCTCCTACGTGGCCACGGTGTTGTTGCTCGTCACCTTCAACTTCGCCCTTCCTCGCCTGATGCCCGGGGACCCCATCGACGCCCTCATGGCCTTCGGCTCACCCAGCTTCGTGAATGACGAGGAGACGAGGGCGAACCTGGCCGAGTATTACAACCTCGACGAGTCGATGCCCGAGCAGTACGTCCACTATGTGACGGGGCTGATCCGGGCCGACCTGGGCGTCTCCATCGTCTCCAACGTCTCGGTGACCGAGGAGCTGGGCGACCGCGTGGGCTGGTCCTTCCTGCTCATCGTGGCGGCGATCGTGGTCTCCATCCTCATCGGGCTTCCGACGGCGGTGCACTCCGGTTGGAAGCGGGGACGGCGGGTCGACCGCGGGCTGTTGGCGTTCTTCCTGTCGGTGCAGAACGTGCCCATCTTCGTCGTGGGCTTGGTGGTGCTGGTCGTGTTCTCGGCCCAGCTCGGGATCTTCCCCCTCGGGGGGGCCACCACCCCGTTCAACGAGTACGGCGGCTTCCGCCAGGTGCTCGACATCGCCCATCACCTGGCACTGCCCGCGCTCCTGATGGGCTTCGACTTCGCCACCTACGAGTACCTGGTGATGCGCTCGTCGATGGTCAGCGAGCTCGGGTCCGACTACCTCCTCGGTGGGCGGGCCAAAGGACTCCGGGAGCGCCGCCTCAAGTACGCCTACGCAGGGCGCAACGCCCTCCTGCCCGTGGTCACCGTGATTGG
>JALZKD010000004.1 GCA_030859405.1 Actinomycetota bacterium | reverse complement strand
GTGCTCGTCGAACACCGGCTTCCAGCTGTCGAAGTCAGCGACTCTGTGGGCAACAGACAGGATCATGATGTCTCCTTGTTAGAGTCTCTTGATCTCAAGATACATGACTTCAAGAGAAACTGCAAGAGGCCTTCTCGCTGGAGAAGGGCCCCAGACCAGAGCACCGCTTGGCTCGGCTTCGTGACGGGCATCCCCCGTTTCGGTCCGGACAAGCCGAGCGGAAATGCCGGATGGCATCAGTCGCCGCCTGCCGACGTCGATCGGTAACGTCCGCGCCGTGTGTTCCTGCTTGGGTGCCTCGGCGGCCTTGGCCCGACCGAGCAGCCGATCCCGCAGTAGTTGTCGCCTGGCTCGCCCAGCTTGCCGTTACATGAGCGCTGATCTCGCCCGGGAACCGGTGGCGGCTTGGCCGGGTGGCCTCAAGCCGGCGTTTGGTGCTACCCACGCCGGCCCGCCTCGCCGTACTTCTGGGACACGCTTCGGTACGCCCTCGTCGGACACAGATCGCCGACTCGGGCGCGGACCCCTTGTTGCCGATCGCGGCTAGCGCGACGCTCTCACCAGTAGTGCGGGGTCGCCGGGACGGCCCCCGTAGGACGGAATTGGGAGGTAGAGATGGCCGAGATGAAGATGCGGGAGGCGCTCGTCGAGCGCCTGTTCGGCTCCCTCATCGGAGCGATGGACCTGCTGCACGTGTACGTGGGCGAGCAGCTGGGGTTGTACGACGCGCTGGCGGTGGCGGGTCCCCTCACCAGCGGCGACCTGGCCAAGCGATGCGACGTCCACGAGCGGTACGCCCGGGAGTGGCTGGAACATCAGGCAGTAGCAGGCATCCTCACGGTGGACGATCCCGATGCCGATTCGGACCAGCGTCGCTTCGCACTCCCGGCCGAGCACGCGGAGGTCCTGCTCGACGGCGACAGCCTGTCGTACATGACGCCGCTCGGCCTGTTCCTCGCTTCGGTGGCCCAGACGATGCCGCAGGTGCTCGAGGCGTTCCGCACCGGACGAGGAGTGCCCTATGACGCCTACGGACCGGACCTGCGGCGGGGCATCGCCCGTATCAACCGCCCCATGTTCCTCAACCTCCTCGCCGAGGAATGGTTCCCGCGGATGCCAGGCCTGGTGGAACGGCTCACTGCCGACCCTCCCGCCCGGGTGGTCGACGTGGGATGCGGCTCGGGTTGGTCGGCCATCGCCATCGCGCGAGGCTTCCCCAAGGTGGAGGTCACCGGTCTCGACGTCGACCCTGAGTCGGTGAATGACGCCAGACGGAACGCCGAAGAGGCGGGCGTGGCGGACAGGGTCTCCTTCGAGGTGCGCGACGCTGCCGGTCCTGCCGTCACCTCGCCGGCTCTCTCGTGGAAACGGTGACGGTCACCAGACCGAACAGGATCACCGCTGGGCAAATCAGGTCTCCCGGTGGAAGCGCCTCGAGCCAGGCCCCTGGCGACACCCTCAACACGACTCCCACACACGCCATCGCTCCCACGCCTGCCGCTCCGGGAGACGCGATCGACCGCAGCTTGCCACCCAGGGCGGCGCAGGCGAGCGCCGCGGACGCCAGGGTGAGCCCTGCCTGCGCTCGATCGCCGACCCCGGCCGCCTCGGCGGACGAGGTGACGACGTGGTAGACGGCGAGCACGAGCAGCCACCCGGCCACCGCCACCGGCACCGCCACCACCGCCCTGGCCACCAGGCGTGCCCGAGCCTCGATAGGGGTGGCTGGAGCGGCGTCGAGGGTGCCGTCGTCGACGAGGAAGGCAGGCGCCACGGCGGTGAACGCCAGTCCCGCCTCGCCCACCAAGGTCATGCGGCCGGCGGCCGGGTCAGCCACGGCTTGCGCTCCGAGCAGCGCTACGGAGGCGGCAACGGGCGTGACCAGCAGGGGCGACCAGCGGATCGACCTGATGGTGCCACGAACCCCGTCGACCGTCGTCACCGGCGAGTTCACGAACTGACGCCCCCGATGAGGACCTGGGCCACGCTTCCACCAGGACAAGGGGGACAACGGCCGTTGCCAGCAGGCAGGCACGACCATCGGCTCGGCCCGCCATCGGGACGCAGATCCACACGTCGGAGAGAATGAGACCTACAAAGTTCGAAAATGCGAGCCGATTGCGGCGGTATCGACGTCGATCTCCCGCCAACGGGCGGCGAACGCGACCGGCCCCGGCACTGGCGGGTCGCTCGCCTCCGGTTACGACGCCCGAGCGGGTGGAGGGGCTGCCGGTGCTCGACGACGGAGCCGACCGTCAGGGCCGGGGTGCCCATGTCGCCCCTCAGCCGTTCATTCCCGCGGTAACGACCTGCGCCACTCCCGCGATCAGGACGAGGGGGAGGCCGGCGAGGACGAGCCACCGGGTACGGGAGCCATGCTCGCCTCGGTCCGCGATTCGGGTCGCCACCCACACGCCGAGCAGGATGAGGCCGCCGACGTAGACGAGGTGCCAACCGAGCGCCGACGTGTCGAAGCGGACCGCCCGCCAGAACGAGGTGTACTCGTCCGGAGGGTTTAGAGGCGGGTCGCCGGCCCCCCACCCCGCGGGGCTGAAGGAGTCCGGCAGCCGCTGCTCGTAGGTGGGAAACATGAACGGGTGGAGCACCCTAATCGGGTGCACCTGGAAGGCCCAGATCACAGTCCCGCCGAAGAACACTGCCATGACCGCCACCATCAGGGCCGGAAGGCGACCCCGTGGGAGCTGGGCCAAGGCGATGCCCACCACGCCGGCGAGGACCACCAGCAGCACGGGCTGCGCCCAGTGGAACAGGTTGGGTCTCATGGCCCGGGAGTAACCCTCGTCGCCGAGGATGAATCCTCCAGCCCGGGCGTTCATCCCCGCCACGAACGCCACCGTGAGCGCTGTCACCAGAGCGGGTCCGAGCAGGCCCAGAGCCGTGCCGAGGGCGCGGTCCGCGGGTGTGGCAGGAGTGGCGGGAAACAGGTCCGGGTCGGAGGCGAAGCGTTGGCGGCCGGCTGCCAGCGCGGCGGCAATCAGTGCGCCGATCCATGTGAACGTCCACGCCACCGACGAGAGATAATGGCTCTGCCCGGCCCAGTCCTCCGACCCGGGGCGGAGCGTGATCTGGGCGACGCTGGCCGCCAGTCCGATGAGGAAGGCGGGATGGCGCCCCATGCGCCCTGCCTCGACGCGGGCGCTGTCCAGGATGGCCTGCCTGCGGGCTTGGGGACGTTCGGTCTCCGAGCCCGGGACAGCGGTGGCGACGTTCATACCAGATCCTCTGCGGGCTTGGCCGCGCTGCCCACGAGGAGCAGGTAGCCGTCTTCTATGGTCGGGGAGACCAGGTCGGCCCCGGCCGGCGGATCGCCCAGGAGCCTGTGCCGGCCCGTGCCCATGCGCCACGACAGCCGGGCGGAGGCGACAGGCCGATCGGCGAGCCACACCCGGCCTGCGGCCAGACTGCCCAGCTCGGTGGGGGTTCCTTCGAACCGAACCCGGCCTTCATGGAGGACGACCACCCGGTCGCACACTGCGGCCACGTCGTCGGTCTGGTGGGTCGAGAGGAGCACCGTGTAATCGGCCGCCACCTGGGAGACGACTTCTCGGAACCGAAGCCGCTGCTCGGGATCGAGCCCGGCGGTGGGCTCGTCGAGGATGAGCAGCTGCGGCTGGCCGAGGAGCGCCTGGGCCAGCGCCACCCGCTGGCGCATGCCTCCCGACAGCTTGCGGATCTTCCGGTTGGCGACGGCGCCCAGGTCGACGAGGTCGACGACTCGACGCACTTCGCGCCGGCGGTCCTCGCGGCCGGTCAGCTCCTTCAGGATGGCCACGTAGTCAAGGAAGGCCAGCACCGTGAAGTTCTGGAAGAAGCCGGGTTCCTGGGGCTGGTAGCCCAGGCGACGGCGTATCTCCCGACGCTGGGTTTCGTCTCCCGGATCGAGTCCGAAGGCGCGGATTCGCCCTTCGTCGGGACGAAGGACGGTGGCGATGGTCCGCAGCAAGGTGGTCTTGCCTGCCCCGTTGGGGCCGAGCAGCCCGGTGATGCCCGGACCGGCGGTCACGTCGACGTGGTCGAGCACGGTCGCCGAGCGGTAACGCTTGACCACCCCCTCGGCGACCACGGTGTGCTCCATGGCCTTCACCTCACAATCTCGAACTCGGCCCGGCGCAGCGCAACCAGCAGGAGCGAGACGGCGCTGAGCGATGCGAACAACAGCTGCCCGGAGGGGCGGAAGGCGGCAACGCCGCCTACGAACGCCTCCGCGCTCGTGCGGGGGGCACCGGCCAAGCCCACCGCAGTGCCGAGCAGCCACAGGACGCCCAGGCCCGTGGCGGCCTGGACCAGGGGCATGAGCGTCCCCAGCGCCAGGCTGGCCGCGGCCAGTCCCAGGGCTGGGAGCAGCCAGGCGAAGGCCAACGGCCCGACGGGAAGGAACAGCGAGAGCACGGCGATGGCCGGGATGGCGGGAGCGGTCACAGCCAGGGTCCGCAGCACGACGATGCGGGCGCCGGGCAGCGCCGCCGCGGTGGCGATCTCGAACGTGGGGTCGACTCGGGGGCCGTAGGCCAGGGCCACTCCGGCCAGCGGCACCAGCGGCGCAGCCACTAGGAACCCCGCCAGTCCGGCGCGCTCGGGACCGGTCGTCGCCGCCAGCACGACGAAGGCCAGGGTGAGGACACAGGCGACCAGCCAGGAACCGTGGAGGGCCAGCGTTGCACCGACGACGCGGGCGTCGGCGTCGCTGAGGCCGCCCAGTCGCAGCGCCCGTTCCATCCACCCGGCCCGTGGCGTGTCCAAGCGCTCGGCGAGGGCCTGCATCACTCGGGCCTGGGCGGAAGCGTCGGCACGGGCCGCCACCTGCGACCGGCAGCTCTCACAGTTGGTCACGTGCATCTCCACCGACGCCATCCCGGCGGCGGAGAGCGCCTCGGATTCATACCCGTCGAGCAGGTCGGTGTGGATGTGCCAGGTCATGTGAGGGCCTCTCGAAGTTGTTGTCGGGCTCGCATCATCCGGGTCTTGACCGTGCCGCTGGGCACACCGAGCACCCGGGCCGCCTCCCGGGTGGTCAGACCGTCGATGACCGTCGCTTGGACGACCGCCCGCAGTTCGGGAGACAGGTGGTCGACGGCGCCGCCCACGTCGCCGTGCTCGATGGCGATTAGGGCGGTGTCCTCGGCGGACACGAGCCGGTCGGACTGGACGAGCAGGTACCAGGCCGGCGTCTTTCGCCGGCGCATGCGGTTGAGCAGTTGGCGGATGCCGATGCCCCACACCCAGGCGCCGACGTCTCCCTGGCCTCGGTAGGAACGGGACTTCTTCCAGATCGTCAGGAACGTGTCCTGGATGGCCTCCTCGACTAGGCCGGGGTCGGCGCAACGGCGGGAAAGTCGCAGGTGCAGCCACGGGAAGTGACGTGCGTAGAGCTGGTCGAAGGCGCTCCGGTCCCCTTCGGCGATCGCTGCGACCAGGTCGCCGTCACTCGGCTCACCCCTTCCGCCGTTCATGTCTTCACTGTGTCAGGGAAGCCGCCCAACGGTTCAGTTGAGCCGGAGCTCTCCCTCGCGCTGGATCAAGGGGCGGAAGGCGACCGCCGGCCGAGAAGGGACGCCGCGTCCAGCAGAGGACGGAAGACAGTAACGACCGACGCCAGGGGAGCCGGTAACCGCCCCATTCCAAGGGCGGGGCTGACGACGCTACAAAGAACCGCTCGGGGGAGACCGTCACCTACCAGGCCCGAGCAGAACCTCAAAACGGGTGCGGTGAACCGATCGCGTACCTTGGCGCCACAAAGGGAGTGAGCGGGGCGCGGACCTCGCCGGCGACAGGAGGAAGCGTGAAGAACAAGACGGGCAAACGTCTAGCAGTCTTGGCGATCAGCGGCGCCGCAGTATTTGGGTTTGAAGGGACCGCCCTTGCCGCCCATCCACACTTCCTCGTGACGCCGAACGGGCGTTGCCATCAGGTGGCGCGGGGACAGACCGCCATCTCCAACCAGGAGCACGGGGGTTATCACCGATTCCATGAGAACGTGCATCTCGGAGCCACTGGAGGGACTCAGAATCCGGCGCTCGGGGATGGCAACAGCAGGGTTCGTGTGTACAAGGACAAGTGTCCAGGCACCTGAGGACTCGCTCGAGCCTCGTAGCTCGCCGAGACCTTGTCGGCCGCGGCGTCGCTGCTAGGTAGTGGCAACGTCAGTCGAGCGCGCGCTCGGCTCCAACCAGTCGAACCCGTCGGCGCAACCAGCCGGCCAGCCAAGCTTCGTCTCGTTCGTGGGCCGCCACGGCCATCATGGCTTCCTCGGCTTGGTCGACGTCGGGTGGGTCCGGATCCCAAGCTCCGCCGTTCAGGTCGAGGAACATCACGAGCGACGCCCAAGCGGCGCGCTTGTTCCCGTCCGGCAGTGGGTGGTTCCAGGCCAGCCTGCAGGTGAGAACGGCGGCCTTGTCGAACAAGTCCGGATAGAACTCCTCGCCGCCGAAGCTGGCGGCTGGTGCATGGAGCCCGGAGTCAGCCAGCTCCATGCGGCTTGCCTTGGCGAGTACCGAGGCTTCGACGCCCGTGACTTGCTCCGCGAGCCAGAGATACTCGGCGAGGTCGAGGTAGCGAGTCACCGGGCGAGCCGGTCGAGCAGCTCCTTGTCTCGCTCGAGCAGCTTCCGTGCCCGACTGGTGAAGTCCTGGTCAGCGCGGACTCGCTCGATCTCAGACGCAAGGGAATCCACGATGAGCTGGTTGACGCTGGTGCCGCGGACCCGAGCAACGGCTTCGGCCTGGTCGGCAAGCTCCTCTGGCAACCGGACGGTGGTTTGCTTGGCCATGACAACATGATATCGCGATGTCGCCTGGTCCAAGGCGCCGCTGCCGTGGCCCTTATTGACCCCTACGAACCCCTCAAAGTGAGGACCGGCTGAGGACCGATGGGGCTGTCGAAGGGACAGTCCTGGCCAGAGGCCTAAAGGGCCAGTGCCCCGCCTACAGGCCGGCTCACCCTCACCACCCTCGGGGCCCCACGAGTTTGGCGAGGAGTCGTGGGCGGGTCCGTTAGCGCGGCTGCTCCCAAGGTTGATGGGCAAGACCCTCAGGAAGGCGCTTGACGACGGGCTTCCAGCGTTGAAGGCAGAGGCTGAAGGCCGGGCTCCCTCCGCGTCGTGAAGTTCGTACCCGTTCCCTGAACGCTGGGAGCTTGTGGCTTCACGTTGGCCTGTCGACGCCCAGGCTTGGGGGCGGGCGCGATGCTGTGGCATGGCCGAGGTTGGAATCCTCCTTTACGACGATGTGGAGGTGCTCGACTGCTGCGGCCCCTTTGAGGTATTCACCACGGCCGCCCGCCTCGCCCTCCGTCGCGGCTGGGCGACGACGCCTTTCAACGTCCACACGATTGCCGCCGCAGAGCCCACCGTTGTCGCTCGTGGCGGGCTCCGTCTGGTGGCGTCATGCACTGTGCGAGAGCACCCGCCGTTTGACATTGTCATCGTTCCTGGGGGCCTCACCCAGGAACCTGAACGCGATGATCGCCTGATTGGCTGGCTCATCGAAGCAGCCGAGAAGGCAGCCGTCACGGCTTCCGTGTGCACGGGCGCATTCTTGTTGGCGACCGCTGGTCTGCTGGACGGTGGGGACGCCACCAGTCATTGGGAGGACGTCGATGACCTGGAGCGGCGGTTCCCCGAGGTCCGGGTCAAACGACACACGCGCTGGGTGGACGGGGGTCGCGTGCTCACCTCGGCCGGCGTCTCAGCGGGCATCGACATGAGCCTGCACCTGGTGCGGCGTCAAGAAGGGGAGGAACTGGCCAGAGCGACGGCGCTCCAGATGGAGTACGAGTGGAGGAGCGGCGACTAGGGGCGAGGGCCGTGGGCCACCCGCTGTCGAAGAGTGCGCCCATCCCACAACGCCGGCTCCGAGCAACTTCAGCAGATAGGGGTGAGCGCTCTCGGAGAGCTCATGGATCCGCCCGTCCCTCTAGCGGTGGTGGGGCAGGGGTCGCCGCCGATGCCATGACCAGCGAGCTTCCCGGCGGCCACGATGGGTTCCTCGTGGCCAACGTCGCCCACTACTGGTCCCCGGACACCAATGTGGCCCTCCTGGAGCGGATCCGAAAGGCGGCATCGCCTAGCGGTCGGCTGCTACTCGTCGACTTCTGGACCGACCCCACCCACACTCGGCCGGTGCAAGCGGCACTGATGGCGGGCGAGTTCGCCGTGCCCTGCGCGACGGCGACGTCTACAGCGTCGAGGAGGTCCGGGCGTGGCTGCCCCAGGCTGGATGGCGGTTCCTCGAGCATCGAGAGCTCGTCGGGCCTCAGAGCGTGATCACGGCAGAGGCGGAGTGATGGGAGGCGCGCCTGGTTCAGGGCCGCGCGCCACTCGACCTCGGAGTCAGGTTCCGGCCTGATTCTCGATGATGGACTCGAGAGGCCGAGGCGAGGTGATCGGATCGGCGTGTCGATGCACGATCCTCCAACCGTCGCCCTCACGGCGGAAGATCATGGTGACCCGCAGCGAGATGGGACTCAACTCCTCGCTTCCGCCCACCTTCGCCTCCGCCCGCTCTAGCTGAACCACGTAGGCGAGCTCAGGCGTCACGTACCTCGATACCTCTTCGCAACGAAGAGAGCCGTCTTCGAAGTTCGCCGCGGCCTGCTCCGTGGCGTTCTCGACCTCGGTCCGTCCGAGCCGCGGAGGACCGAAGGGATTGGCGAGGCTGACATCGTCGCCGTGGGAGAACAACGACTTCATCGGACCCGGGTCTCCACGGACGATCGCGTGCAGTCCGCGGCGGGTCTCCTCGACGATCGAATCGAAATCGGACGCCTCGCGGTCCGGCGGCGCAGGCACGCTCGGAAGTCTCGCGCTGACGCCAAGAGGAATGCGAGCGGCCGACGCATCGCTCACGACGCGGGCGTCCGGCGTGTCGAGAACGCTTGGGGGCGCGGTGACGTGCTGGCACGCGGGGCGCACGGATGTGCCGGAGAGCGCTTATCGCACGCCGTCGCCGCCAGTGGCGCTCTGCGATGCCGGCTCGGTAACCATCTCGACCGGAGGGTGCATGGTTCACCGACTCGTTCGAGGCCCAGCTCTACTTCGTGCCCGTCAGTCTCACCGACGTCCCCGGGCCGTTTCTCACCCTGCCGCTCAGCGGCCCGGCCGCCGACACCAGCGGCGCGTTCAACCTGAATGGCATCGCCGCCACGCCCAACGGCTCGACCTGATCGTGGCCCACTCTGCCAACGGAGCGCTCTACACGGTCGATCCCGCCACAGGGGCCAGCGCGCTCATCGCCGGTGTCAGCGTGCCCAACGCCGACGGCATCCCCTTCGAGGCCGGTCGGCTCTGGGCTTGGCAGAACTTCAGCAACCAGGTCAGCCGGAGTTTCGGATTCGCGTACGCCGGTGCCCGCCTCTACATTGGCTCCGTCTGGAGCCTCGCCGCCCTGCCGGATTGAGCAATTTCTGTCAAGACCGCGTCTCTGGCGAGGTGCCCGAGGTGATGTACGTCATCACCACGGTGATGCTCTTCGCCTACGGTGCCGTCCTCGTGAGAGAGGTGGAGCCCCGGGCCGGCGGCTGTTGATCAGGTGGCGAAGACAGTCTTGAGCACCTCCATGGCTACTCGCTGGTTCTCCTCAAAGGTCGGCTGGCGGCCGTCGTGACCGCCGTCGGCGAGCCCGTCACCGAGGAGATCGCCGCGCTCCTCGACGGTTGCACCAGCAGGTGCCAGCTCCTGGCCGAGCAGGAGGAAGGGCCCTACCGCCGGGATGAGCAGCCTCGCCGCCGCGACGTCACCGAAGGCCACGCCGGATCGCCACTCCGCCTCGGCCTACGCCTGCGTACGTACGGCGGCGACGCCGTCGCCGGAGCCGACGTCGAGATCTGGCACTGCGACGCCTATGGCCGGTACTCCGGCTACCCACCCCACGACCCCACCGTGGCCGTCGATCCGTCACCGCAGCGCGCCGAATACCTCCCCGACGAGACGTTCCTGCGCGGCCGGCAGACCACCGACGATGCCGGCGACCTCGAGTTCCGCACCGTCTATCCCGGTTGGTATTCGGGCCGCACCGTGCACATCCACCTGATGGTGCACACGCCGGCTCGCAGCTACATCAGCCAGCTGTACTTCCCAGAAGACGTCACCGCCGAGGTTTTCGCCCACGACCCGTACCGGCACCACGGGCTCCCGGACACCACACACGCAACCGACGAGATCTTCCCCACCGGAGGACAACCCGCGGTGCTCGACATCCATGCCGACGGCGGCGGGCACGTCGGGGCGATCTGTCTGCAGCTCGCCGACCACGAGGCGCCATGAGCGATCCGATGCCGGCCCGGTTCTTCGGGGCGGCAGCCCAATGAACACGCTCGAGCGCAACCGGTACACCGACGCGTGGCGCGCCTACGGCGCCGCCGTCGGTCGCCCAGGAGCGATCCTCGCGGTGTCCGCCCACTGGCACACGAACGCCACTGCGGTCACCGCCATGGCCCGTCCCCGCACGATCCAGGACTTCTACGGCTTCTCGAGGACGTCTTCGCTTTCGAGTACCCGGCTCCTGGCGCGCCGGAGGTTACCGAGTTCGTCGCAGACACCGTCGAAACCCCGATGGGTCGGCCTCGACCGCGACAGCTGGGGCCTCGACCATGGCACCTGGTCGGTGCTCGCCTGCATGGCGCCATGGCACCTGGTCGGTGCTCGCCTGCATGGCGCCATGGCGCCCGCCGGGGGCTGGCGTGTGGCCTCCTCTAGGCTCTGTGCCGTGAGAACGAGGCCTCCTCGCCGGGTCGCGGTCCTGCTGGGCATCGTCCTTGCCACCGCCGTTCTGGGCTCGGCCACCGAAGCTCGGCTTTCCTCCACGGTGACGCCGGCGGAGACCAACGAAGCGATCACCAGCATCCGATCCGGCTTGGAACCAGCGGTGTTCCTCACCAGGCTCCAGTCGGGGGGCCGCTTCTCGGCCAAGCACCGCGAGGCGAACGACCGCGAGCAGGTCGCCTTCGCGGCTTTGGCCACGGTCGTGGCCCTCGCACTCGGCCACGTGGTCATGACGAGCCAGCCGCGGCAGCAACCGACTCGACGAGTCCGGCGGGCCTGGGCTCAGCGCGCACCTCCCGTCCACCAACACATCCAGTCCCTGTCCTGACCGGAGCCGCCCCGATGGGGCGGTCGAGCTGGAGGATCAACGTTGTCGAACCCGTTTCGCTGGCGCGCCGTCGCGGTCGTGGCCGTGGTGGCGGCAGCAGCGGCAATGGTCGCGAACCGTCCGGTGCGCCTGGGCCTGGACCTAAGGGGCGGCACCCAGATCGTGCTGGAGGCCCAGGACACCGAGCGCCAGAAGGTTGACGCCGACACGGCGTCTCGTACCCTCGAGGTGCTACGGCGCCGGGTGGACGCTCTGGGGGTTTCCGAGCCTGCGCTGCAGCGTTCCGGCGACCGCCGCATCGTCGTGGAGCTGCCGGGGGTGGCCGACCCCAAGCAGGCGGTGGAGGTGATCGGACGCACCGCCCAGCTCGCCTTCCGCCCCGTGCTGGGAGCAGCAGAGCCGACCGCCCCCACCCCCAACGCCACCACGACCACCGCCCCTGCTGCCACGCCTGCCCCGGCGGGCGCGGAGGAGCTGGTCGTCACCGACGAGGACGGCTCCCAGCTGCGGTTGGGACCGCCCCGGCTGACCGGTGAGGTAGTCAGCGGGGCCCGAGCCGCGTTGGACACCGAGCTGGCCAGCGAGTGGCGGGTGGCGATCGACTTCCGAGGATCGGGAGAGCAGGAGTGGGCCAGGCTCACCGGAGAGGCGGCGTGCGCCCCGACGGGCGACCTCAAGCGACGGGTCGCCATCGTCCTCGACCGAGACGTCATCTCCAGCCCGCAGATCGACCCCTCGGTGGCCTGTGGTGAGGGCATTACCGGGGGTCAGACGGAGATCACCGGCGGCTTCACCGAGCGCGAAGCCAAGGATCTGGCCCTGTTGATCCGAGCCGGCGCACTTCCCGTGCCGGTGAAGATCGTCGAGCAGCGCACCATCGGGCCCACCCTGGGCGACGCCGCCATCCGCTCCAGCGTCCAGGCCGCCCTCATCGGGGCGGCGCTGACCATCCTCTACATGCTGGCCTACTACCGCCTGCTCGGGGGCCTGGCGGCGGTGGCCCTGCTCACCTACGGGTTGGTCTCCTTTGCCGTGCTGCTGGCCCTCCAGGCCACGCTCACCCTTCCCGGCATCGCCGGCTTCGTGCTGGCCATCGGCATGGCCGTCGACGCCAACGTGCTGGTCTTCGAGCGAGCCAAGGAGGAGCACGCCAAGGGAGGCAGCGTGCGATGGTCGGCGCTGGCTGGCTTCCGCAAGGCCTGGAGCGCCATCGCCGACTCCAACGCCACCACCTTCCTGGCCGCCGTCCTGTTGTTCTTCCTCGCCTCCGGGGCGGTGCGCGGCTTCGGCATCACCCTCACTGTCGGCGTGGCCGTGTCGATGTTCACCGCCCTGGTCGTGACCCGGGTGCTGGTGGAGCTGGCCTTGCGCAGCAGACGCCTGGTTGCCCGACCGGGGCTGCTCGGCTTCGAGGTGGGCGGGGGACTTCGGACGTGGCTGGCTGAGCGTGGCCCTGATCTGCTGGGTCGGTCCCGGCTGTGGCTGGGCCTCTCAGCCCTGGCCGTGATCCTGGCCGGGGCCGGCATCGCCACCCGTGGCCTCAATTACGGCCTGGACTTTTCCGGGGGACGCCTCCTCGAGTACTCCACCGAGCGGCCCGTCGACCTCAACCGCCTGCGCGGCGAGCTGGCCGGGGCCGGCCTGCCTCGGGCGGTGGTACAGGAGTCAGGTGATGACGACGTGGCCATTCGCACCGCCACCTTGTCCGAGGCCCAGGCGACCGGGGTGGGCGAGGCGGTAAGGGGCCTGGGCGGGGAAAGCGAGGTGGTGCGCGACGAGTTCGTGGGGCCCACCATCGGCGACGAGCTGCGCCGCAAGGCCGTCATTGCCCTCGGCCTGGCCCTGGCCGCCCAGCTCGCTTACCTGGCCGTGCGCTTCCGCTGGACCTACGGAGCGGCAGCGGTGGTGGCCATGTTCCACGACGTGGTCATTCTCCTTGGGGTGTTCGCCTGGTTGGGCAAGACCCTGGACGGGATCTTCGTGGCCGCCCTGCTCACAGTCATCGGCTACTCCATCAACGACACGGTGGTGGTCTTCGACCGCATCCGGGAACAGCGCCGGGCCCGGGCGCGCGAGCCCCTGGTGACGGTGGCCAACGACGCCTGCCTGCAGACCATCCCCCGGACGGTGAACACCGGCCTCGGCGCCCTGTTCATACTCCTGGCCCTCTACCTGCTGGGTGGTGACACCCTCACCGACTTCGCCCTGGCCCTGCTGGTCGGGATCGTGGCCGGCACCTACTCCTCGGTGTTCACCGCCGCACCCGTGGCCGTGGCCCTCGAAGGAAGAGGTGCCGCCCAAAGTCGTGTGACAGCGGCCCCGGCCCGGCCCCTCAAGCCGAGCGCCAGTCGGCCTCCCCGGGTACCTCGGGAGCCCGCCGACGTGTCAGCCGGAAGGCCGGCCGCTCCGCAGAAGCAGCCGACCACCCAGCGGCCCGGAGGGAGGCCTCGGCCGGCCAAGAAGGGCAAGGGAAGGAAGCGGAGATGAGCCGTCGACGGGCAACAACATCGCCGTCCCTGAGCTTTCCCCGATGCTGGACGCGCTTCATGTCCGGCTGTGTCTGCTCCTCTACGTCGGTAGCGCCGCGCCGTCCGGCGATGGCTGGCTCGCCCATATCTCGTCCGTCGAACCCATAGTCGAAGGAGCCGTCCCATGAGCTCTGTGCTGACCCCTCAGCCGCGTGCACCGCTGCGTCGAAGGAGCGACATACTCGTAGTGCTGACAGGCGCCTTGGTCCTCGTCGGGGTGGTGGCCGTGCTGGTCCCGGCGACGAAGACAGCCGGACACGTCGCCAGCATCACAATCACCAATCCCCACCGATGGCCTGCCGGCGTGGAAGCGGCCGCCGAGAACCGCCAGGGCTGGGTCGGCATCGGCGCCGTCGACGCCTCTGGCACACGGGCGTTCGAGGAAGTCCTCGACCAAGGACGCGTCTGGGTGTTCCGGTTCTCCTACGCCGGCGTCGACGGCGGGGAGCTGGTGGTCTCCAGGGCCGAGCTTGAAGGCAGCCAATGGAAGGTCACCGTTCCCGACGAGTTCGCCAACCGGTTGGGCGCTGCCGGTCTCGGCCCCTCGGCAGGATGATCCTCTTCGGCGCCTTCGTCTACCGCCGACTCTCGCGTCGGCGGGAGTCGCGTGGCAGCGCGGGCCGCCTCCCGCCCGGTGTGCCGGGCCTCACGCGCATGCTGCTGGAGGAGCTGGTCCAACTCATGAAGCGACGCCAAGGAAGAATCTAAGAGAAGGCCAAACGAGAGGAGCGACATCCGGTGCCTGAGGTGACCGAGACGCAGCTACCCGGCTTCGGGGTACGCCACGAGTTCACGACGACGGGTGGCGAGCGAGTGGGCGTGCTCTCCCACCGCGGCGGCCGCCGCGAGCTGGTGGTGTACGGCCGCAACGATCCCGACGCGTGCTTGACGGCGCTTCACCTGAGCCCTGAGGACACTCGGACGCTGGCCGAGCTGCTCGGTGCGACGCAGGTGAGCGAAGTGCTCGCGGCCGTGCAGCAGCGGCTGGAAGGGGTGGCCATCGACTGGGTCAACATTCCAGACGGGTCGCCCTTCGCGGGGTCGACCATTCGTCGCGGCGAGTTCCGTACCCGAACCGGCGTTTCCGTCGTCGCCGTGATCAGGGGGGACAGCACCGTGCCCGCACCAGGACCCGACTTCGCCTTCGAGCCAGGCGACGTCGCCGTCGCGGTTGGCACGCCTGACGGGCTGTCCCAGTTCCGAGAACTGCTTGGGGCGTGACGCCCCTTATCGCTGCCGCCGGCGGAGACGCCGCGCTGGCCTTCATCGAGCTGGGTGCCGTCGCCATCGGGCTGGCCCTTCTGGCTCGGCTCTCCGGTCGGTGGGGGATCACGGCCATCCCCTTCTACCTCCTCGCCGGCTTGGCGGTGGGCGAAGGAGGGTTCGCTCCCCTCGACATCAGTGCTGACTTCATCGCTCAAGCGGCGGACATCGGCGTCTTGTTGCTGCTCCTGACCCTCGGCCTCGAGTACTCCCCCGACGAGCTGCGGCAGGGGTTGCGGACCGGGTTCATCCCGGGGCTCGTCGACACCGCGGCCAACTTCCTCCCCGGGTTCGCGGCCGGCCTTCTCCTGGGCTGGGAGCTCCAAGTAGCGCTGGTCCTCGGCGGCGTGTGCTGGGTCAGCTCGTCCGGGGTGATCGCCAAGGTGCTCAGCGACCTGGACCGCCTCGGCAACCGCGAGACGCCTGCCATCTTGAACCTGCTGGTGATCGAGGACCTGGCCATGGCCGCCTATCTCCCGGTCGTGGCCGCCCTGCTGGCCGGCACGGGAGCCGCCAATGCCGCCGTCACCGTCGCCATCTCGCTGGCCGCGGTCGCCGTCATCCTGGCCGTGGCCCTGCGCTGGGGCCACGGCCTCAGCGGCTTCCTCGCCCCCGCTTCCAACGAGGCGCTTCTCTTGGCCGTCTTCGGCCTCACCCTCCTCGTTGGCGGCCTTGCCGAACAACTGCAGGTCTCCTCTGCCATCGGTGCCTTCCTGGTCGGACTGGCTCTCTCGGGCACGGTGCAGGAGCGGGTCGGACCGCTGATCGAGCCGCTCCGGGATCTCTTCGCGGCGACGTTCTTCCTGTTCTTCTCCTTCCAGATCCGCCCTGACTCGCTGGTCGACGTCCTCGTTCCCGCCCTGCTACTCGCCACCGTGACGGGCGGGACCAAGCTCGCCACGGGGTGGTTCGCGGCCCGCCGCATAGGTATCGGCACTGCCGGCCGCCTCCGGGCGGGGACGGTTCTCATCGCCCGCGGTGAGTTCTCGATAGTGGTCGCCAGCCTGGGAGCTGCCGCCGCCGACGGGGAGAAGCTTCGCGCTCTGTCCGCGGCCTACGTCCTGCTCACGGCCACCGCTGCCACGGTGCTGACCAAACACGCTGAAAAGCTGGCGCCGGCCAAGAGCGGCCCGTCGCACCGCGGATGATGGGTGGGCGTTGGAACGACGGCTATGCGTGTGCCGGGATCGTCGCGGCTAGGGCCGGGCCGTCGCCTCGCTCGGTTGCCGAGGAGAGTCGTTACCGCCGTGCCATCCCAAAGGTTGGCGAGGTATGCGCCGGCCGTCACCGGGGCCACGGGCAACGTGGGGACGTCCGTGCTGGCCGCTCTGGCAGGGGATCCGGCGGTGACGTCGATCGTGGGCATCGCCCGGCGGACGCCCGCAGTGGCGCTTCCCAAGGTCGAATGGCGCGCGGCCGACGTGGTCAGGGACGACCTCCTTCCGCTGTTCCGGGGAGCCGACGCGGTCGTGCACCTGACCTGGATCGTGCAACCCAACCATCGGGAGGCCGCCCTGCGGGCCGTGAACGTCGGCGGCAGCCGGCGCGTCCATGACGCCGTGGCGGCGGCCGACGTCCCAATTCTGGTGAACGCTTCGGCCTTCGGAGCCTACGCACCCGGCGGCGGCGTGCGGCCAGTCGGCGAGTCTTGGCCCACTGACGGCATCCCGGGCTCCTGGTACTCGCGCCAGAAGGCGGAGGTGGAGCGGGCCCTCGATGCCTTCGAGGAGGACCACCCGCAGATCCGCGTCGTGCGCTTCCGATCGGCCTGAACTTGAAGCGGGAGGCGGGCGCCCAGGCTCACCGCCTGTATGGCGGGCCCCTTCTGCCCCGAGCGCTCGTACGCCCCGGCCGGGTGCCCACGGTCCCAGACGTGCCCGGTGCCCGCGTCCAGGCCGTCCACTCGGCCGACGTGGGGGACGCGTACCGAAGAGCGGTGCTGGGCGACGTGCGGGGGGCCTTCAACTTGGCGGCCGAGCCGGTGCTAACCCCGGCGTCGGTCGCCGCCGCCATCCGAAGCCGAAGGGTGCCGGTGCCAGCGCAGGTCATGCGGGCCGTCGTAACAGCGAGCTGGGTGCTCCGAGCCCAGCCGACCAGTCCCGACTGGCTCGACCTGATGATCCACCCGCCGCTGCTCGACACCACCAGGGCGCGAGTCGAGCTGGGCTGGGCGCCCGCCCGCTCGGCGACCGACGCCCTGTGCGAGTTCTTGGAGGGCATCGCCGACGGCGCCGGCGGGAGCACGCCGCCCCTCGCCCCACTGACGGCGGCCCGCCCCTCCTTCCGTCCCTGAAGGACGGAGGGCGTTCATGCTGTCCCTACCTAAGACTCCGGTCATGGGGTCGGGTGCCCCGCGTGGAACCGTGAGTGGGGGCCGCAGGCAGGTCGGCAACTGTGCGGTTGGCTGACTGCCCCCCGGCCGGGGCCGAGGACGTCACGGGGGAGAATGACTCACCGGGGAGAATCGAGCTCTCCCAGGATGAGCCACCAAGAAGCCAGCCCATGCTCGCACCACCTGTCGGGCTCGACCAGGCATTCATCCGGGCACCTGCACACTCCGTCACCGAGCCACTCAGCCAACTCGTCATCGTCTGGGGGCGCCCAACCGCTGTTCACCTCGAACCAGTCGTGGGCATTCCTGATTGCCTGGGCTGCGTCGGCCGTCACACCGCCAGGATGACATCGCCTACACGACAAAGGTTCCACCTATCACCGGCACGCTGATACGGCGGCCGAGGTGCGTCAGGCAGCGACGTCCGAGCCCACAAGCTGAGCCGACCCACGAGCAGCCGAGCGTGTCCGATCAGATACGTCCCCGTGAACGTCGTCGCCGAGCCGGCTGGGGGGCGAGCGAGTCGACCACAAGTTGCGAAACAGCCTCGTGGTCGAGATCACCCGGTGCGTGCACGGCGTGGAGGAGCCACCGAGCGAGCACCGCCGGATCGTGGTCGCCTCGCACCTCCTTGCGGCGCGCCAGCCGGGTCAACAGACCGGTGAGGAGGGCGATGATCTCGGGTTCGATCCTGTCCTCGATGACGCCGTCGGCGTCAGCCAGGCTCTGGACGAGCGCGCCGGCGATGTCGGAGCCTTTGCGATGCGGGTGGTGGCGGCGTTGGGCGCGGACGAACTCGGCGAGGTCCTCGAGGGTGACGTCGTCGGTCTCGCTCAGCCCTTTGAGTCGGTGCAGGTGTTCGGCGAAGTCGCGCGTGTGCCACGCGATCACGATCGACTCGACGTCGGGGAAGTACTTGTAGAGCGTGGCCCGCCCGATCCCGGCGCGCTCGGCGATGGCGGACATGGCCACTGATAGGGGACCCTGCTCGGCGATCAATGCGGCCGTGGCATCCAGGATGGCGTCGTTCACCTGCCGGCGGTGAGTGTCGATCGTGTCGGCCCAGAGTCTCGGCATCTGTTCCCCGGTCGACAGAAGTTAGCTCAACGAAACGGAGCCGACGCCCCCTACGAACTGTGGGTCAGAGACTATGTATCCGGGGCGACATGCCGACTTGTGGACGACGTGCTGTCTCGATAAAGTGCCCTTGTGGATCAGAGCGGTGACAATCCGACTCAACCGATGGAAGCCGAGCGGACCCTTAGACGGATCGACAAGCTGCTCGAGGCCGGTCGGGTGACTAGCGAGGAGGCGGCGCGGGTCCGCGCTGCCTCCGATACAGGTGAGCTCGACGACGCAGTCCGCGAGATTCGGCTCCGGCACGCAAGGGAAAGGCTCGGCGCCCAAAGCCGCGATGGCGGCGTGACGCAGGAGGAGGCCGAACTCATCCTCCAGCGCATCGAGAAGGGCGAGCACCGCGGTCTCCTCCGCGGTCACCGGCGCCGCAAGTCGTCCGGACTCCCCGCCGCGCCTCTCGCATCGGCAGCGGAGAACGCCGATGCTATTGGTGACGAGCACGGACGAGACACACGCGGCTGACCCCGCCTCCTGTCGCCAAACCATGGGAACCACCACGTCGTGCGCACGAGGTCGGCTGCTCACCTGGCCCCTCAGCCGACAGTCGGTGACGAATCAGCCCCGAAGGGCGAGCGCCGCCTCCTGTCGCACGCGGAAGTCCCGATCGGCGAGCAAGGCCTCGATGGCCTCTTGGCTGGTCGAGGCGCCGAGCTCCGACAGTCCGCGCACGGCTTTCCACCGCACCCACGGGTCCTCGTCGCCGAGGGCCCCCTCGAGGAGGCTTCGCAGCTCCTCGCGGCCGACGTCGACCATGGCGTCGACTGTGGCCCGGCGAACCAGGCGACTGCCATCGTCCAGGAGGCGGGCCCACTCCGCCCGGGCCGTGGCCGAGTCGGCCTCCCGAAGGAGGTTGGCCGCGACCTGACGGCGGGCTGGGTCCTCGTGGCGGGCCGCGGCCCGGATGCGCTCCAGGTCGCTGCGGCTCCCGGGCCGGAGATGCCCCAGCTCTCGCCACGCCCGCTCCAAGCGGGTCTCCTGGCGGTCCCGAGGGTGAACCCGCTGCGCAGTGTCGTCGATTGTCCCCTCCGGCAAGCGGACGCCTTCAGCTTTACTACCCACGCTGACGAACTGCTCGGTCACCACGTCGAGCACCGGGCCCAACAGGTCCTGCCAGCGGTTGGGCTTGATCAGGCTGACGGCCACGAAGTCCGTGGCGACCAACACGTCACTGATGTCGTCGAAGCCTTCGAACAGCGCGGCCACGCGAGCATCGTCGACGTTCTCCCCCGCCCTATGGGGACGGCTCTGACCCTCGTGGATCGGGCCGGTGCGGAACATGACGGTACGGGGATTGGGCGTGGCCTCGGGCGTCACCGGACCGTCCAAGGACCCCGCCCACGGGTCGGTGGTGGACGCAGACGAGCTCTTGGCCTCCTGGGCCGCCCTGACATGAAGCTCGAAGCGCCCGTCGGACCAGCCGAACTCCAGTACCAGATCGTCGTCCAGGGGGTGGCGCCACCAGCCCTCGCCCGGTCCCACCATCTCGGCCAGAGCCTGCTCGTCGTCAGGGCCCCAGGGCTGGGCGGAGAAGAAGCGCTTGAGGAGGGCCTTGGTTGGGCCCAGCGCCTCCAGAGGGACCTGGGCCAGGGCGTCAGTGGTGAGATGGCGAACGGCCGCCGGCACCAGACCCCGCTCGCTGGCTATGCCCCGGGCATCCATGACGGCGATCGTGGCACGCGGTGGAGCCCAAGACACACCAGTGTGCAGCCCTGGCTCCCAACATCTGTCTCTGGCGTTGTCGGACGATGGATGGGGAACGGGTCGATGGCGCCGGTCACTGCTCGCCGATGGGCACGGCGGCGCGTCCCACGCTGCCGATGGCCTGGAACAGCAGTGACGGCCGCCCTCCGAGGGAGTTGACGAAGATGGTGGTGACCGAGACGGCCATGGCGATCATGGCCCACACGGGGTACACGAGACCGGTGGCAGCCGCCGGGATGCCAACGCCGTTGAACATGAAGGCGAGGGCGACGTTCTGGCGGACTCGGCGGTAGCTGGAGCGGCTGATGTCCTGGGCGGTGAAGATGGCCGAGACCTCGTCGCGCAGGACGATGACGTCAGCTGACTCCACGGCGATGTCGGTGCCCCCGCCCATGGCCACGCCCACATCGGCCTGCATGAGGGCCGGGGCGTCGTTGATGCCGTCGCCCACCATGGCCACCCGGGTACCGCCTGCCTGGAGCTGGCGCACGATGTCGGCCTTGGCCTCTGGCAGGACGCCTGCGTGGACATCTTCTATCCCGGCCCGGTCGGCTACGACGCGGGCGGCCCGCTCGTTGTCGCCGGTCACGAGCACGGGGCGCATACCCGCGGCCCGCACCCGGGCCACCGCCCCTACCGCGTCGGCCCGCAGCTCGTCGCCCAGGCCGACGGCACCGATGACTACGCCATCGGCGGTCACCACCGCCACGGTGCGACCGGACGCCTGAAGGCGCTCCACCACCGGGGCGATCCCTTCGGCGGACAGGCCCCGCTCGGCCAGCAACTCCGGGCGTCCCACCAGCACGCGACGCGCTCCCACCGTGGCCTCGACGCCGAAGCCAGTCACCGACTCGAAGTCGTCGGCCTCGCCTATGGCGTGGCCGCGGCTGGCGGCTGCGTCGACGATGGCTCGGGCCAGCGGGTGCTGGGAGGGGCTCTCGGCCGCGGCGGCGACGGCGAGGACGTCGTCCTCGGTCGCGTCGCCGACGGGCACGACCTCGCGCACCCCGGGCCGGCCTTCGGTGAGGGTTCCGGTCTTGTCCAGCACGACCACTCCTACCTGCCCGAAGGTCTGGAACGCCTCTCCGGTGCGCATGATGATTCCGCCGTCGGCGGCCTCGCCGGCGCCTCGCACGATGGCGAGGGGGGCGGCGATTCCTACGGCGCACGGATAGCCCATGACGAGGATGGAGATGCCGGCGAACACGGCCCGGCGGACGTCGGCCTCGCCGCCGACGAGGGCGCTGCCAGCCAGCCAGACGACGAGCGCCAGCGCGGCCGCGAGGAGCACGGTGGGCGTGTAGACGCGCAGCACCCGGTCCACCAGGTGCAGGATGCCGGGCTTGAGGGCCCGTGCGTCCTCCACGTGGCCCACCACCTGGGCCAGAAAGCTGTCCGCCCCCACTCGGGTGACCTCGACCACAAGCGTGCCGTCACCGTTGATCGACCCGCCGATGACGTCGTCGCCGGCGGCGCGCTCGGCCGGCACCGGCTCCCCGGTGACCAACGACAGGTCGACCGCCGAGTGGCCACGGACTACCCGCCCGTCGACCGGCACCCGCTCACCGGGGCGGATGCGGACCAGGTCGCCGGTGCCGACGTCTTCGATGGGCACGTCGAGCTCGGCGCCGTCGCGCACCACGCGGGCAGTGTCGGGCTGCAGGTCGAGGAGCTTCTTGACGGCCTGGCTGGAACGAGTCTTGACCAGCAGCGACAGCCACTCCGAGAAGAGGTGGTAGTTGGCCACCAGCACGCTCACGGCGAAGAACGGCGCCGTTGGGTAGTCCTCGAGGACCTCGGTGAGCCCGATGATCCCGCCAGCGATGCCGGCGAAGGCGCCCACCTCCAGCAGGACGTGCTGGTTGAGGATGCCCCGCCGGGCCGACTGGTAGGCCATGCGCAGGATGTGGGGCGCCACGGCAAAGACCACGAACAGAGCCAGGGCCCCGGTGATCCAGCCCGCCGCCGTCTGGCCCACGACGCCGCTGGCCCGGGCCGCGAGCGCAGCCCCGCCGGGGGTGACAAGGGCCAGCGCCCCGGCCAGGGCGGCGCGGCGGCCGGAAGGGCGGAGGATGGCGTAGGCCACCGGCACCATCACCGCCACCACCGACAGCGGCACGAGCACCGACCACGCACCGCTGACCTTGGCCATCAGGCCGATGGCGGCCAGGCTGGCGGCCACGGCGACGAGGAGACGCTTGCCCTCCCGGACGAGGTCGGCTTCCTCCTCCTCGAACGGGCGCAGCTTGCGGGGGTCGTAGAGGTCGTAGCCGATGTCCCGCAGCGTGGTGAGGATGTCCTCGGGCCGGACCAGGTCAGGGTCATAGTCGACCAGCGCCTGCTCGTGAGTGAGGCTGACCGCGACCTTGTCCACCCCAGGACGGCGGCCGAGGGCCTTCTCGATGGTGCCGGTGCAGAGCGAGCAGTGCAGGCCGGCAATCCGTGCCCGTATACGGGCGTGGCCCTCGAGATGGCTCGGCTCCTCCGACCACAGCTGCTCGGCCTCGATGGCCGTGGCGCTCATCGTCCCGCTCCGCTTGCGAGCGTCTGGTAGCCGGCGTCGGCCAGGCGGCGGGTGATCGTGGCCTCGTCGACCGTGGCCGCGTCGTAGTCGACAACGACGGTGCCGGCGCGGTGGTCGGCCTCCGCATGATCGACGCCATCCAGCCGGGCCAGCGCGGCTGCGATGCGCGCCTCGCAGCCGGTGCAACTCATGCCCGATACGGCGAGCGCCAGGCGGTTCATCACGTCCTCCTTGGACTTCTGGCTATCTGGTGTCGCCAGTGTAAACCTTCCATCCCGATGGAAGGTCAAGAGGGAGGCCAACAATCGGGATGGGAGACCTTCCCCAAACCCGGCCGGCGACCGATTGGTCCGGTATCCTTCCACCCAGAGGGAAGGTTGCTTTGGAGGAACGCACTATGCGCATCGGCCAACTCGGCGACCGGCTGGGGGTGAACCCCAAGACCATCCGGTACTACGAAGACATCGGCCTGCTCCCCGCACCGGGGCGGACGCCGGCGGGATACCGCATCTACGGAGACGACGCCATCGAGCGGCTCACCTTCATCAAGACGGCCCAGCGCCTGGGGATCACCCTCGACGAGGTCCGCGAGATCCTGGGCCTGCGTGACAGGGGCGAACCCCCGTGCGGCTACGTGCGGGAGATGCTGCGACGCCAGGTCGGCGACATCGACCAGCGGATAGCCGAGCTTGGGGAACTGCGGGACCAGCTCTTGGCTCTGGAGAAGATCGCCGACCGCCTGCCCGAACCGGGACCGGGGCAGTGCCGCATCATCGATCACGCCCGCAAGGAGGCCGAACGCTAGGTCGGTGAGTCGGCGAGCCCACCAAATCCTCGTCGCCAACCTCGGCTGTCGTCATGGTGGCCCCCGTCTGCGCCATTTTCTCCTTGACCCTGTACGTAGGTACCGGGTTTACGCTGCACCCGTGCGCTCCTCAGAGCTCGCCTCCAAAGCGGGCGTGAACGTCCAGACGCTGCGCTACTACGAGCGACGGGGACTGCTTCGGGAGCCAGAGCGACTCGACTCGGGCCACCGCTCCTACGGGCCAGAAGCGGTGCGCCTCGTCCGCTTCGTCAAGCGGGCCCAGAAGCTCGGCTTCAGCCTCGACGACGTCCAGTCGCTGCTGCACCTGGCCGGCGGTGGACCAGAGAACTGTGGGGCGGCGCGGCAGTTGGCAGCGGAGAAGATGGCCGACCTCGATGCCAAGTTGGAGGTGCTCGGAGCGATGCGGCGGTCGCTCAGCCAGCTGGTTGCCACCTGCGACCGGCCCCGACCGAGCCGGGAGTGCCCGCTGCTACAGGCTCTCGACGACGAAGGACAGGAGGTCGAGAGGCTGGCCGCCGGGCCAGAAGGAGCCGAGGCTGGCTTCGTCATTCCCTTCGACGGCATGGAGCTTCTCCCCCACATGGTCACCCTGCTCGCCGAGGGCCGGCCCATCCGGTCCCAAGACGTAGCCGAGGCTGTTGGGCTGACCGTTGGGCAGGTCGAGGCCTTCCTCCGCGCCCAGCCCGGCACCGATTGGGACGATGAGGGTCGCATCGTCGGCTTCGGCCTGACCCTGCGGCCGACGCGGCATCGGTTCCAGACCGACAGTCGAGTGCTCGGCCCATACGACTCGAGGTGGCTCCCGACCGGGTGGTCTGCGCCGACCCACCGACGACGGTCGTCTCGCAGGTCCGTGCGGGCGAGACGGTGGACGACTGAGGGGGATGGTCTGCCGCCACGGTCACTTCTTCTCGTCGCGGGAAGCGGCCACCGACTGGACCAGGGATCATCCCGAGGGCCTGGTGTTGAGCGTCACCGAGGCATTCGAGCGAACCCGGGTGGCGTGGGAGGAGCTGGGGTGGGCCCGTCGCTCCGAACTGGACGATGGGGCGGGATGCTCGCCCCGCCAAACGCCGAGACCAGAGGAGCGCCGGTGCTAGCTGTCAAAGACGTCCAACCCTCACCTGGTCGGCAACGACGCATCGGGGTCCTGGGCACCCTGGCCCGGGTGCAGGCTGCGAGGTCCTGGCCGTGTCCAACTGGGTACTGGACCGAGACGACCAGATTGGCTGTCTCCTCTTCGAGCCTCGAGCAGCTCGTCGCCGTCCTCCGGCGGCCATCTCGAGCGAACGCGAGCGTCGAACAACCAATGGAGGACCGTGATGCCTGCTGTCGCTGACCGCGCCCAAGTACGCCGCCTGGTGGACGAGGAGGACGCTCAGCTCGCCGAGGTCCTTCCTCGAGAGGAGTACGACGACGAACACCTCCGAGAGGCCATCCACCTACCCCTCAAGAAGCTGAACGCCGACACCGCCAGGGCTCTGGACTGGTCCCGACCAGTGATCGTCTACTGCTGGGACGCGCTCTGAGACATGAGCCCCCGAGCCGCGTGGCGGCTCGAGCGGCTCGGATACGGCCCCGTCTACGACTACGTGGCGGGCAAGGTGGATTGGATTGCGGCGGGCCTGCCCACTGTGCGCGCCGACGGTGCCCAGCGACGGGCCATCGACGCGGCCGACTGCCATCCGCCGACCACCGCCCCTGACCACCGGCTCGACACACTGACGCCAGCGGAAGGGAGGGGCGTCATCGTGGCCAACGAGCAGGGGGTCGTGCTGGGACGCATTCCCCCGACACGGCTAGGCGATGCTGGCGACCTCCTGGCCGAGGCGGTCATGGACGTGGGGCCTACCACCGTCCGAGCCCATGAACCTCTCGATCCGCTGCTCGAGCGGATGGGGACACGGAACGTCAACGAGATGCTGGTGACCACCCCGGAGGGGGAGCTGTTGGGTGTCGTCTACCGGTCACACTCGGAACCGTAGGGATCTGCGCAGGCCGAAAGGGCATCGCCGTGCTCATCCCCGGTCCCCTCCGACCTCACGGCTGTTCATCCCCGGGTTGGCCGGGTCGAGGCCCCAACTGATGACCCGGTGCGGGTGGATGCGTATGACCTCTCGACTGGCGTAGGGATTGGGCGGCTCCTGGTCGCGCCTGGCCTCAGCTCGGCCGCGTACCTCCACTCCTCGGACCGCCCACGGGTCTCTGGACACGATGTCGTCGACCACCAAAGCCACCATCCCGGTACTGGCAACATTGCGGAACTTCTGGGTGGCTCCCAGGTTTCGGCCGGTGATGTTGATCGTCCCTGTCGTCTCGTCGTAGCTGAAGCCGACCGGATTGTTCTGCAGTGATCCGTCGGCGCGGGCGGTGGCAAGTCGACCCAGCACTTGGGTCTCCAGGTACTGCTGCTCTGTCGTCGTGAGGCTCATGCCCGCACCCTAAAACCTCAAGTCGACTTGAAGTCAAGCCAGGGCGACCCGGCGGCGGGCGGGCTTCGCAGCACCAGGGCCCGAGGCTGTTGCAAATCCGTTACCTGACGGAGATGCCCCCGTTACGTCGCCCCTAGACGATGGCCCTGATCGTTGACCAGTGGAGGAGAGCCATGAAGAGAGGCCTGATCAGTGCGAGGGTGCTGATGATTGTCGTCCTGGCCGGTGCCGCGCCCTACGCCGGGGCCGAGGCGATGTCGCCCACCTCGCCCTCACGGTCGTCCGCCGTTCCGTCGCCGGCGAGGCCTGCGACCGATGGTGCAGCGCCGGATGCTACGCCGCGTCCTCCTCTGGCGGTCCTGGCCTCAGCCACGGCCAAGGCGAGCGCCGAGACCGGCTCGTTCTGCTGGTCCGTTCCGGGTGAAGGGGTGACGTGCTCAATAATCATCTTCATCGACCCAGCCGGCACTCTGGTCATCAGGGAAGGAGAAGCCGTCGAGCTGCGTTTCCTCACGAGGGCCTTGCCCGTCGAGGTGACCGGCCGGCGCTTCGACGCCCCCAGCGAGGCGAGGGGGACGCCGTTCGCTTTGCGGGTCGGCAACCCGACGCGCTTCACGGCCAGCTTCAGGCCCGGCCTGTACTGGCTCGTCTTCGAGAGCTCCTGGGACGAGGGGCACGCCACCTACTTCGCCAAGGTGCGGGTGATGCCCAGGCCACAGCGTCCGGCGCCAACCAGACCCCTCGTCCCGGCCGCCCCTGCCTCGCCGATCCAGGCCACACCTCGCTTCACCGGCTGATGCCCAGACATTCTCTAGAAGACCGGAACTGAAAGGAAGCAGCGATGACGATCCAACCCTTCGACATGGACGAGCAGACGGGTCTTGGCAGACCTTCACGGTCGTTCCGCCGGCCCCTCTCCACCGTCGGGAGCATCGGACTCGTGCTTCTGCTCGGAGCCTGCGCGTCGGGTGACTCGGAAACGACGACGACTGGGGCTCCGACCACCGTGGCGACGACTGCTCCGCCGACGACTGCTCCGCCGACGACTGGTCCATCCCTGCCGGCTCCCTCCCGTCGGGAAGCGACCCAGGCGCTGTGCCAGGAGATCGGCGCGGCCCAGCAGATGGTGGCCAGCGGGCGGGCTGCGGCTGGAGGGCTGCGCCTGAGCAGGGCTGTGAACGCCTACGAGAAGAACGCCGACCCAGGAGTGGTGCAGCCCGCCCGGCGAATGCTCGCCACCGCTGTTCGAGGTGACCTCGAGGCCAGCGCTTCGGCTGCTCGAGAGGCCAGCACCGCCTGCGCCCGGGTGGGTCATCGCCCGGCGGGGGCTCCGGCGGGGGCTCCGGCGGGCGGCCAGGTGCGGTGCTTTCGAGCCCCGTGCCCCTGAGGACGCTTGCCAGGAACGATGTTCTGCCGCTGGTCTTCACCCGCAGCATGTGTCGGCCAGTGCCTCGGCTCGCCACGTGCGGACAGCCTCCATCCCGGCCAGCGTGGCGATGAGGAGGCCGGCGAAGGGGTCTGCCCACCACCACCCCAAGACGGCGTTGAGGTCGAGGCCTACTAGGAGCACGGCCGAGAGGAGGGCGCAGAGGCTCGTCTGGTTGGCCTCGGATGCCGCTGCCCGAGAACCGAGTGCGGGAGCAAGGCGGCGCTTGGCGCCAGCCAGGAGGGGCATGACCATCAGCGAGACCGCGGCCAGAATTATGCCGACGATGCTGGCCTCGGGTGCCTGGCGGCCGATGAGGTCGCGAATGCTCTCCACGCCGACGTAAGCGGCGAGGACCGCGAAGGATACGGCGATGAGCCGGGTGGCTCGACGATCGAAGTGGGACATGCAACCGGCGCCCTTCTCCTTCCCGAGCCGCCAGGCCAGGATCACTGCCGCCGAGACCTCGATGCCGGAGTCCAGGCCGAAGCCGACCAGGCTCACCGATCCGGCCATGGTCCCGGCGATGACGGCGACGACGCCTTCGGCGACGTTCCAGCCGATCGTCAAGCGGTTCAGGAGACGGGAGCGTCGCACGGCAAGTCGCCGGGCCACAGGGTTCTGCACGTCGATGGTGGTCATGGCCGGGGTTCGAGGTGGTCGGAGCAGGTGTCCACAGGCAGCGTGAGGCGTGACCGCAGTTCGGTCGGCCGTTCAGACCGCTGTGGAGGTCGCTCGGTGGGAGATGCGTCCTTGAGGGACGCGACCAGCCGCCGGCCGACCCGTGGCCGGCGTCGTGGCACTATGGCCCGGTGATGACGGGGGCCAGCGCAGGCCCCTCCGATCGTCCCTCCACCACGACCGATGTGGACCTCGATGAGGGTGCAGAGGCCGCCTCACCGGCCTTGACGCCGAGGTCGTCGGGCGTGCCGACCGGCAGCCGCTGGTGGTCGCGCTGGCAGCCCCGTGGTGAATGGCGGCCCCTGCTGCTGTGCGTGCTCGGAGTCTGGGTCGGCAGTCGGGTGGCGGTGCTTCTCGCCAGCCTCACCGGGGCCTGGGCGCTCCAGAGCGACCCAGCGGCCCCACGAGGCCTGTCGGTCCTGTGGGCGGGCTGGGACACGACCTGGTACGTCGACATCGCTCGGGGGGGCTACTTCCAGCTGGAGAACGCGGGGGAGCCGTTCGCCTGCTGCACGCACGCGTTCTTCCCCGGCCTGCCCCTCACCCTGCGGGCCGTGCATTGGGTGATCCCGTCCTGGATCGCGGCAGGACTGACGATCTCCGCGGTCGCCGGTGCAGTGGCCGTCGTGGCGCTGGCGCGACTGGCGCGCTATGAGGCGGGAGCGCGGGCCGACGAGCGACAGCAGCTCGAGGTGGGCTGCCGTGCGGTGCTGTACCTGGTGCTCTCGCCGTACGCACTGTTCCTGTTCGCTGTCTACACCGAGGCCCTCTTCCTCGCCTTCGCCCTGCCAGCCTGGCTGGCGGCCAAGCGCGGCGACTGGCGGACCGCGGGGCTGCTCGCAGCGGGCGCCTCGACGGTCCGCATCACGGGCCTGTTCCTCGCGGCCGCCCTCGCGGTGGAGTACGCCGTGTCGCGCCGCCGTGCCGGCCTGCCGCTGGTACGGCCAGCCGTGCTGTGGCTGGTGGCGCCGGGGATTCCGGCAGGGGCCTATGTCACCTTCCTCTACACGAAGACGGGGTCGTGGCTGGCCTGGCAGGAGGCGCAGGCGTCCACGCTCGGCTGGGGGCGGGCGTTCAGCTCTCCCGTCGCCGCCTTCCGGATGACCTTCGGGTCGGCGTTCGACCCCGCCACGGTGCCGGGCTACGCCTTCGCCCGTCGGGCGGAGCTGGTGGCCATGGCCGTCGGCCTCGTCCTCATCGTCGTCCTGGCTCGCCTGCGCCGGTGGGGCGAGACCCTGTTCATCACCCTCAACGTCCTGGCCTTCGGGACGGCTGGCATCTACTTCGCCATCCCGCGCGGCACCCTGGTCTGGTTCCCGCTATGGATCTTGCTGGCTCGCCTGTCGGTCACCCGATGGCGCTGGCTGCACCCGGTCTACCTGTGGACGTCTGTGCCGCTCATGGTGGTCCTGACCGTCGCCTTCACAAAGGGCTTCTGGGTCAACTGACCGCACGCTCGCCACCGTCCTGCTCGGGGACTCGTCCCACTGAGGGAACGGGCGAGCGGCCCGGTGAAACTCGGAGGGCGTCCCGCTACTCGGGCAGGACTCGCTGAGCGTCGTGACCGTGCTCGCGAGCCAGGGCCTCCAGCACCATGTCGGCCCGCGTGACCAGGGAGCCCAGTCGCTCCCAGCCTCCTTCAGGTTTCGCCTCCTGGCCGTCGGAAGCGAGGGAGGTGCACAGCTGGCGCAGGCTGGCGCCGGCCTCGTCTCCGGGCGGATCAGGTCGGGCCTCGCCGCGCCGGCGCCCGCCCAGGAAATCCCGCTCGAGATCGTCGAGGAGGCGAGCGAGGAGTTTCTCCATCATCTCTGCGTAAACGGGGGCGTACTCCACGCTGCTGTCTGGGGCGCAGCGCAGGGCAACCAGCAACAGTGTGCTGCCACGCACCACGGCGCTGAGCGACTCCTCCCTGTTACCCGATTCGAAGAAGTAGAGAACTGGAAAGCGCCGGAGATGCTCGTGGTCCTCCGTCAGGTCCCGGGCCACCGCCGTCAGCTGCGATGGCCCGGCCTGGTACACGACTCGGGACGCTCCCTCCAACTCGAGGGCCCCGGCGTCGGCCAGCTGGAGACCGCTGCTGCGAAGCCGGCTGATGAGGGGATAGACGGCCAGAACGAAGGCGGTGGCCGAGGACAGCACGCCGAACCCGCTTGCGGCTTCCACGATCGCCACCATGCGGAGGACACCGCCGGTGGCAACCACGTCTCCAAAGCCCACGGTGGTGATGGTGACCCCGCTGATGTAAAGCGCCTCGAGGACGCCCTTGGCGGCAAAAGGAGTAGAGGGGTCGTAGCTGAAGGATCCGACGTAGGGCAGGTAGATCAGGGCGAAACCCAGCCACAAGCCGACCACCCAACTCAACAGGTTGATGACCACGGCGAAGGGCCCGGCGTAGTTGAAGCCTCTACCCCCGAGGAGGCTGAGCGAGACGGTCCGTACCACTCTCCAGGTGGTCCGGTTGGCGAAGTAGCTGAGGGGACCCCGGGCGGCGGGATGGAACAGAGTGAGCATGATGTCCCAAGCCACGAGGGCCACCAGGGCAGTCCCGACGATCAGAGCTGGGAAGGTCAATTCGCCGGGTTCAACAGGATCTGTCCTGCAACCGGCCAAGGCGGCATGTGGACGTACGGGCGGCTTGCCAAGTCGAGAACGCTAACTCGGTTCTTCGCCGCCGTAAGCAGGGCAGCTGCTCATGGTGCGGCGATGGTTGCAGAGCCGGTGCACGCTGGGCGCCGAGCTGTGGTGAAATCGGGTGCTGGGGTCGGCTTGGACGTATGAGAGTGACGGAGAGCAGCGCCGAGCGGGGGCCGTGGTGGGACGGGTTCACCGTGCCCACGAGGCACTGGCACGTCCTCGACGACGGGCGTATCCAGTGCGACCTCTGCCCGCGGGCCTGCAAGCTTCGGGACGGCCAGCGGGGGTTGTGCTTCGTCCGGGCCCGCCTCGAGGACCAGGTGGTGCTCACCAGCTACGGCCGCTCGTCCGGGTTCTGTGTCGACCCCATCGAGAAGAAACCGCTCAACCACTTCTTGCCCGGCACCTCGGTGCTCTCCTTCGGCACCGCGGGGTGCAACCTGGCGTGCCGGTTCTGCCAGAACTGGAACATCTCGAAGTCCAAGGAGGTCGACACCCTCGCCGACCAGGCCTCACCGGAGGCGCTGGCCACGGCCGCTGTACGGCTGGGCTGCCGCACGTGGCCTTCACCTACAACGACCCTGCGGTCTTCCACGAGTACGCCATCGACGTCGCCGACGCCTGCCACCGAGCCGGCATCAAGGCCGTGGCGGTCACCGGCGGGTACGTCTGCCCCGAGCCGCGGGCTGAGTTCTACCGGCACATGGACGCGGCCAACGTCGACCTGAAGGCCTTTACCGAGGACTTCTACCGGCACACCTGCGGCGGGCATCTCGAAGCGGTAAAGGACACGCTGCGCTACCTCCGTCACCAGACATCGGTGTGGTTCGAGATCACCAACCTGCTCATCCCGGGGCTGAACGATTCGGACGCCGAGCTCGATGCCATGACCAACTGGGTCGTCGACGAGCTCGGCCCCGACGTGCCGCTGCACTTCACCGCCTTCCATCCCGACTTCAAGCTCACCGACCGGCCGCCGACCCCGGCGGAGACGCTGATCCGCGCCCGGCGGATCGCCGTTGCCAACGGCGTGCGGTTCGCCTACACGGGCAACGTCCACGATGCGGAGGGATCGAGCACCTACTGCCCGACACGCCGGGCGCGCCTCGTCGAACGGGACTGGCACGCACTGGGCGAGTACCGGCTCACCGACCACGGCGCTTGTATCGCCTGCGGCGGCCGTCTCCCCGGCGTGTTCGACGGCCCGCCGGGAAGCTGGCGCCGGCGCATGCCCGTACGCCTGTTGCATGCGCGGCCGTGAGAACCTTGGCGGCGCGCCATGCCTAAAGCTGTCCAAGATGGAAGGATGTGCCTTGGTCATCGGCGCACGATGAAATCACCCACATACGGCTGGCGCTCCGGACGGGTGGCGGTTCCGCCGGCTCTGCGGACAGGCTCTGCCCGCCCTTGGCGCCAGCGTCACGACTCGACTGGCCCAATTACGGGTAATGGCCGAGAGGGTCGACTACGAGCTGACCGACGCCGAGGCGGCGCTACTGGCCGCCGCTACCGAAGATGCCGCGGCCGGGGCCGGGGCGCTCGGTGGATCGATCGGCGGAGCGATCAGTGGGCGCGTCGGCGGTGGGGCGCTGGCGCGTAGGGCCGGGGCCGCGGGTGGGCGGTGGGGCGCGAAGCGCACCAAGGCGCAGACCGCCCAGACCACGGTCGAGGTGCCGCTGTGGCCTGAAGCGGCGCGCGGCGCGCAGCGCGCCGCCGCCGCCCTCATGGCCGACGGCGCGTTGATCGACGACCCCAACGCCGCCAACGACGGCTCGATCTGGGGCTTCGTCGGGAGCGGAGCGATGAACATGTCCCCGGCCTCGTCCGCATCCAGGTCGACGCCGGGAAGTCGGGCGGTTCGACGGTGACGATCCGCGCCACCGGCCGGGAGGCTCTGATCAAGCAGAAGATTGGCGCCAGGGCCGCCGACCGCATTGCCGAGGCAGTCCGCCGAGGTGGGTAGTTTTCTTGACTCGTTCCAGTCACCGGTTGGAATCGAACGAGTGCCCGGGTCGGTCCATGTCATGAGGCTCCACGAGGTGCCTGACGCAGCGGGGATGGCCCCCTCCGGCAATGGCGCCAGAGCAGTCGCCGGCGATGGCAGCTCGAGCGCCACGGATCTGCGGGAGACCGCCCCACCGAGCTAGAAGACAGGTGGCTCCTGCCGATGCGGGCAGACTTCACACGTGAGCGCAAGCGAGGAACGACGGCTGGCAATCCGGGCCCGCGAGCTCATGGCGGCGGGGCCCGATGCGCTGGAGGAGCTTCCCGACCCGGACCGGCTGGCCGGCGAGCCGGAGGAGGCTCGCCACCAGGTGCTGCAGGGCCTCCGCTTGGAGTTGCACGCCATCTCTTCGATCGTGGCCGACGCCACCGTGGCCCGAACCCTGGGCGAGCGTCCCTCCTACCCGCCCTACGGGCTGGTGCGGTCGATGCACTCGGACTCGCGGATGCTGGTCACGTCTCCGGACGCGGTGGAGGAAGGCTCGGTCGATGGCTTCCTCGCCCTGGGTAAGGCGCTGGTCGACACGACCGTCTTCCACCTCGACCGCCAGTTCCGGGAGTTCCGCCAGTCCGATCACGCTTGGATGATCGAGCGTCTGGAGGCACTGCTGACCCTTTTCCGCATCGACGCCGGCCCCCTCAGCAAGTCCAGGATGCGTGACGGCCTCAGCTTCGTGTACGGAGGGCTCCACTTCGGAACCGGGGTGTGCGTTCAGCTGGCCGAGGTGATGTACCGGCTGTTGGCCGCCCTTCCGGCCACGACGGCGGGCGAGCGCGCCGCGATCATGGCGAGGAGCATCCGGCCGGCCTACCGGCTGGCGGCGCTCAACCTCGACCACGTGATCTTCGCCTACCAGGACCTGCAGGCGCCGACCCACGGCCCGAGCGCGTCCCCGCAGGGGCCGAGCTGGATGGACGCCGAGCGCTTCACCGTCCAACACGCCGAAGAGGGTCGGCCTTGGAGGATCGACCTTCGAGACGACCCGCCGCTCGGTGGCACCAGGCAGGGCCGGCGGCTCGAGGACATAGGCACCACCTACGCCACCCTGGGCTGCCCCGCTCGCACCTCCCCCGCTGGTGGCTCCTCCGCCATCGCCGCTCTGTGGGGCTGGTGTGTGGAGCTCGCCCATGAGCTGGGCCTGCTGGAAGCCATCGACGCCAGTCCCGGATGAGCGTCGGCGCTGCGAGGTGAGCGCCCCGGTCACCTAGGGTGATTCGTCGTGGCCGGACACTCGGGCAGGAAGGCGATCATCGCCGCCCTGGTGGCCAACGCCGGCATCGCCGTCGCCAAGCTGGTCGCCTTCCTGGCCACCGGTGCGGCTTCCATGCTGGCCGAGTCGATTCACTCGGTAGCCGACTCCTCCAACCAGGGCCTCCTCCTGCTCGGTCGGAGCCGCTCCCAGCGCAAAGCCTCGCCCGAGCACCCCTTCGGCCACGCGCGCGAGCGCTACTTCTGGTCCTTCGTCGTCGCCATCGTCCTGTTCACCCTCGGAGGAGTCTTCTCCATCTTCGAGGGCTACGAGAAGCTCCGCCATCCCGAGCACCTGGGCTCGATCACATGGGCGGTCACCGTGCTGGTGGTGGCCATCGTCCTCGAGACCTTCTCCCTCCGCACTGCTGTCCGCGAGTCGGCCGTGGCCAAGGGCCAACAGTCCTGGTGGTCGTTCATCCGCACGGCCAAGACGCCGGAGCTGCCGGTGGTCCTCCTCGAGGACATCGGCGCCCTTCTGGGCCTCGTGTTCGCGCTGGTGGGCCTCGGGCTGGCCGACCTCACCGGAAACAGCCGCTTCGACGCCCTCGGCAGCGTGGTCATCGGCGTGCTGTTGGCCGGGATCGGCCTCTTGCTGGCCGTGGAGATGAAGAGCCTGCTCATCGGGGAGTCGGCCTCGCCGGTGGACGAGGGCGCCATCAGGGAGGCCCTGGGCAAGAGCCCCCATGTGCGCCAGGTCATCGAGCTCAGGAGCCAGCACCTCGGACCGGACGAGCTGATGGTGGCAGCCAAGGTCGAGCTGGACGCGGACCTGAGCTTCCGGGACGTGGCCCGAGTCATCGACGACGCCGAAGCCCGCGTTCGTGAGCGCCTCCCCGCCGCCATCCATCTATACGTGGAGCCCGACCTCCCCGCGCTTCCCGACGGCTCCTCCCGCCCTACTGAACCCGCCTCGAGCCCTCCGAGGCCCTCACCTTCTTCTTCTTCTTCTTCTTCTTGATCTTGGCGAGACCCTTCTTGGTCCTCTTCCCCGCCGAATCGACCATGTCCTTGCTCTTGTTCAATGCCACCGCCGCCCAGGCGTACTCGGTCGCCAGGATGGCGAAGCCCAACGGCACCACGACGATGGCAGGCCCGGGAAGGACCAGCATGGTCAGGCCGGCCACCAGAACCACCCCGCCCACGATGGTGACCGCCAGCCGCTTGGCGTTGCGACCGATGAAACGGAGGACCTCGCTCGGTTTGGACAACGCTGGAGCTCTATGCCGGCAGGTCGTAACCCTGCTCGATGATGGTGTCCTTGATGACGTCGAGGCTGACGAGCGACTCGTCGTAGTCGACGTCGACGGTGCGCTCGGGCACCGACACCCGCGCCGAACGCACACCCCCGAGGTCACCGAGCGCGCCTTCGATGGCGCTCTGGCAGTGCTCGCAATGGATGCCGGGAACGCTCAACTTGCTCGTGGTCATGGCACGAACCTAGGCCACCAGGTCCCGGCCCAGCCTGCCGGTGCGGACGAAGCTGCGGCGGCGCTCAGGCTCCTGAAGCCGGAAGCGCCGCCACCACCAGACCAGAGCCATCACACCGCCGGCCTCTTCCACCACGAGAACGAGGACGGGGCGGTGGAAGCTGAGGGGAACCTCGCCTGGAAGCTGCCAGCCGAGAAGCGGCCACCAGAAAAGGCGAGCGCTGATCCAGGCTCCGTCGAGGACGAGGTGGAGGAACGTGCCCACCGGAAGGGCCAGCAGGCGGCGGCGGAGCCTGCGCCGGTCCCGAGTGGCCACCATGACCACGACCAGCAAGCCGGCGCTCGAGGCCAGGGTGTGGGCTACGCCCGTGTCCACCACTGCGTCGATGACGTCTGGTGCCAGGGCGCCGGCCATGACCAGTCGGTAGTCGATGGCGGTGTCTCGGAAGACCTGCCAGACCAGCACCACCCCGAGGCCGACGAACCAGAACAGCACCGATACCGTCAGCGCACCAGGATGCGCCCGCACTGGTCACAGAACAGCAGGGCGTCGGGCGGTTCCCGCTTGACCCGCGCCACCTCCGCCGCCGGCAGCACGAGGTGACATCCCGAGCACGAGGAACCGACCAGGCGGGACGCGCCTACGCCGCCAAGCTTGGACCGGAGTTCCTCGTACGTGCTCAACAGATCGGAGGCCACGCTCTGTGCGGCGTCGGCTCTGGCGCCCTCCTCGGCTGCGATCTCGGCGTCGATGACCACCTCGGCCTCCGCCAACGCGGCTCGGAGGCGTTCGGACTCGCCGTCGAGCTCACCTCGTTCTCTCTCCAGAGCTTCCGCCTCCAGAGCCAACGGCTCGTGCTCTTCCATGGCCTCCAGTACGGCATCCTCCATCGACGATCGGCGCGCCTTGATCGCGCTCACCTCCGCCGACATGGCCTGGAGCTCTCGGGACGCGGTCACCGTCCCCGAGTAGAGCCGCTGGTCGATCTCCTGGACACGGGTGTCGAGTAACCGCACCTCCTCCTCCAGCTTGGACTGCCGAGCGGCCACCGCGTCGCGCCGACCCCGCACGTCGGTCAGCCGGGCCTCGAGGTCCGTCAGCCGTCGCTCCAACACTGAGAGCTGCGACCGCTCTGGGAGGTTGGCCCGCCTGTAGCGAAGTCGGTCCGTGGCGGTGTCCCTCTCCTGGACCCGCATCAGTGACTGAAGGCCGCTCAAGTGCCTAGGGCAGCACCGCGGGGCTCGAGGTGGCCACGGACGGTTCTGTCGTCGTCGGTGTCTGGCGCTGACGCGGGACTCGCTCGGCGGGCCGGGGGGACCGACGCTCCGGCTCCTGGCGGGGCCGGCGGTCGGACCGCCGGGTGTAGCGGTCGGGGGTCTCTCGGTCGTCGCCCTCCTGGTACTTCGGCGACCGGCCCGGCACTACCTTGCCCTTGCCCAACGGCTCGGGCGCCGCGAACCGGATGGCGGGCAGGCCGGCCAGGGCGTCAGCCATGTACGCGCCCCAGATCCGGGCCGGGTAGGAGCCGCCGGTCACTGAGATCCCTCCCACGTTGGTCATGGGCACGTTGCCTACCGGCGAGCCCATCCAGACCGCGGTGGACAGCTGGGGCGTGAAGCCCACGAACCAGGCATTCTCGGACTCCTGAGAGGTCCCCGTCTTGCCCGCCACCTCGCGCCCTGGGAGGCGGGCCCGGGTGCCCGTACCTCGCTCCACCACCGTGCGCAGCACCGAGATCCCCACTCTGGCTGTCTGGGGCGACACGGCTCGCCTGCCCTTGTCGGGGCCCTCGAAGACCAACTTCTGGTTGCGGTCGAACACCTTCTCCATGAACCGGGGCTCGTGGTAGACGCCGTCGTTGGCCATGGTGGCGTAGGCCGAGGCCATCTCCAGGGGCGTGGCTTCCTCGGCGCCCAGCGAGATGGACGGGTACGGCTCGAGCCGGGCCCTCTCCAGTCCCAGCCGGGCGGCCATGTCCACCACCTTGTGGAGACCGACCTCGACGCCCAGGCGGGCGTAGGCGCAGTTCACGGAGCGGGCCGTGGCGTCAGCGATGGACATCCTTCCCCCCAGTGATCCCTCGTAGTTGCCCGGCGTATACGGCTGGAAGCCGGGGACCTTGATGGTGCAGGGCGAGGTCCCGTCGATGGGACCGCTGGGGTTGTAGCCGGCCTCGATGGCCGCCAAGAGCACGTAGGGCTTGAACGCCGACCCTGGCTGGCGCATCCCTTGGGTGGCCAGGTTGTACTTGGCGGTGCCGAAGTCGTCGCCCGCCACCATGGCCCGCACGTAGCCCGTCGAGGGCTCGACCGAGACCAGAGAGCTGGTGAAGCGCCCCTTCGTAAGCGTCGGCGGCAGGATCTCGTTGCGGCGCTGCTCGGCCTGACGCTGGCGCTGCGGCTGGAGCGTGGTGTGAATCCGAAGGCCGCCCTTGAACACCGCGTTGTACCGCTCCTGCGCCGTCTCCCCCAACCGCTGGTCGGACAGGAGTCGCTGCTTGACCTCCTCCACGAAGTAGTCGTTTAGGGGCGGCAAGGGCTTGAACAGCTTGGCGGGCACCGGCGTCGACTTGAACCCGTCGGCGGCTTCTGGCGCCAGGTGGCCATTCTCGACCATCAGGTCGAGAGCCAGGTCCCGCCGGGCCCGAGCCTGGAGCGGGTTCTTCACGGGGTCGTAGCCCACCGGGTTGCGGATGACGCCGGCGAGCAGCGCAGCCTGGCCTTCGTTCAGGGCATCGACATCAGTGTCGAAGTAGGTCTCGGCCGCGGCCTGCACACCGTAGGCACCGTTGCCGAAGTAGACGACGTTCAGGTAGCGCTCGAGGATCTCCCGTTTGGAGAGCTCCTTCTCCAGACGCATGGCCAGCACTGCCTCCTTCACCTTGCGGTCCACCCGCTTCTCCGGTGTGAGGAGGGAGTTCTTGACCAGCTGCTGGGTGATCGTGGAGCCCCCTTGGCGCACCTCTCCCGATGAGACGTTGGTGGCCAGGGCCCGCAGGGTGGCCCTGGCGTTGACGCCGCCGTGAGACCAGAAGTGGTCGTCCTCCATGTCGAGCACGGCGTTCACCACCGAGTTCGGGACACGCTCCAGGGCTACGGGCGAGCGGTTCTCCTCGGCATGGAGAACGGCGATCAGGCTGCCGTCGCTGGCATAGACCTCCGAGTTCTGCGCCACCTCCGCCACCTGGGCCACGTTGGCCGCCTCACCGGCGCGGCCGGCCCGACTCAGGCCACGGAGCTCGGGGCCGAGCAGGACCAATCCGAGCGCCAACGCTGCGCCGGCCAGCACCAATGTGGCCGCGAAGCGAACGAGAGGGCGCACCGCCTCCAACGGTACCGGAGGAGAGAGGGTTCTCGGCCACCGGCCATGGTTAGGCTCCGCTCCATGAGCTCCATGAGCGAGGACATGTCCCACCGACTCGACCAGCTGCAGGCCCGCCAACAGGGTCAGTCGGGCGAGCCCGGGGGCGAGACCATGCAGGTCCCGGTCAACGTCTACGAGGCCGACGAGGCCCTGGTGATCGTGGCCCCACTACCGGGTGTGCGCCCCGAGGACGTGGACGTGTCGATGGCGGGGACCCAACTCCGTATCGCCGCCGCCATGCGCTCGGCTGCGGCCAAGGAGTACCTGGTCCACGAGTGGCACTACGGGCCCTACGAGCGGGTGGTCCAGGTCCCCGAGGGCTTCGGCGGTGGCGGCACGGCCACCTTCGGCAACGGCCAGTTGGCCATCCGGCTCAAGAGGGGCACGGGCGGCGGCCCCATCCCCGTCAAGCCGGCGTAGTCACCTGGCGAGGCCAGACTGGCCAGGGTGCTGCGCTAGGCCCGAACCTCGATACTGCCCCTCATCTGGCCCGGGTGAAGGGTGCAGGTGTAGGCCACCGAGCCGGGCTTGTCGAAGCGGTGGACAAAAGTCCCGGTGGTCAGGTTCTGGCTGTGGAACGAGCCGTCGGAGGCGGTGACGTTGTGGCTCACCTTGTCCGCGAAGGTCCACGTGACCTCGGCTCCCACCCTCACCGACATCGTGGATGGCTTGAAGGCAATGTCTTTGACCGCGACCTCAGGTCCGGTGGTCTTGGCCTTCTCCTTCCCACCGCTGCACGCCCCCATGCCTGCCACGCACACGGCAACCAGCGCAGCCATCCAACCCTTGCTCACCCGGCGGTGCCCCTCCCCTTCTTGGTCCCGATTGTCTCTTGATGCACTCGGCGCGGAGCCTAACCCCGGTCGGCCGCGGCATGGTTTGGTGGCAGTGGCGCCCTCCTCACGAGCCCGTGACCCCCTGAGCCCGAGCGCTCGAGCGGCTCGAGCGCCCTTAGCGCCTGAGCGACCGCATGAGCTAACGTCGCGCCTGAGTTGACCCCCGCGGGCGACAAGTCGCCCCGAGCAGGGACCAGCACGACCAACGCCAGCACGACGACGGAGGAGACACCGATGGGCGCAAACGACCTGCGAGCCACCGCCCAGGCCATGGTGGCCGAGGGCAAGGGACTGTTGGCCGCCGACGAGTCGACCGGCACCGCCGGCAAGCGGCTGGAAGCCGAGAACATCGAGTCCACCGACGAAAGCCGCCGGGACTACAGGGAACTTCTGTTCACCACTCCAGGCCTCGGTGACTACATCTCGGGAGCCATCCTCTACGACGAGACCATCCGCTCCGACACCTCCGACGGCACCCCCATGCCCAAGGCGCTGGAGCAGAACGGCGTCATGCCCGGGATCAAGGTGGACACCGGCGCCAATCCCCTGGCCAAGGCCGAGGGTGAGAAGGTCACCGAGGGTCTGGACGGGCTCCGCGAGCGCCTCGAGGAGTACGTGGAGATGGGGGCTCGCTTCACCAAATGGCGGGCCGTCATCAACATCAAGGGACGCGAGCTGCCCTCGGACTACTGCATCGCCGTCAACGCCCATGCCCTGGCCCGTTACGCGGCCCTGGCCCAGGAGGCGGGCCTCGTGCCCATCGTGGAGCCCGAGGTGGAGATCAGCGGCGACCACACCCTCGAGCGCTGCTACGAGGTCACAGAGGCCACCCTCCGGGTCGTCTTCAACGAGCTGGCGCAGCAGCGGGTGGAGCTCGAGGGCATGATCCTCAAGCCCAACATGGTCATCTCGGGCAAGGACGCCGACCACCAGTCATCGGTGGAGGAGGTCGCCGAGAACACCATCTCGTGCCTGCGCCGGGTGGTGCCCGCGGCGGTGGCCGGAGTGTGCTTCCTGTCGGGCGGCCAGACCCCGGAGCAGGCCACGGCTCACCTCGACGCCATGAACCGGATGGGCGCTCATCCCTGGGAGGTGAGCTTCTCTTACGCCCGGGCCCTCCAGGAGCCCGTGCTCAAGACCTGGAAGGGCGAGCAGTCCAACTGGGACGCGGCTCAGGAGGTCTTGGCCCATCGAGCCAAGCTCAACTCCGCAGCGCGCCAAGGCTCCTACTCCTCCGACATGGAGCAGGGCTAGCCCACCATGGCCGACCAGTCGGTACTGGTAGTGCCTTCGGTGCTGCCTGCCGATTACGCCTGTCTGGGCCAGGAGGTCCAGGCCCTCGAGCAAGCGGGGGTGGACCGGATCCAGTGGGACGTCATGGATGGTCACTTCGTGCCCAACCTGACCTTTG
>JALZKD010000106.1 GCA_030859405.1 Actinomycetota bacterium | reverse complement strand
CGACAGGTCGTTGCCGACCTGTCGAGCGCCGGCCCTCTCTTGGATCACGTGTGGAACCTAGCGGTCCCGCTCGCGGAGCCGTCAGTCATCGAGGCCCAGCCCACGACGATCTGAAGCGCCGCCTCGGGCCCCTGGACCTCTGCTACCGCTACAGCGTTCCCACGGCATCGCGCCTCCCGGACATCCTTCCGGTAGGATGGTTACGAGTCGGCGCTACAACTCCTTGTGTGTGCGCGCAGGACGCCACTGGCTCCTTTGGACGCATTGGAGCCCTGTGCCCACCATTCCCGACGAGTTGTCCCACAGCCTGGCTGAGTTGTCCGGCCTCGTGCTCTCGCCTGGTGACACGGAGACGACCGTGGAAAGAGTGGCTCATCTGGCCGAAGGAATGGTCAGGGACTGTGACGGGGTGGGCGTCACCCTTCTCAGCAACGGGGAGTTGACCACCGCCGCCTGCACGGCGGAGGTGGCCCGAGAGATCGACGCCGCCCAATACCAGACCGGGCGCGGCCCGTGCCTGGATGCCTTCGACCAGCTTCAGGTGTTCAGTATCCCATCACTGCTCGAGGACAGCTCCTGGCCGGCGTTTCGCGCCGCGGCCATCGAGAGGGGCATCATGAGCTCGCTGTCACTTCCCCTCACCTTTGCTGGCCTGTCTCTGGGCGCGCTCAACATGTACTCCCGCCAGCCCTATGCCTTCGACGAGTGTCGGGAGGCGGGCTTGCTGTTCGCCGCCCAGGCCGGGGTGGCACTGGCCAGCGCCCAGCTCCGAGAGGCCAGCGAGAAGGTGGTCCACGGAGCGGGCGTGGCCGTGCAGACCGGAGACGTCGTGGGTCAGGCCAGGGCCATCCTCGTGGAAGAGCAGGGCTGCACACCCGAGGAAGCCCTCGAGGTGCTCCGACGTCGCTCTTAGGGACCGGCCAGGAGGCCGGCGCGAGAGGTCGTGAGGCGTCGCCGGCGGCACTGAGGCGACGGCGTCGCATCCGAAGCTCCATGGCCAGCCTTTAGATACTGATCTGAGTCATTGCCCATTTCCGGAGAACTACCTGAGGCGGTAACCCGTGAGGGGGTTCTCTTGTGGCCGGTGCGGGCGTACGCCGAGCCGAGGAAGTCGGACGCCGCCATCCGGCGGTAAGCAGCCGGGGAGGGACGAGCGCCCTCAGAGACTCGGAGACCTACCCTCTTGGGGGGCAGGGAGCTGGCGTACCCGACGCCGAGGTCAACCCACTTGGAGAGTTGCCGATTCGTGCGGACCTGGTCAGCACTCACGCGCAGCCAGCCGCGCATCGGCCGGCCTCGCATCTCCATCGGCACAGCGGTCGTCGCCGCCATGAGGTGCTCTGACTCAGCAGGATCGACCCGAACGAGCACGCCACCTTGGCCGCTCGCAGCAATGGCCATGTTTCCGCCAACCAAGAAGGCAAGCCCGCCAAACATGGCTTGTTCTGAAACAGAGGCGTGATTGGCCAACAAGGCGCGGATCCGATCAGCGAGCTCTTTGTCGTGGGCCACTGACTCGATGGTATGGCTCTAGCGGGGCGTCGTTGGTAGAGGGGTCGGGGCGCTGCGCCCAGCCGGCGGTCCGCCCATCAGGAGGAGGTTGTGCCTGGCTCTGCGCTGGACGTTGCACCCTGCCCACGGCGCACTGGCACCTGCCCGCATACCGTGGTGCCGGCGCCCGACTCGGAGATGACCTGCAGCCTCCCGCCCAGGGCGTCCAGGCGATCCACCATGTTCTGCAGCCCTGCACCTCTCGGTGTGGCCGAGGGGTCAAAGCCCCGGCCGTCGTCCTCCACGGTGAAGAAGAGGGTGCCGTCTCGCTCGTCAAGGTGGACCCGAGCGGTGCTGGCGCCGGCGTACTTGACCACGTTCTGGACCGCCTCGAGGCAGCAGAAGTACGCGGCCGCCTCCACCTCCTGGGGGTAACGGCCGAGGCCGTCAGCCTCGATGACGACCGAGAGAGGGGCCTTGGCGAGGCGAGCGCTGAGGGCGGCCTTCAGGCCGTCGGAGGCCAGCAGGGGTGGGTAGATGCCGTGGGCCAGCTCCCGCAGGGTCTGCACAGCCTCATCGGTGTCAGCCATGACCTGGGTGATGACGCTTGCCGTCTGGGGGGCGTGCTCGTCCTCGGCAGCCATCGTCTTTGCCAGGCTGAGGTTGATCTTGATGCTCACCAGCTGCTGCTGGGCGCCGTCGTGGAGGTCTCGCTCGAGCCGGCGGCGCTCATCGTCCTGGGCCGTGACCAATCGCTGGCGGGAGGCCCGCAGCTCCTCGACGTGGTCGAGGAGCTCGGCGGTGAGGCGGACGTTGCGCAGAACCAGGCCGGCCTGGGCGGCCATGTCGGCGACGAGCTTGTCCTCGCTCGACGACACGGTCTCCCCCCGGGGCTTGGTCACGGTCAGGGCCCCCAACAGCTCGCCCCGGTGGACCACGGGGACGACCCGGTGAGCGCCCTCGATGTGGGGGAGGGCCCCGTCGTTCAGGGCCAGGGCAGCGTGCTGGGCCGGCTCGGTGCTGGGCCAGGCCGCGGCAGGGCGCAAGCTCTCGCCCATCCGCAGCCATACCTGAGCCCTGGCTCCCGTGCCCTCGGCCAGGAGACGGGCCATCCGATCCAGCAGCTCTTCGGTGGCCAGGGTCTCTCCCATGCGGGCTGAGAACGACGACAGCACCTCATAGGGGGTCGCCCGCTGGCCGTAGACGAGGCGGTTGGCCCAACCCTGGACTCGGCGGCGCGCGGGATCGAAGGCCACGGCCACGACGGCGGTGGCGGCCACCGACAGGCCTAGGTTGGCTTCACCGCGACCGCCCACCAGTGTCCCCACCCCGACCACCAGGGCCACGTAGACCACGGCGATGAACCCGGCGAGGAGGGCGAAGACGATGGTCTTGTTGATGACGACATCGATGTCGTAGAGGCGGTACTTGAGGATGGCGGCGCCGGCGGCGATGGGAACGACGGGCACGGCCAGGACACCGAGTGCGGCCGAGCGGAAGACGATGAGGCTCACGGCCATGGCCACGACGGCCATGGCCACCGTGTACACGAACCACTTCAGCTGGCGCGCCTCGTCGCCCTCGGCCCGGCGGAGCCGGACGACGACGCAGGCCGCCCACGCCATCTGGAACGACAGATAGACCGGGGGGGCCACCATGGTCCACAGCCCTTGCGCCGTCGCGTAACCGGCCACGTGCAAGGGATGAGGCACCGACAGCGAGTTCTCGGCGTACTCGACGGGCCACAGCGCGGAGGCCAGAGCCAACAGGGCCCCGACTGACACCATGGCGGCCACCACCTTCCGCCATCGGGGCGACGGCAGCCGCCCGTTGGGAAAGCACATGATGGTGACGCCGCTGAGCACCAGCACCAAGGGGAGCGGCCACACGCCCATCCACGTGACCCACGACACGGCCGGCAAGGTGTCGCCCTCGTGCGTGCCGGCGTAGAAGCCATACTGGCGCCCGGCGAACATCACCGCGTGAGCCACCCCCGTGGCGATGAACAGCCAGCCCTCCCGGTTGCCAGGACGCCGGAGGACGACGAACACCCCTACCGCCGTGAACGCGGCGGCGATGAGCCCGTTGTGGAGGTTGGGCATGTAGACGCCGAGGCTGAAACCTCCGGCAACCAGCAAGGCGGAGACCAGGCCCAGCGCACAGGGCACGACGGTCTTCCTACGACCACCGTCGTGTGCCTGTCGGGGATCGACAGGAGCGCCGGCTCCAGCAGCAGGGGGCGAGACGCCGGCGCCGGCGACGGTGGCCCCCGTCGTCATGGCCGAGCGACCACCTCGGCCAGGGACGGGGCCGACAGGTGGGTACGCAAGCGGGCGTGGTCATCGGCGATCACGGCGGCTCGTGCCACCGTTGCATCCTGCCACGGCGGTACCTCGAAGTGCCGGTGGGAGGTAGGCAAGACCAGCAACAGGACCGGCAACGGCAAGCCGGCTTCACCACCGAGTTGGGTACCAGGAGATCAGGCCTCTTTCAGGGCCCGTGTGCCGATGTTGGAGGGCATGAGCGACAAGCGAGTCGTCCGACCCCGATAATGCGGCTTCTCGGTGGGCGGCCGGCCTCAGAGCACCCGTGGATGGTCCATCGGGTAGCGGGCAGTCACGGAGCGGACGGTGCCCGACTTGGACCGCATGACCAACGAGGAGGTGGTGGCTACTCCGTCTCCGTAATGCACCCCTCGCACCAGCTCGCCGTCGGTGATGCCCGTGCAGGCGAAGAAGCAATTCTCGCCCGAGATGAGGTCGTCCGTCCCGAGCACCCGGTCGGGGTCGATGCCGGCGTCCACGACCTTCTGGCGTTCCTCGTCGTCGCCCGGTGCCAGGCGCGCCTGGATCTCGCCGCCCACGCACTTCAAGGCGGCGGCCGTGATCACTCCCTCAGGCGTGCCACCGATGCCGAAGAGGATGTCGGCTCCTGACTCGGGCCAGCCGGTGGAGATCCCGCCGGCCACGTCGCCGTCCTGGATGAGGCGGATGCGGGCGCCAGCGCTGCGAATGGCGGCGATGAGGTCCTCGTGGCGGGGACGGTCCAGGACCACAGCGGTGAGGTCGCGGACTGACTTGCCCAAGGCTCGAGCCGCCGACTCGAGGTTCTCGCCGGGGGAGCGGTCGATGTCGATGGAACCTGCGGCGCCCGGCCCGACCGCCACCTTCCTCATGTAGAAGGCAGGCCCAGGGTCGAACATGGCGCCCTGGTCGCTGGCGGCGATCACCGAAAGGGCGTTTGGTCGGCCAAGGGCGGTAAGGGAGGTGCCCTCGACAGGATCGACGGCGATGTCGACCTCGGGAGCGACGCCCAGCCCAAGCTCTTCGCCGTTGAAGAGCATCGGCGCCTCGTCCTTCTCACCCTCACCGATGACCACCACGCCGCTCATGGCCACGCTGTTCAGCAGGAGCCGCATGGCCTCCACAGCGGCGCCGTCGGCCTCTTCCTTGTCTCCCAGGCCCATCCACCGAGCCGCAGCCAGAGCCCCGGCCTCGGTGGCCCTGACCAGTTCCATGCCCAGGTTGCGGTCTGGTACCTCCATCTCTTGCTGTTCGGTCACGGGCGCACGGTAGCAGTGTCAACGCCGACTCGGCCGCTGGTCACGCCGCCATGCGCCTTCCTGGCCCCGCCGACTACGGCGACGCTGTTCTATCTGCTCTTGTTCGCCCAAGGCACGCCCGCCTTCCAGCTCGTCCACAAGGCCGCTCAGTTCCGCCTCCATGGCGACCACGTCGTCAACGATGGGTCCGACCAGGCCCTCAATCGGCTCGCATCGGGCCGCGATGGCTACGGCCCGTGCCCGGTGGAATCGCAGTCTTGTTTCCTCGGCCTCCTACGGAGGCAGCGCCGTGTGTCCACCCACTGCGTCGAGCGTGGGGCTCAACGCCTGGTCCTGTTCCCCGCCCAACTCGATCAGGAGCCACCCCCAGCCCGTAGGAGCCGGGTGGCAGAAACAACGATCCGGCGGATCAAATCGAGGCCGTCGTCGCCGCCGTCGAGGGCGATGCGGGGCTCGTAACGCTGGATCCGGGGCTGCGGCAACGAGTTCATCAGCTTCCTCGTCGGCGGCGACGCAACCGGCTGCCATCAGCCGTTTGCTCACGGCTTCGGCGACAGGGCGGAGGACCGACACGGCCAAAGTGTGACTGACGGTGTCCCGACGCTCTCGAGAGCCGGAACGAGGTGAGGCCCATCTTGGTGCTGATGGTTTGGGCTGCTGAGGCGTTGGATTTCCGACGCCCCTCGCGGCGGATGGGACCCTTCTGGCTACGGCGCTGAGGTTCTTCAACC
>JALZKD010000105.1 GCA_030859405.1 Actinomycetota bacterium | reverse complement strand
CCCTACCCGTCGACGAGTCAGGGGCCAGGTGGCCGGCCTTAGACTCATGGCATGGGACTGCGGGCAGCCGAGCACGTGATCAGGGCGAATCGCCCCGGTGCCGACCTGCGTCTGCGAGTGGATCTCCACGGAGTCTCGATCTTCGGGCCCGGCCAGGAGCGAACCCTCATCCGCTGGGAATGGGTCGAGCACATCGCCGGCGATGGCGATGTGGATGTGGTCTCGGCCAAGGCACGGGTGCACCTTCCGGCGGGCGCCTTCGGCCTTCCTCCCGACAAGCTGCGGACCCTGCTGGAGGAAGCCCGCTCCCCCGAGAAACGCGCCGACGTCATCGCCGAGCTGAGCGGCCGACGGACGACGGCGCCCTGACACCCGGCGCCGGACCGACCGGGGGGGATGGGGCCCACATGGCGGACGGCTCGGCGGTCTTCTTCCATGCTCATCCCGATGACGAGGCCATCTTCACCGGCGGGACCATGGCTCTCCTGACGGCCAGCGGTCGGCGGGTGGTCCTGGTGGTTGCCACTGGTGGCGAGCACGGCGTGCGGACGACCTTCGCCGGCGCCGAAGAGGACCTGCCCGGGCAACGGGCGGCCGAGACCTCCAGAGCAGCCGAGATTCTCGGCCTCGGCCGGGTGGAGTTCCTCGGGTACAGGGACTCGGGAATGCTGGGTGACCCGGCCAACACCGACCCCCACGCATTCTGGTCCGCTGACAGGCACGAAGCCTCAGAGCGCCTGTCGCAGATCCTGATCGAGGAAAGGGCCGCTCATCTGGTCGTCTACGACCAGATGGGCATCTACGGGCACCCCGACCATGTCCAGGTGCACCGGGTTGGCCTGCTTGCCGCCGAGCGGTGCGGCATCGACTCCGTCTACGAGGTCACCGTGGACCGCGAGTACCTCCATTTCGTGGAGACCCATCTGGTGGTCGAGGCCGGCGTCCCCGGGGGGGCCGGGTCCCGACCGGGCGAGCTGGGCCTGACGGCATCCTCCCTCGGTCTTCCCACCATCGCCGTGACCACCACCATCGACGTTCGCCCGGTGCTCGCCCAGAAGCGTGCGGCCATGGCCGCCCACGCCAGCCAGATACCGGAGACGGCGTCGGCCATGCAGCTCCCGACGGAGGCGTTCGCCGCCGTCTACGGCTTCGAGTGGTTCGTACGCCGCGGCCCTTACGGCCCCCTCGACGACCTGAGGGTCGGATGACAACGTCGTCCACGGCCTGCATCGGCCCGCGCTCGTCGCCGGCCGACCGGCGCTGAGCGGGCTGGGAGCGCGAGACTGGGCCATCATGAATCGCAGCCCCCTGGCCCGTGCCTGCCTTATCGCCGTGGTCCTCGCGGCCCTCGCTCCCCTCGTGGTGGTCGGGATCGTCTGGTTGGCATGGCGGTTCGGAAGCGGTTCGGGGGAGCTACCTCCCCCTGCGGCCCTCGAGGCGGGCCAGATCAGCCGGGTGCTCGACGTCAACGGTCGCCAGATCAGCCAGTTCCAGCAGTTCGAGCAGAACCTGCCCGTCAAGGAGAGCGACGTCCCTCTCCGTTTGAAGCAGGCGGTCATCGCCGCCGAGGACAAGTCCTTCTACTCCCATGGGGGGGTCAGCCTCCGGGGTCTGGTACGGGCCGCCCGTGCCGACCTCATGTCTCAGGAGTTCGTCCAAGGCGGGTCCACCATCACCCAGCAGTACGTCAGGAACGCCTACACAGGCAGGGAGCGCACGGCAGGACGAAAGCTGCGTGAGGTGGTGATCGCCGGACGACTCGACCGGGAGATGGCCAAGGACGACGTCCTCTTCAAGTACCTCTCCACGCTGTACCTCGGCGAGGGCTCCTACGGCGTGGGGGCAGCCTCGGAGAACTACTTCCGCAAGCCGGTGAGCCAACTGAACCTGTCGGAGTCCGCTCTGTTGGCCGGGCTCATCCCGGCGCCGAGCCGCTACGAGCCAAGGGGCGACCCCGGCACCGCCGAGGAGAAGCGCCAGATCGTCCTCGACAGGATGCTGAAGGAGCGTTACATCACCTCCGAGGAACACGCCGAGGCCATGGCCCAACGCATCTGGACAGTGCCCAACGCCGTCCCCAGTCGACCAGCCACCATCGTGTATCCCCCCCAGCAGGCGACGTCGCAGTACCCCTACTTCATCGACTACCTGCGCCGCTATCTCGTGGAGAGGTACGGCCCGGAAAGGGTGTTCAAGGGCGGCCTCGAGATCCACACCACCCTGGACCCGGCCAGGCAGGCGGCAGCCGAGACGGCCGTCTCCGCTTCCCTGGCCGGCACCTCGCCGCCCCTCGAGATGGCTCTCACCGCCGTTGAGCCGGCGACGGGTTACGTGCGGGCCATGGTCGGCGGCCGCGACTTCTTCGCCCCCGGAGGCCAGGCCAATCTCGCTCTGGGCGGCTGCACCCGACCACCCGACAGGTTCAAGGACAACGTCGACGTCCCAGCCTCGTGCTGGGATCCGAAGGCCCATGCCGTGGTGGGAGGTGGCTCCGGCCGGCAGGCGGGCTCCTCGTGGAAGCCGTTCGTCCTGGCCGCAGCCCTGGCCAAGGGGATACCGGACACCAAGGTGTACTCGGCACCGAGCTCATACCGCTTCAAGGGCTGCAAGGGGGACCAGGGCTGCACGATTCAGAACTACGAGGGAAGTGGGGGGGGCAGCGCTACCCTGCGCAACGCCACCGCCAGGTCGATCAACACCGTGTACGCCCAGCTCATCCAGGACGTCGGCGTCAAGGAGACCGCCGACATGGCCAAGAAGCTGGGGATCACCTCGGCGTGGGTGGCCACCCCCGAGGTCCAGGGCCCGAGCTACGCCATCGGCACTCAAGAGGTCTCCCCCCTCGACATGGCCTCGGCCTTCGGGGTGTTCGCCAACCAGGGCAAGCGGGCCGCGGCCACACCGGTGGAATGGATCAAGGGGCCCGACGGGCGCTCGGTCGAGGACAACCGGCGCCGGAACGCGGAACGGGTGCTCCCCGAGGGAGTGGCCAATCAGGTCACCGACATCCTGAAGGGCGTCATAACCGGCGGCACTGGCACCAAGGCGGACATCGCCCGCCCCGCCGCCGGCAAGACGGGTACGGCCCAGGAGTGGCGAGACGCCTGGTTCGTCGGCTACACGCCCCAACTCTCCACCGCGGTCTGGATCGGGAATCGCGACCGGCCCACATCCCTCTTCGGAGTCAAGGGCGTGCCCCGGGTCACCGGCGGCTCCATCCCCGCCGAGACGTGGAAGGCCTTCATGACCGAGGCCCTGAAGGACGTCCCCCCCACCGAGTTCACCGGGGTGCTCGCCAGCCCCCTGCCGCCTCCGCCCCCGTCTCCGGCTCCCTCCACCCCCCTTCCTCGCTCCCGCCCACCCGGGGCCGGCACCGTCCCCCCCGCCGAGCCCGGCGTCTCGCCTGGGTTCTCCCCGGACCAGCCCTACGGGCCCTACGGCCAGTTCGGGCCCTATGGACCGCCCCCGACCTCGGGCGGCTCAACCGGAACGCCGGGAACGCCCGGAACGCAGCCCTTCGCCCCCACCCCACCCTGACCTGCCATGCTCGCGGTGATACTCGTCATCGTCTGCCTGCTGTTCGGCGTCTTCGCCTACTTCGCCCTGTACCAAATGGGGCTGGTGCCCGGACCATCCTCCACCGAGACCCGCTCCTCGTCAGCTCCAAGTCTGTTCGGGGCTCGCACGCCACTGCAGGATGCCCGTCGGGGCGATAGCCAACTGTCTCAGGGCTGCCTCATCAGCGTGTTCGTGGCAGCCGGCTTGTGGTTCTTATTGTGGGGAATCGTGCTCATCTTCGCCTTGCGCTTTGTGTTCGACCCCTTCGGTTGAACACCTCAGCCCGACGCGCTGGCGTCCTCCCCCGAACCCTCGAGCACGAAGGCGATCTTGACCGCCACCTTGTAGTTCACCAGCTCCCCGTTCTCACCCACGTCGGCGGAGCTGCTGAGGACGTCCACACCGGTGATGTTCCGCAGCGAGGCCGACGCCGTCTGGACCGCGTGGCGCACGGCGTCGCTGAAGGAATCGGGTGAGCTTCCCACCAGCTCGATGACCTTGACGACGGCGCCCGGCGTGGTTTCGTCTGCCACTGCAAGTCCTCCTTGTCTTCGTAGGTGACGCTCACCCTCGATTATCGACGTGTCCCGACCGGGCTCTCATCCCAGCCGGGGGCGCAACTCCTCCTGCCAGAAGCGCAGGAAGCCTTCCTGATCATCTCCGCACTGCACGACGGCTACATGATCGAAGCCGGCGTCGACGAACTGGCCTATGGCGGCCACGTGGCGGTCGGCGTCGGGCCCGCAAGGCACCATCTCGGCCACGTCTGCCTCCCTTACCGTCGCCGTCGCGGCCTCGAAGTTGGAAGGGCTGGGCAGCTCCGACATCACCGGCCATCCCGGCACACCGAAGCGCCACAACTCCCGTGCCGTGGCTCGGGCCGATGCCTCGTCCTCGGCCCAGCACACCGGGATCTGGCCGTATCGGGGGCCCGAGCCGCCGACGGCCCTGTACTGGGACACCAGCTCGCCGTCTGGCTCGACGGCCACGATGCCGTCGGCCTCCTCGGCGGCGAGGGTCACCGACAACGCACCGCTGACGGCAACACAGATCTGGGGGGGCGACTCGGGAAGGGTGTACAGACGAGCGTCGTCCAGCCGGAAATGTTGGCCCCGATAGCTCTGCGTGCCACCGCCCCAGAGCAGGCGGATGATCCGGATGGCCTCTCCCAGCATGTCGAGCCGGATGTCCGCCGGCGGCCATCCTCGGCCCACGACGTGCTCGTTCAGGTTCTCGCCAGAGCCAACTCCTAGGTTGAAGCGCCCGCCAGACATCACCGCCACCGTGGCCGCGGCCTGGGCGACGATCGCCGGGTGGTAGCGAATGGTGGGACAGGTGACCATGGTCATGAGCCCCATGCCCTCGGTGCGTTCGGCCACCGCCCCGAGCACGCTCCACACGAAGGGGCTGTTCCCCTGAGACTCGAGCCAGGGGTGGAAGTGGTCGGACATGACGGCGAAGTCGAACCCGGCCCCTTCGGCGAGCTGTGCCTCGCGCACGAGGTCGTGTGGGGCCCGCTGCTCGGTCATGAGCGTGTAGCCGAAAGCCGTCATGGCTGCGCTAGACCCGCTCGTCCTTACGGATGGCTGCCTTCTCCATGACGTGAATGACGTCCTCCAGGGTGGTTTGGGGATGATCATTGAAGCGAGACACGCCCACGCCCCCCACCCGCTCGGGGAACTGGTCCTCGACCACCTCGTTCACGAGGCGAACGTCGTCCATCAGCTCCCGGCTGAGCGGCACTCCCACCTGGCGCCCATCGAAGGGGCGCAGGCTGTGTGATTCGTACAGCGCCCCCTGCAGGCAATGGCGGCCTGCCTGATCGGTAAAGGAGTCCTTGGTCCAGCCGGTACGGCTCAGGACCTTGATGGCTTCGCGAATCGTGTTGGTCATCGTCTTCCTCCAGCGTGGTGGCGCTCTTCGTCCGGACGGAGGATAACCCTGTGGTCCGTCTCCTGGGCTCGGACCCCAGGCCTGGCCCGGGACCAGGACGACGGGCTACGCCCCCTGCACGACGCCCCTTGGCCGGCGAGGCCCAACTCCGGTCTCGGTCTGGGCGACGAGATCGAGCATGCCCTCGTCGAAGGGCAGGAGCCTGCCCGAGGGCATCACGATGGCCTGGCGGGGAGCCAGCTGGGTGACGAACTCCACGTCATGGCTGACGAGCACCACCGTCCCCCTGAAGTGTTGCAGTGCGGCCAGCACCGCTTCTCTGGACGCCGTGTCCAGGTTGTTGGTGGGCTCGT
>JALZKD010000104.1 GCA_030859405.1 Actinomycetota bacterium | reverse complement strand
CCATGGGCGAGGCCTTCAAGCTCATCAAGAGCCTGTGATGACGGGCGGAGCGCCCGCCGCCCTCAGCGCTTCCTGGCCGCCTGCGACTTCCTGCCGAGGGTCCTGGCCGCCTGGCTCTTCCGGGCCTTCTTCACGCCCTTCCTGGCCAGCGTCTTGGCTGCGCCCGAGACCGTCTTCTTGGACGCCGCCTTCTTGGTGGACGCCTTCTTCACCGGAGCCCGCGCCCCCTTCTGGCCCAGCGTCTTGGCCGCCTGCTTCTTGGCGGCCTTCTTCACGCCCTTCTTGGCCAGGGTCTTCCCCGCCTGAGAGGTGGCCTTCTTGGAGGGAGCCTTCTTTGCCGAAGCCTTCTTTGCCGAAGCCTTCTTTGCCGGGGGACTCATGGCCATACCGCCTTTCGTTAGCGCTTCTTGGTGGATCTGGCGGCCTTCTTGGCCGAGGCCTTCGAAGCGGCGCCGCCCTTCTTGCCGAGGGTCTTGGCGGCCTGCTTCTTCTGCGTCGTCTTGGACGCCTTCTTGGCGAGGGTCTTGCCCGCAGCCGAGGCGGACCGGCCCGAAGGCGCCTTCTTGGCCGCGGACTTCTTGGCCGCGGACTTCTTGGCCGCGGACTTCTTGGCCGCGGACTTCTTGGCCGCGGACTTCTTGGCCGCGGACTTCTTGGCGCTCCTTGGATTGAGCGCCTGCTTGAAGGCGGTGGCGGGCGCGAAGCGGACGCCGGTGGAGGCCGCGATGCGCACGGGCTCGCCGGTCTGCGGGTTGCGGCCTGTGCGGGCTGCACGAGATGAGGGGTTGAAGCTCCCGAACCCCGCAACGGTCACCCTGTCACCCGAGGACACGGCCGACATCACCTCAGAGACCATCGTCTCGACCGCCGACTCAGCCTGGCCCTTCGTAAGATCGGCTGCACTTCTAACGGCCTCTACGAGATCAGCCTTGTTCACCGTCACCTCCCGCTTGAATGTCTGCAATCAAAGATGACTCGCATCGCCAGGTCAAGCATTTGCCCCTCTCATGGGCGTAGCTACACGTATCCTTCTGGGGTAGTGGGCACAGATCCCTTGGCCGGCAAGGATTCTCGGGTGCACCCCTCCATCTCCGGCCTATCCGGCGTTCGCCTTGCCGGCGATGCTGGGAGGTGTTCGTGCCACGTCGAGGTGGCACCGAGATGGTCGAAGGTTTGGCCGCGCTTGCAACGTGGGACAAAGCGACTATGGCTCAACGGGCCCCGGACGACACTGTGATCGGTGGGGCCCCGCACCGCACCGGGTGGCGCCGCCTGCCCTGGGGGCGGATGGCGCTGGCGGCGTTGGTGGTCATCGTCGTCATCGCCGTCGTCCCGCCGCTGCGTCGAGCCGCGGCCCTGGTGACTAGCAAGGTCATCCTCGTGGCCCTCACGCCCGTGGCACCGAGCATTGCCGACTTCGAGAGCCTTCCGCAGGCGTCCAAGCTCCTCGCCGCCGACGGAAGCCTGCTGGCAGACCTCGAGGGAGGTCAGCGGCGGGAGTACATCGGGCTTGGCTCGTTTCCCCCTCACGTTTCCAGAGCAGTCCTCGCCGCCGAGGACGCCAACTTCTACGACCACAGTGGCGTCGATCCCTCGGCCGTGTTCCGAGCCATGCTGCGCACCAGCCAGGGGGACCAACAGGGCGGCAGCACCATCACCCAGCAGCTGGCCAAGCTCAACTACACGGGCTCGCGGCGAACGGTGATGCGCAAGCTGCGCGAGGTGCAGTACGCAGCTCGCCTCGAGCAGAAGCACTCCAAGGACGAGCTGCTCGAGCGCTACATGAACCAGGTGTACTTCGGCGACGGGGCCTACGGGGTCGCGTCTGCGTCCCAGACCTTCTTCGCGGTGGCGCCGGCACAGCTCACGCCCGCCCAGGCGGCGACGCTCGCGGCCAAGATCAAGGCGCCCGAGGACCTCGACCCTCGGACCGATCCGGAGCGAGTGAAGGAGCGTCGTGACCACGTCCTTCGCCAGATGCGGCGCCGGGGATGGCTGGAGCCGCCTCAGCTCGAGGAGGCCGTTAGGACGCCGCTGCAGGTCGTGCCGCCTCGGCCGTCGGCGGCGACCAAGGCGCCTCATTTCGTGGAGTACGTGAAGCGAGAGGCAGCGGGCATCGACGCCCTGGGCGGGTCCCGCGAGTCCCGCACCAAGCAGCTCTTCACCGGCGGCTACACCATCCAGACCACCCTCGACGCCAAGGCCTTCGAAGCCGCGTCCCAGGCCGTGCGCGCCAACCTCAACGCTCCTGGCGATCCCGAAGTGGCCGTGGCCACCGTCCAGCCTGGCGACGGCGCCATCCGCCTGCTGTACGGCGGACGTGACGAGGCCCGCAAGTTCGACCTGGCCAGCCAGGGCCGCCGTCAGCCGGGTTCGGCCTTCAAGCCGTTCGTCTACCTGGCGGCCCTCCGTGCCGGCATCGACCCCCGGACCACGTTCGATGCGTCCTCGCCCAAGGTCCTCGAGTACCAGGGCGCCACCTACACGGTGGACAACTACGAGGGCGAGGGTACCGGAGCGTCCACCGTGGACAACGCCTTGACCCATTCCATCAACACGGTCTTCGCCCAGCTCACGCTGGAGGTGGGCCCCCCCAACGTCACCCGCACCGCCGAGGCCCTCGGCGTGGACGACGTCGAGGACAACGTGGGCTCTCACCCCGCTGTCGGTCTCGGCGGCCTGCGCAAGGGCGTCACTCCTCTGGAGCAGGCGGCCGCCTTCGCCGCCTTCGCCGCCAAAGGCACCTACGCCGAGCCCTACGCCATCGTGCGCATCGCGGACCGCGGCGGCGAGGAGGTCTACCGCCGCCGGCAGAACACCAAGGCGGCCCTCGGCGCCAACGAGGCGGGCGTGCTCAACGCCGGCCTCCAGAGCGTCGTTCGGGAGGGCACGGGCACTGCGGCCAACATCGGCCGTCCCGTGGCGGGCAAGACCGGGACCACTCAGAACTACGGCGACGCCTGGTTCGTGGGCTTCGTGCCCCAGTTGTCCACCGCCGTATGGGTTGGCCATCCCGAGGAGGTGGTGCCGATGCTCAACGTGCATGGCCGTAAGGTCTCCGGTGGCTCCTTCCCCGCCCAGATCTGGGCCGCCTACATGCGCCGAGCGGTGTCCGGTCTGCCGCCGGAGGCCATCTTCACCGCTGCGCCCGAGTCGCTCTCGCTGCGCATGCTCACCCCTCCGCCACCGCCACCGCCCCCAATCCCTCCCCCTGTGGACGTAGCCATCCCGCCACCGGTCGACATCCCGCCTCCGGTCGTCGTCATTCCCCCGGAGCCCGCCCCGCCACCCCCGCGCCCACCCGCGGGCAACAGGCCGAGGAGCCCCACCACCACGGCTCCCACCACCACCTCCACCACCCCCACTGGAGCCGGGCCGTAGAGCGACCGGCCACGCATCATCACCACGAGGACCGGCCCAGAGCAGCGCTGCCCATGGCGCTGGCTGAACTTCACTGGCGGATGACACCGGGTCACCGCCTGGTGGTCCACGCCCTCGCCGGCGACAACGAGCCCGCCTGGCGACCTGACGACCTGGCTGACGTCATCGTGGGTGGCGGCTTCACGGTCGACGACCTCGACGTGGGCGACGAGCGCCTGGTGGCAACGGCCACCCGGGCCCGCTCCCTTCCCGACACCGTCGACGCTGGAATGCGCCTGCTGGTCTGCGGCCTCAATCCCAGCGAGTACGCCGCCGACCGAGGCGTGGGCTACGCCCGGCCGGGCAACCGGTTCTGGCCGGCCGCCGTGGAGGCCGGACTGGTCACCCGTTCCCACGATCCCCTCCAGGCGCTGCGGGCCCACGGCGTGGGCATGACCGATCTGGTCAAGCGAGCCACCCCCCGGGCCGACATGCTCACCAAAGAGGAGTACCGCGCCGGCGCCGCCCGCGTGGAGCGTGTGGTCGAGTGGCTCCAACCCCGGGTGATCTGCTTCGTGGGCCTGGCCGGCTGGCGCTCGGCCGTCGACCCCCGGGCCGCGGCCGGTCGACAGCCCCGCCCCTTCGCCGGCCGACCGGCCTATGTGATGCCCTCGACCAGCGGGCTCAACGCCCATGCCTCCCGCCACGACCTCGTCAAGCACCTCACGAGCGTCATAGCACTGTCTGACAACACCCCCTGGCCCTAGGCCTTCGAGCCCACGGGGTGGTCTATGTTCGACCCATGCTCAGCAAGGGCCCAGTGCCCGCCTTCGTGCACGGGATCATCGAGTACATGGTCGGCGTCGTCTTCATCGCCGCGCCGTACCTGTTCGACTTCGAGGCCACCAGGGCCACCACGCTGTCGATGGTGGTGGGGGTCGTCATCCTGGTGGTGGCCGCCGTCAGCGCCGGCCCCACCGGTCTCATCGACGAGCTACCGGTGTCGGCTCACGTGGTGATCGACCTCGTGCTCGCCCTCTTCCTGATCGCAGCAGCCTTCCTGTTCGGGTTCTCCGAGGACGGCAGGGCCACCGCCTTCTTCATTGTGATGGGCGTGGTTCATCTCCTCATCACCATCGCCACCAGATTCGTGCCGAGCGAGCCCGGCGCCGTCGCCTGAGGTGGGCTGAGGCCGGCCATGGTGATGGTGCGCGTCCTGGTGTTCGCCCTCGGACTGGTCCTCGTCCTGGGCACGCTGGCGTCTGCGGTTCGCACCATGGTGGTACCCCGCGCTCTACCGGGCATCATCGCCCGGTTCGTCTTCGCCAGCGTGCGCCAGGTGCTGAGGGCGCTAGGGGGGCGGTCACAGAGCTACGAACGGCGGGACCGGGTGATGGCGTACTTCGCGCCCCTCGGCCTCCTCCTGCTCCCCGGGGCGTGGCTGACCCTCGCCCTGGCCGGGTACTCGTGCATGTACTGGGGCCTCGGGTCCGCGTCGTGGCGGAGCGCCTTCAACCTCTCGGGATCCTCGCTGCTCACCCTCGGCACCGCCTCTTCGGGGGCCCTGCCCGAGCTGGCCCTCAGCTTCACCGAGGCCATGTGCGGTGTCGGCCTTCTGGCCCTCCTCATCACCTACCTGCCCAGCCAGTACACCACCTTCAACCGCCGGGAGGTGGCGGTGGCGCTGCTCGAGGTACGGGCCGGTACCCCGCCGTCGGGCCCCAACATGATCGAGCGCTATCACCGGATCAACTGGGACGGCGGGCTGACGCAGGTGTGGAAGGACTGGGAGACGTGGTTCGCCGACCTCGAGGAGAGCCACACGTCGCTTCCCGCCCTCAGCTTCTTCCGCTCGCCCCAGCCGGAGCGCTCCTGGGTCACGGCCGCCGGCGCTGTGCTCGACGCCGCCTCGCTGCGAGCCTCCACCGTGGAGGGACCTCGCGACCCCGAAGCCGAGCTGTGCGTGCGCGCCGGCTACGTGGCCCTCCGTCGCATCGCCGACTTCTTCGCCATTCCCCACGATCCCGACCCCGCTCCCCACGACCCCATCTCCGTCTCCAAGGAGGAGTTCCACGCCGTGTGTGAGCGACTGGAACGGGTGGGGGTGGCGTTGAAAGCCGACCGCGACCGGGCGTGGCGGGACTTCGCCGGCTGGCGGGTGAACTACGACCGGGTGCTCGTGGAGCTGGCCGGCCTCACCATGGCGCCCCAGGCCCCTTGGTCGTCGGACCGGGCCCCGGCTGGCCGCCGACCCCGACTGTTCTCCCATGTCGGAGCCAGACCTGGCTGAGGGAGCGGCCGCAGCCCGCCGGCCCAATGATCTTGTCACCGGCATCCGGCCCTATCCGGTCGGATCCGGTGTGACAGAAAGCGCCGGCCCTACCGAGATCTCGGCCTCGCCAGTCCGGCTAAACCTCGATCCACCGATTGAACAGGGCTGAGCCGGGTCGCGCATCCACGTGAAAGGCCTCCCTAGCTGGGACGATGACGGTGTTCTACGTCGTCTTCAC
>JALZKD010000103.1 GCA_030859405.1 Actinomycetota bacterium | reverse complement strand
CCGGCAGGGTGGAGTACGCCTCGCCCAACGCCGTGAACGCCCTGCACCGCATGGGCATCTACACCAGCATCTACGGCGCACGCCTCGACGAGATCGGGGTCGAGGAGACGGCCATCCAGAAGAGCTTCCACGAAGGTGTCCCGTTCACGGAGGAGGTCGACCGCCACCCCGACGTCATCGTGCTGCTGCGGTGCATCCCGTTGCTGGAGGCGGGTGAGGTCACCGGTGCCCTGGTGCTTTCCCGCGACGTCACCGATCTCCGCCGGCGGGACCGGCTGCTCCTCTCCAAGGACGCCACCATCCGCGAGGTTCACCACCGGGTCAAGAACAACCTCCAGACCATCTCGTCCCTGCTGCGACTGCAGAGCCGCCGGCTGCCTCCCGGCGAAGGCAGGGTGGCGCTCGGCGAGGCGGAGCGGCGCATCCGCTCCATCGCCCTGGTGCATGAGATCCTGTCGCGCGACCCGGCCGAGCAGGCGGCTTTCAACGAGATCGTGGAACCGCTCGTGCGCATGGCCAAGGAGGGGGTGCTGACGCCGGACCGGCCGGTGCGGTTCTCGGTGGAGGGGGACGCCGGAGAGGTGCCGGCCGAGCTGGCCACCCCGCTGGCGGTGGTGATCACCGAGCTGCTCCAGAACGCCGTGGAGCACGCCTTCGGGGACGACGTGTACACCGAGGGGGAGCGGCGGGTGCGCATCGTGCTGCGCAACGACGGGATCGTGGTAACGGTCCAGGTCCACGACAATGGGCGGGGCCTGCCGCCGGGGTTCAGCATCGAGACCAGCGAGGGCCTCGGGCTGTCGATCGTACGGGACCTGATAATGGGCCAGCTGGGGGGCAGCCTCGAGATGCGGGCGGGCAGCGAGCTGCATTCCGGCTGGGGGACCCGGGTGGAGCTACGGGTTCCGCTGTTGCGCTGACCCAGACGCAGACCGTCGGGGCCTGCTACGGCGCCGGGGAGAGGTCAGCCCGCGGCCAGGGAAGCCCGGCGCTGGCGGGCGAGCCATGCCTTGCGCAGCTTGCGGCGCTCCTCCTCGGAGCTGCCGCCCCACACCCCCGCCTCCTGGTTGGTGGCCAGGGCAAACTCCAGGCAGGCGGGCTGGGCGTCGCACTGCCCGCACACCGCCTTGGCCGACGCGATCTGCTCGACGGCAGGACCGGTGTTGCCAACCGGGAAGAAGAGGTCCGGATCCACATGACGACAGGCAGCCACGGCTCGCCAGTCCTCCTGGTCCCAATCGATCGGACGACTCCAGATGAGCGCCACTGCCACTTCTCCCTCCGAGAGCGTCTCTGGAAAGAATTGTGATTTTCTTCACATACCCGGCTACTCAAAAACGAACAACTAAACGCTAGCAGTCGCCTCCTGCGGCTGCAAGGGTCGGCGCTGGTCGGCCCCCCTTGTCAGGGCATCACGACGTCGAGGCAGCGAGGTTCGTAGCTCACTTCCAGGCCGTCCACCCGGCCCAGGTAGTCACCATCCACCTGGTGGGCGACGGGCTCGGATGCCGAGATGGATACCGCCTCCACGTCAGTGCGCAGCGTGACGCCCGGCTGCTGAGCAACCTCGTGGCCGTCCCCGAGCGCGGACCAGAAGGCCTTGGTGACGGTGGCCAGGCGAAGGTCGTGGATGATGGCCACGGCCAGGCCGGTGCCGAGGCCCGCGGTGGGGGCCACGTTGAGCGGCCTGTTGCCGAAGTAGGTGTAGGGGTTGGAATTGAGGCACAGGGCGAACGAGGCCTCGTGCTCTGTCTCCTCGCCGGAGACGGTCACCGTGAACCGTGGGCGGGCCCGGTCGACCTGGGTCATCCACGTGTTCAGGGCGGCGTACACGAACGCCGCCTGGCCGATGGTGCGCTTGAGGGCGCTGTGGGCCTCGACGCGGGCCACGACGTCAGCGTCGAACCCCACGCCGAGGTGGAACAGGAAGTGGCGGCCGTTGACGGTCCCCATCTCTATGCGCCGGCGCGAACCTCGGGCCAGGGCCGCGGCCAGCTCCTTGGCGGCCGCGCCGAGATCGTTGGTGAAACCGATGGTGCGGGCGAAGACGCTGGTGGACCCCCCGGGCAGGGCCCCGAGCGCCGTGGACGAGCCCACCAGCCCGTTGGCTGTTTCGTTGAGGGTTCCGTCACCGCCGATGACCACCACCACGTCCACACCGTCGCGCACGGCCTGGCGAGCCAGTTCGGTGGCGTGGTCCCGGGCGGTGGTGACGGCCACGGCCAGGTCATGATCGGCGGCGAGGATGTCCTCGACCGTGACCCGCCGCCGAGCGGTGACGGTCGAGGCCGCGGGGTTGATGAGGAGGAGCAGGTTCACGAGTCGTTGGCGGCGGCGCGGAGTTGATTCAGGCTGCGGGCCAGAAGTCGGGAGACGTGCATCTGACTGATCCCGAGTTGGCCGGCGATCTCCGACTGGGTCATCCCCTCGAAGAAGCGAAGCTGGAGAATGGTCTGCTCCCTCGGAGGGAGGCGCGCCATCAGAGGGGAGAGGGCAGCGCGGTGCTCGGCTTCGAGCAGTCCCGGGTCCTCCCCGCCCAGGTGGGAGGAGAGCGTGTCGCCGTCGTCCTCGTCACCGCTGCTGGGGGCATCCAGCGACGAGAAGCGGTAGGCCTGTCCGGCCTCCAGCGCCTCGAGCACCTCTTCCTCCGAGACCTGGGCCTCGGAGGCCAGCTCGGGGATGGTGGGGGACCGGCCCAGCTCCTGGCTGAGGGCGCTCACCACCTTTCCTAGTCTCAGGTACAGCTCCTGCATGCGACGAGGCGCCCTGACGGCCCAGCCCTTGTCCCGGAAGTGGCGTTTCAGCTCCCCCACGATGGTGTGAGTCGCATAGGTGGAGAACTCCACTCCCCGGCTCGGTTCGAAGCGATCGACGGCCTTGAGCAAGCCGAGCGACGCCACCTGCACGAGGTCGTCCAGCGGCTCCCCCCGATTGCTGAACCGACGGGCCAGGTACTCCGCCAGCCCGAGATGGCCCTCCACCAGCTGGTCTCGCAGAGCCGGGTCACGGTCGCCGGCGAACTCGTTGAACTTGCGACGAAGCTCTTCACGCTGGTCCGGCTCGAAGCTCATGGGGAGGTGGATCGGCGCTTCACGAGTCGAAAGGAGGGGCTGCCGTCACCGTCCCGGTACACCTCGTGCTCGTCGACCAGAGCGGCGAGGACTGCCGCCGAGAGCTCGTTCTGAACGGGCTCGGATCCGTCGGGGGGGAACGAAGCCGTTCCCTGGACCTCCATGGTCTCGCCGTCGCCCCAGATGGTGTAGCGCATGACGAGCCACCCGTCCTGGCGCTTGCCGCCAGTGAGGGCGAAGCACAGCTCGTCGATGGCCAAGCGAAGGTCCTCGACCTCGTCGTAGCTGAACCTCAGGCGACTGGCAACGCCCGACGCCGTGACCCGAGCCAGGCGGAGGAGCTCCGGCGTGGCGGGCACCCTCAGGCGCACTTCCTCCTCCGCGGCCACAGCCTCCTTCTCCTATTGGCGGTGAGACGGACGCTAGCCCGTGAGCCCGTGGCGCCGACGTCTGGTCTTTCCAGTCGGACACGTAGCGGGCCGGCTCGAGATCAGCCGCAGCGACGGAGGACAGCGAGGGAGGGTCAGGACAGGGGGTTCAGCGGGTAGTAGGACGCCGGCGGTGGCCACGGGGCCGCGCCGTACACCGCCACCGCCACGGCGCACGCGGGCTCGTCGCCGCACACCGTCCCCTCCACGGCATAGCCGGGTGGGCCGAAGATCTCGGGCCGGGCATCGGCAAGGGATGCCAGGCTGGCTTCGAGGTCGTGGCGAACCACTGCTTCGCTCTGCCCCTCGTGCTCCGCGAACAGCCCCTTTCCTGAACACGGCTCTTGCACCCAGCCGACCCCTGCCCAAGCTTGTTGACCAGGCTCGTCGACGCGCATCTCGGCCATGACCACGTAGAGACGGTCGCCCCATTCACCACGGGAACGGGAAGCCCCTTCCTCCACGGGCGCCACGTCGGTACCCGGTGGGATGACTGAGCTGAGGGTGACGAGGTTGAAGTTGGCCACGCCCGCCCCCCGCAGGGCCGCATCGAAGGCCGCCAGCTTGGTGGGGCCGGATCCCACACCGGTCGTCACCTCGATGGTGCGAATCGGGCCGCGCGCTGTCCGCCGGTCACCGGCCAGTGCCTCGTAGGCGACGTTCACGGTTTCTCCTGGAAGCCGTAGGCGAAGTAGTGCTGGCGGTCGAGCTCGATGGGGTCGAGGACGCAGAGCCGGTTGGCGACCCGGGCGATCATCTCCGGGAGCCTGGTTACAGCGATGGTGTGGGTGCAGGCGTCGAACGCCCCCACGGCGTTCTGGCGGGCGAGCATTCGTGTCAGCTCCTCGAACATCAGACGAGCCCAGGGTCCGCCTTGGTCCTGGGAGCGGACCAGGATGGCGTGGAAGTAGTAGATGGCGCTCCTGCGATGGTGATCGGGGAACCGAGCGGCGAAGTAAGGGACGCTGATCCACGGGACCGCGGACAGGTCCGTGGTCAGCACAGCCATGGCGCAGGGCTGGCCGTCCCGGCTCCAACCCACGAACTTCACCACAGACTCGTCGGCCATGGCCGCGAGGAACTCCTCGTCGGTGAGGGACTGCCGGGCTGGCGACAATCGCGGCTCGAGGGGTGCGAAGGTTTCCCGGTAAACGGAGAGGAACTCTTGAGCCAAATCGCTTTGAACGGTCGTCCTTCGCTCAACCCGCCCGATGCGAACGCGTGGGACTGTAGAGGCCACTATTCCCTCCGGCGGTTGAGTGAGTGACAGTGGGCTCGCCAACATGGGCACCCGGTGCTCTATCTCGGAGAATAGACTACGCCGGCACCCATCGCATAATGCTGGCACATGATGCTTCGCCAGGCCAAGACATCTAGAGGAAAGGTTCGATAGCGGTGGAGTTACTTCAGCGTATGTCCAGGCCAGGCATAACACTGAACGCGCGAACGCATCGCCGCTCACTGTGGTAAGGGCCCGGCCTTTTTCGCTCAAGGCCGCGCTCTCACGCGCCGATAGCGCGTTCACGGGGGAAGCGGCATGGAGGCGCTTTCTCGTCGCCGGCCTGTTGGGTGTGGTTCTGGTCGCGGTGTCACCGTTGAACGTGCAACCTCTCATGGGTCAAGCAATTCGGGTGGTCTCGGTGGTGGCCATGCTCCTCGCTATCCGAAAGCGGCGCCTGGCTGATGCCCAGCCATGGCACTGGCTCGCGGTCGGAGCCTCCTGTGTCCTGATCGGTCATTTCGCGCTGGCCGCTTCTGCGGCAGCAACCGGTCAGACCAATCCATTCCCCTCGCCGGCCGACATCTTCTACGTCGCCGGCTATGTGACCGTCATCCTCAGCGAGCTCCTCTTCATACGCCGGCGTTCAGCCGACATCGAGGGCGACAACCTGATCGACGCCCTGATCCTGGCCACGTGCGTCGGTGTCGTCACCTGGACGTGGGTCCTCATGCCTTATGCCCGAGACCCGTCGCTCGGGATGCCGGAGAAGACACTCAGCGTGGCCTACTCCCTGCTGACCCTCGTGGCGGTGGCCATGGCCGCGCGTTTGGCGGTGGGTTCAGGCAGGCGCAACCCGAGCTACTACTTCCTCGCCGGGTCGTTCGCCTTCCTCGTGGGCACCGATGTGCTCACCACCATGCAAACCGCCTCAGGCGCCCCGAGCCGGCTCACGGTGGTCTTCTCCACCCTCTGCTACGTCCTGCTGGCGACGAGCGCCCTGCACCCTTCCATGGCCCGTCTCACCGATCGGCCCGCGGACAGGGAGATCCAGCTCACACGACGACGGCTCGCCCTGCTCCTCGCTGCGGTGTTGCTGGTCCCTGGTCTGGTGGTGGTGGATGTGGTCGTCAACGAGGGGAGCAACGTACGCCTGATGACGGCGGGTTATGTGGTCCTCACCGTCCTGGTGCTTGCTCGCCTGGCCGGACTGGTGCG
>JALZKD010000102.1 GCA_030859405.1 Actinomycetota bacterium | reverse complement strand
AAGACGCGGACCAGGCTGGCGACGGCACGGCCGGACTCCTGGCGGAAGATGCGCTCGATCTCGCTGATGTCCGACACCGGCGGGCTGGCGCTACTCGGCCGCTTCCTCTTGGAAGGGGCGCACCTCGACGGGGCCGTGGCAGGCGGCCGACGCCTCCGTGGCCAACTTGAGCGCGGCGTCGAGGTCGGGCGCCTTGAGGACCCAGAAGCCGCCGATGTGCTCCTTGGCCTCCGCGAAGGGCCCATCGGTGGTGACCACCTCGCCGCCCTGCGCCCGCACCACCGTCGCCGTGTCGGGGGTGTGCAGGCCACCGCCGAACACCATGATGTCCTGGTACTTGGCGTTGAAGGCGTCCACGTCACGGAAGATCTTCTGCATCTCCTCCTCCGAGGGGGGCTCCTCGCCCTCGACGTGCCACACGGAAAGCATGTACTGGTTCATCGCCCTTCTCCTTATCGCTTCGACCCGGCACCGTGCCGGTTTCGTCTCCACTCCTACACGAACGGGATCCCCCGAGATCGACAGCGCGGGCGAAAAAATCGGGCTCTCCTGAAACAGGATGTCGAAGGCCAAGGGATCGGCGCCCCACACCCGAGTCGCGATCTGCTCTAAGCCTGTGCGCACAGACGGTTGCAACGGTCTTACTCTGGATGGCGCGCCGGTCCCATGGGATGCTGCGGCCAGTGGACGGTGCGGGGCGGTCACCGGATGCACTGACACTCGGCGCCTTCGGCGTCGCGGTGACACTCGGAGGCGCCAACTTCCTCGCGGTCCGCTTCAGCAATCGGGAGCTGCCGCCCTTCTGGGGCGCGGGACTGCGGTTCCTGCTTGCAGCTTTCCTGTTCGTGGCCATCGCCGTGGCTCTCCGCCTGCCCTGGCCACGGGGCCGCCAGCTCGCCCTCACCGCCCTGTATGGATCGCTGAGCTTTGCCGTCTCCTACGCGCTGCTTTATTGGGCGCTGGTACGCGTGACCGCTGGCGTAGCGGTGGTGGTGCTGGCCATCGTGCCACTGGTGACTCTGCTGTTGGCCGTCGTTCAGGGACTGGAGCGGCTACGAGCCCGTGGAGCGATTGGGGCACTGCTCGCTCTGGCCGGCATCGCCTGGATGGCCATCGGCCCACAGCAGGTAGCGCTCCCGCTCGGCGCCCTAGCGGCCATGTTGGTCGCGGCGACGTGTATCGGCCAGAGCATCATCTTGGGGAAACGGCTGTCCGCCAACCATCCCGCCATGACCAATGCTGTGGGCATGATGGCTGGAAGCGCGCTGCTGCTGGGCCTCTCGGCGGCAGCCGGCGAGTCACGGACCCTTCCTCGCCATGCTGAAGCCTTCTGGGCGGTGACCTATCTGGTGACCCTTGGATCAGTTGGCTTGTTCGTCCTCGTGCTGTTGGTGGTGCGCCGGTGGACCGCCTCGGCCACCTCCCACATGTTCGTCCTGTTCCCGGTGGTAACGATGGCGCTGGGCGCCTGGCTCGCTGACGAGACGGTGACCGCTCAGGCGGTCAGCGGCGCCGCCCTCGTAGTGGTCGGAGTTTGGGTAGGCGCACTATCGCCTGGCGCCCGCCGCCTTGCCGCGCCCTTGCCGGCACAAGCGCCACCGCCAGTTACCCGAGACCTGTAGGTGAGCCAGAATCCACATCCAAGCCGTTCCGTGACCAGAGCGATTGGTAGGCGCGGACCGCCCGCAGGGCGCGCCGAAGTGTCCCAGAACGCGCGCCGGGCATTCTCTCTCGGAGTGACCCCGACCGCCGGCTAGAGACCGCAAGATCTGGGCGTGATCGGACGCTGACTTGGTATGTGTGTGATAGCGCGGAGGAATGAAGAGCCCGAGTCCACCCGCTCGCGATCGGCCCCAGATGCCCGACGGCTACGGGGTGCCCGGCACCAGCGACGGTTTGCTCGACTGGTCGGATGTGGAGGCTCGGTTGACGGCCGCGCCCCAGTACTGGTTGGCGACCACCCGTCCTGATGGACGACCCCATGTTGTGCCCCGCTGGGGTGTGTGGGTCGACGGCCGGTTCTGGTACGACGGGGCACCAACCACTGTCCACGTCCGCAACCTCGCCCAGCGCTCGGCGTGCACGCTGCACCTCGAAGACGGCTGGAAGGCGGTGATCGTCGAGGGGACGTCGCAGCCGGCCCCGCCGCCCGGGGTTGACCTCGGCGCCCGCCTGGCAGCGGCGTTCGCCGACAAGTATGCCGACCGGGGCTACGAGCCTCAGCCTGACGCTTGGGAGGGACCGGCTGCCGGGGGATTGGTGCTCTTCACACCGATCAAGGCTCTCGCGTGGTTCGACTTCCCGACCGATGTCACCCGCTTTCGCTTCCGGCTGGATGCGTAGAGAACAGCGGCTCTCTCGAAGAAGAGGGTCCCAGAACCTGGCCCTCAACTCGGCTGCGGATGCGGGCTTGGCTGGACCTCCATGAACAGGAGGAACTGCCATGACCACCATCGATTCAACAACCACGAACGTTCAGTCCCCCGAGCGGGAGTATCTCCCCGACGAGCCGCAGCTTGCCGCGGCAGCGTTCTTGGCCCGCTATGGCGGCCGGACACTGGACGCCTACCACCACGACCTGCGGGGCTACTTCCAATGGGCCTCCGACGTCGGTCTTGACGTCTTGGACGCCACTCGACCCCACATCGAGAGCTCTACCGCAGCTGGCTGGAGGAGCGGGAACCGGCCGCGTCCACTATCGACCGGCGACCCTCCAGCATCCCAGTGCGAAGCGGGCACCCCGTGTCGGCGCCCGCCTGTACGAACGTCTGGAGCGGTTCGCCGGCCCCGACCCCGACCGAGAGTCTTCGCCGCATTCGACGACGGTGACGATCCACGACGTCGCAGTCGACGGATCGTTCCCCGCCGCCGGTCACCGCGAACGGCTCCTACGGTGGGCACGGTCGATCCTCGGCAGCCGACGATTCGAGTGACCCGCCTCCTCCTCGGTCGTCCTCCGCTGCCGTTGCGGACCAGCCTCGAAACGCCGTGTGCCCGATGACGGACAAGATCGACTTCAAGAAGACCCTCGACGCCTACCGTGCGCAACGAGGCCAGTTCCGAATCATTGACGTCCCCGATTGCAGTACCTGAAGATCGACGGCCGGGGCGACCCCAACACCTCGCCCGTCTTCGCCGAGGCGGTACGAGCGCTCTACCCGGTGGCGTACAAGTTGAAGTTCGCCAGCAAGCGCGACCTCGGGAGCGACTACGTCGTCCCACCCCTGGAAGGCCTGTGGTGGGCCGAGGACTGGACGCCTTCACCTCAGCGCGGGACAAGTCAAGGTGGGACTGGACGATCATGCTCATGGTTCCGGACTGGATCGACCGGGCCATGTTCGCCACCGCCGCCGAAGAAGTCGGGGCCAAGAACCCACCAGCGCTTTTCGACGACGTCCGCCTCGAGAAGCTGTCCGAGGGGCGGTGTGTGCAGACACTGCACGTCGGATCCTTCGACGACGAAGCAGAGGTTCTCACCCGTTTGCATCAGGAGTTCGTCCCGGACAACGGGTTGCGCATGATCGGCAAGCACCACGAGATCTACCTCAGCGACTTCCGGCGGGTCGCACCCGCCAAGCAGCGCACCATCCTTCGGCAACCGATCATGCGTACAGCAGGATCGGGCGCCTGAGTCCTCGTGCGAGCCCCGCTCGATAGGGCACGACGTGAGTGCGGCGAACCATCTCATCCTCCACGGCCGCGGCTTCGCGGCGCGCCCGACAACTGACCGCTGCTTTTCCTCACCAGGAGCTGCCCCCGAACGCCGGAGCGGCGCGCGCGCCACATCATGCAATGTGGGCCACGGTGATACGGCTTTCCCGACTCGCTATCGTCGCCCTGTGAGCGGCCCCCGAGTGCCCGGTGGGGTGGTGCACAAGCTTCCAGGAGACCTACGCAAGGCGCTGATCGCTAACCCGACGGCGCTCGATGTCTGGAAGGACATCACACCCCTGGCCCGCAACGAGTTCATCTGCTGGGTCGAAGATGCCAAGCAGGCGACGACCCGAGAACGCCGCATTCGTCGGACCCAGGAGGAGCTGGAGGAAGGCCAGCGTCGGCCCTGCTGCTGGCCAGGGTGCAAGCACCGCGAGCGCACCGGCCGATAGCAGTCGCCGCCGCTCACTCGGCCTGAACATGGCGGAGCTCCCCGCTCCGAAGTGCAGTTGGCGCACGTAGCCAGGAGTGCCCCCAACCGCCGGGTGGGCGCCGCGCCGCTCGCCACGAGCCCGCCACATTCCGATCGCGCTTGACCGGATCCCATTTGGTGCTCAGGGAGCCAAGAGCGCAGGAGGGCGACTCCGCGGCCTCAGCGGAGGATGGCGGCCACCATCGAGGCCACGAGTAGCACGAAGCTGGCCAAGCCGAGGGCGATGGCCAGCCCCATGCGCCGCGGGAGTGGCGCCGACCGCAGGGCGAGCGGGCCCAGCGCTCGCTTGGTCTTGTTTCCGAGGAAGCTGAGGGTCCCGGCGCCGCCAGCACCGAGGTCGTACTCCAGAACCGCTCGCCTCCCACCTCGCCTCGGTCCCCTGTAGAACCCGACCTGGGCGCGGACCGGAGCGTTGCCGACGGCTTCTACAGCCGCTTCAAGGGGGTGTTCCCGGCCGTTTAGCTGTCGTTATTCTGACAAGCCCACAACTGTGATGGCACGCTGCCTTTTGATGGGCGGCACCGGTAGCTATAGCGGACCTGGGGTGACGTCCGCAGGGTCAGCGAAGCGCCGCAGACGCCAATAGGGCGCGTCCTGAGCACCCGCCGTAGGTGGTGGAAGCGTTCGAGGAGGCCGAACGTATCGGCGGCTGACAGCCCGCGCGCCACCCTGGTAGGCAGTTGACGTGCCGGCCCTCGACCCCGCCTTCTCGGAGTTGCCCTACCGCCGCCTCGGTGAGGCGGCCCTGACCGCCGCCGCCGACCTGGGCGTCGACTACGCCGACTTCCGCTTCGAGCGCCACCGGACGCAGGAGGCACGCGCCCACGACACCAACCTCGAGAGCCTGTTGGACAACGAGGCGGTGGGCTACGGAGTACGCGTGCTGCGCGCCGGTAGCTGGGGCTTCGCCTCGAGCGTCACGCCGACCCCCGAAGCCGCCGCCGGCGCCATGTCACGAGCGGTGGCCGTGGCCCAGGCCCTGGCACCCCTCAACCGTTCTCCTGTGGAGCTGGCCGACGAGCCCGCCCACCAGGGCACCTACACCTCGGACTACGAGGTGGACCCCTTCAGCGTCCCCGACGCCGAAAAGGTGGGACTCCTGCTCGCCCTCAACGAGCAGGTCCTCGGGTCGGCCAAGGTCGCCCACGTCGACTTCGACCTGCATCAGGTGCTCGAGGGCAAGTACTTCGCCAGCCTGGACGGTGCCGACATCACCCAGCAGCGGGTTCGCGTCCAGGGCAACTTCCAGGCCGTGCGGGTGGACCAGCGGAGCGGAGCGTTCGAGACCATGCGGTCCTGCGCCGCGCCCACGGCGCGGGGCTGGGAGCACTTCGCCCGGGGCTATGACTATGGCCGGGAAGCGGAGCAGGTACCGGAGCTGCTGGAAGAGAAGATGCGCTCCCAGTCAGTGGAGCCTGGCCGCTATGACCTGGTGATCGACCCCACCAACCTGTGGCTCACCATCCATGAGTCCATCGGGCATGCCACCGAGCTCGACCGGGTGCTCGGCCACGAGGCCAACTACGCAGGCACCTCCTTCGCCACCGTCGACAAGGTCAACCGGCTCCAGTACGGCTCGCCCATCATGCACGTGACCGGAGACCGCATGGCCGCTCACGGCCTGTCCACGGTGGGGTACGACGACGAGGGGGTGGAGGCCCAGCAATGGGATCTGATCCGCAACGGCGTGCTGGTGGGCTACCAGCTCAACCGACACATGGCCCGTCAGCAGGGGTGGGGTCGCTCCAACGGTTGCGCCTTCGCCGATGCCCCGCAGCACTTCCCACTCCAGCGCATGCCCAACATCTCCCTCCGACCGGGCGCCGAGGAGGTGAGCGTCGAGGACCTCATCGGCGGCGTAGACCACGGCATCTACGTCGTGGGCGACAAGAGTTGGAGTATCGACATGCAGCGCTACAACTT
>JALZKD010000244.1 GCA_030859405.1 Actinomycetota bacterium | reverse complement strand
GGGCGGGTTCTTCCTCACCCAGGATGGAGGGCGTTGGCGGGTGGTGGACGACGAGGAGCTCCCACCCGGGACACGACGACAGGGCGGCACCATCGGGGCCCGGTCGGCGCCCTACGGCGTGGCGCGCGTCGAGGTCCTCGACCAGTCGGGCCAGGTCATGGCCTCGGCCACCACCGAGGACAGCAACCACGTCTGGGTCCGCGGCCTGGAGCCGGACACCCAGTACCGCTACCGGGTTCTGGTCGACGGCGAGGCGTGGGCGGAGGGTGAGCGATGGGACTGGGTGCTCGGACCCGAGGATGATCCGGGGGGACCCCGTGGCGTGGGTCGCCACTACGACCTTCGCCTCCGCACCCATCCACCGGCCGACCGGCGTATGCCGGTCACCTTCCTGGCCATGGGCGACTACGGCGTCGGCATAGTCAACGGCGAGAACGGGCGGCGCCAGCAGGCGGTGGCCCAGACCCTCGAGCACCTGGCCGCCACTCGGCCGGTGCGCTTCCTGGTGAGCCTGGGCGACAACATCTATCACCGACCCGGCCACGCCACGAAGCAGACCGGCGACGAGGACGACGACTGGTACCTCACCTTCTACCAGCCCTACCGCTACCTCATCGACCATCTGCCGCTGTACCCGGCGGCGGGCAACCACGACAGCTCCGACCAGGAGGTGAGCGACGACCGGGGCCAGCTGGCCGACAACTTCCATCTCGACAGTCGCTTCGGACCTGCAGAGCAAGAGGGTCGGGCGTCGATCGATCCCGGCCTCTTCTACCGGCTCAAGGTCGGCGGCCTACTGGAGCTGCTGTGCCTCGACACCACCTGGGGGGAGCACGAGGGCGTTCACCACTTCGACGACGAGAAGCAGCGCCTCTGGTTGGAGGAGGCGTTGCCCGAGGCCGACAGCGCCGACGACAGCGCTCCTGTATGGCGCATTCCCTTCTGTCACCACCCCCCCTACTGCGCCGGCCCCCACCACGAGTGCATGCAGGAGCAGATCGACCGGGTGGTGCCGCTCTACCGCCGAGCCGGCGTGCGCCTGGTGTTGAGCGGTCACGAGCACAACTTCCAACACGGCCGGGTGGATGACATCAACTACGTCGTCTCCGGAGCGGCAGCCAAGCTTCAGGAGGGCGCGCCCTGCTATATGGAGGAGGCCGGCACCGTCTCCTGGGCCGCCGAGGCCCACTGCCTGCTAGTCGAGGTAGACGCCGACCACATGGTGGTCACGCCCTATGGGGCGTCCGGCCCGGGCCAGAAGCCTCAGGCCATCCGGGCCCGGACACCCGACGGCCAAGAGGTCGAGGCTGCCTTCGTCGTCTAAACGCCGTCGTGTCATGCGAGGTCAGCCCGCTGTGCGCAAACCCACGGGTTAGCCTCGGCCCGTGCTACGCCACGTGGCCCTGTTCCGGTGGCACGACCACGCCACGGATGAGCAGAAACAGGTCATCCGTGACGGCCTGGCCCGCCTGCCGGCGCTGATCGCCGAGCTGCGCGACTACCGCTTCGGCGACGACGTCGGGCTGGTCGACGGCAGTTGGGACTTCGCGGTCGTAGCCGACTTCGACGACGCTGGCGGCTGGCGGACCTACCAGGAGGACCCCGAGCACCAGCGGGTCCGCGAGCACATCCGTGCCCTCGCCGCCGACAGGGCCTCGGTCCAGTACGAGCTCTGACGCCGGCCTCAGGACGTTTCCCGCCCCTCCTCTCCCCCACCGCGAGCCTCACGGGAAGCGCCGTCGTGGTCGTCAACAGGCACCGGCCGCATGGCCAGATCGATCGCCATCCAGATGGTGCGAGAGAAAGGGAAGAACAGCACGGGAAGGACCAGGGAGATCACCAGCCCCACCGCGAGCACGGGGATCAGCGAAGTCCCTGGCTCGGCGCTGATCCGCACCACATAAGCCATCAGGGCGATGGCCAGAAGTATCTCGGTGGCGGCCAGGTTGATCACATAGCCACCGAGGAAGAAGTCGTTCTCGCGCTCGAGTCGCAAGCGGCAGGACGGGCAG
>JALZKD010000243.1 GCA_030859405.1 Actinomycetota bacterium | reverse complement strand
GCCACTTGTCCCCGAAGCCACGGCGGGCCTCGGCGAGGAGCGTCCAGGCCGTGACCTTGACGCTCAACTCGCCCCGCCTGGTCTTCACCACCTCACCGGTGGCGCCGATCCAGTCACCGAGCGAGAGTCGGCAGAACCGCTCGTAGTCCTCGGTGACAGCCGCCAGGCAGAAGAGCTGGACGGCGCCGCTCGAGTCGTGAAGCTCGGCGAAGGCCAGCTTGCCCTGGACCCGCACCAGCATGACTCGTCCCGCCACCGACACGGCGACGCCGGTCTCGGCGCCGGCCTCGAGATGACCGTGGGACTCATGGATCCCCGCCGCCTCGTGTGTTCGCTCGAACCGGTACGGCGCCTCGGGCACCCGGCGACGCTACTTCTGCACGCTGTTGCGCTCGAAGATGAGGCGGAGCCCGTGCAACGTGAGCCACGGTTCGTGGTGCTGGATGGTCTCCGAGAGTGGAGCGATGAGGCCGCTCAGCCCCCCGGTGGCAACGACGGTGCACTCCCTGGCCTCGGTCTGGCTCAGCTCGGCCTGGATGCGCCGGCACAGCCCGTCGACCTGGCCCGCGAAGCCGTAGAGCGCGCCCGACTGCATGCACTCCACCGTCGTCTTGCCGATGGCGCTACGGGGCTCCACCAGCTCGACGTCCTGGAGGGCCGCGGCGCGCGCCAGAAGGGCTTCCATGCTGATCTCGATGCCGGGAGCGATGGCCCCTCCCAGGTACTCCCCCTTAGACGAGACGACGTCGAAGTTGGTGGAGGTGCCGAAGTCGACGACGATGGCCGGCCCTCCGTACAGATGATGCACGGACAGGGCGTTGGCGATGCGGTCGGCACCCACCTCCCTCGGGTTGTCGGCCAGTATCGGGATGCCGGAGCGCACCCCCGGCTCGAGCACCAGGGTCGCCACCTCGAACCACCGCATGGCCATGGCCCGGAGGGTGGCCTTGAGGCTCGGAACCGTGGAGGAGATGGCCATCCCCGTCACCGTCTCCTCCAGGGTGTGGCCCGCCAGGTCCAGTAGCTGGGTGACGAGAAGGGCGTGCTCGTCGGCCGTGCGCTCGGCATTGGTGGCCACGCGCCAGTGGGAGACCAGCTGGGCACCGTCGAAGAGGCCGATGACCGTCTGAGTGTTGCCCACGTCGAGAGCGAGGAGCACGGGCTCAGTCCGGCACGGGCACACCGACGTTGTCGATGAGCCGGGTGGCGCCGAGGCGGGCGGCGACGAACAGCCGCCATTCCTGCTGACGCTGGCGGGTCTCGGCGTACTCCAGGTCGGCCAGGGCCTCTGATTCGATCACGGCCCGCATGGCCCGGCGCACAGCGGCCGGGTCGCGCTCGCCCGCCTCGACCCGGGCCGCACCGGCCAGCAGGGCTCGGTACAGGACCGGGGCGACGCGTCGCTCCTCCTCCGACAGGTAGGCGTTGCGGCTGGAGAGGGCCAAACCGTCGGCTGCCCGGACCGTGGGGCATGGCGTCACCTGGACCGGGAACGAAAGGTCGGTCGCCAACCGGCGCACGACCTCCAGCTGCTCGTGGTCCTTCTCGCCGAAGTAGGCCCGGCAGGGCCCGGCCAGGGCGAAGAGCTTGGTGACGACGGTGGCCACGCCCTCGAGGTGGCCGGGGCGAGAGGCGGCCTCGAGCCCGACGTCTGACCCCGCCACGGTGACGCGGGTGTGGGGGACCTCGGGGTACATCTCCTCTTCGCTCGGGGCGAACAGGTAGTCGACGCCGGCCTCCTCGGCCATCGTTCGGTCCCGCTCGGGATTCCGTGGGTACTGCTCCAGGTCCTCTTGGGGACCGAACTGAAGAGGGTTGACGAAGATGGTGGCGGCGGTGACGTCACAGTCCTCGTCCGCCCGCCTCATGAGGGAGAGGTGGCCGTCGTGCAGCGCCCCCATGGTGGGTACCAGGCCGATGGTACGGCCGGAGCAACGCTCGGCGTCGAGGGCCTTGCGGAAGGCCTCGACCGTTTCCACGAGCTGCATCGACCTGCGACGGTAGTCGCAAGA
>JALZKD010000242.1 GCA_030859405.1 Actinomycetota bacterium | reverse complement strand
CCTGGCTCCCGCGAGCGTGACGCTCCAGACGCACGCTGAGCAGGCGCCCAACCCGGACAGCCGGGTGACGCTCAGCCGGCGACGGGACCGGCTTGGAGTCCCTGTGCCGAAGGTCGACTGGAGCCTCACATCGCTGGATCGCCGGACGGCGGAGGTGATGGTGCGTACCGTCGCCGAGGACTTCCGACGCCTCGGACTGGGCGACGTTCGTCCGCAGCCGTGGCTCGCCGACCCGGGCTGGGTCCGCCAAATGAGCGACTCCTACCATCACATGGGCACGACGCGCCTGGGGACCGACCCGACGACGACGGTCACCGACCCCGACTGCCAGGTACACGGGGTCGAGGGGCTGTTCGTCTCGGGAGCGTCGCTGTTTCCCGCCGCCGGCTTCGCCAACCCCACGCTGACGATCGTGGCGCTTGCGATGCGGCTCGCGGATCACCTCAAGACGAGCCTGGACCGCCTGCCGGCGAAACCTACCTAGAACAGGCGTCCACTAGGGCGCTCGTGGTTGCCTCGGCCGAGCATCCGGGTCGAGGAAGGTGGCATGACCCCCTCGTGCCACGAGTTTTCCGATCGCGCTCCCGACGACGAGCGGATTGGCCGCCCGAGTACGCCGCGCCGGCCGCGGCGGGGGGCCCACCACGTTGCACTGGCCCTCGGGGCACTGCTGGCCCTTGGGGTCTCGTCTCCAGCGCTCGCTGCGACGGGTGATTGTGCGACGGTCTCGGGGTGCATCGAGGACGCTCGTAGTGCCAGTTCGTTTACGGATAGTGTGGGGGTCAATACGCATGTGGGCTATACCGATACGCGGTATGGCGATTGGCCGTTGGTGCGTGATCGTCTGGTGGAGCTTGGTGTCAAGCACGTCCGTGACGCTTCGTATCGTGACGGTACCCGTACCAGCGATGTGGTTCCGCGCTATAACGAGTTGGCTGGCTTGGGTGTGCGGGGCAATCTGTTGTCGGGTGATCCGTTGCGTCGTTATGGCAGCGGCACCATCGATGAGCATCTGGCGTGGGTCAAGCGCAACGTGGCTGGTTTCGTGGAGTCGTTGGAGGGCCCCAATGAGTATGACTATGTCGAGACCGATTGGGCGGCCAACCTGCGGGCCTATCAGTGTGAGTGGGCGGCCAAGATCCGTGGCGATGGGGTGCTGGCCGATAAGACGGTGATCGGTCCCTCACCAAGGGTGGGGAAGGGATTTGGTTCGGCGTTGGGCGATCTCAGTGACTGTCTGGATCGCGGCAATCTTCATCCCTATCCTGGTGGGCTGAGTCCTGACGCCACCAATTACGGGGATCTGTCGATCAGCTTGGATTTCGCTCGGTTGACGTCGGGTACCAAGCCGTTGTGGTTGACCGAGACCGGGTATCACAACGCGGTCGGTGCCCCGGCGGGGGGCCATCATCCCACCTCGCAGAAGGCGGCCGGTGTGTATGTGCCGCGGATGTTCATGGAGAACTTCCGTCGGGGCATCGAGCGTACCTATAGCTATGAACTGCTCGACCAGTGGCCCGATCCCGAGAACGACGAGGCGGAGAAGAACTTCGGGCTGGTCGCCAACGACGGCTCGCGCAAGCCGGCCTTCGTCGCGCTGCGCAACCTGTTGACGATCCTCGACGACAGCGGCTCGGCCAGCGGCAAGCTGGCCTATTCGCTGGCGTGCCAGGCCTGTTCGGACACGTTGCGCCACGTCTTGCTGCGCAAGTCCACCGGCGCCTACTACATGGTGGTCTGGCCCCAGTCATCGGTGTGGAACCGCGACACCCGCACCGACATCACCAACAACCCCCACAACGCCGAGCTCAAGCTCCCCTCCTCCAGCAAGCTCGAGCTCTTTGACCCCTCACGATCCACCACCCCGACCGACACCACCACCTCGACCTCCTACACCATCCCCCTGACCGACCACCTATCCATCCTCAAGATCACACCGCCGACCTCCGAGGCCCCGGTGCCGCCGCCGAGCCCGCAGCCAGCGCCCGCCGATCCGGGCCCGGCGCCCGCTCCCGCGGCGCCCGCTCCTCCCC
>JALZKD010000241.1 GCA_030859405.1 Actinomycetota bacterium | reverse complement strand
CCTGGTAGTAGCGGGTGGGAGACAGGTCGAGACGCCGGCGGATGGCGACCTCCTTGGGCCCGGCCTGGGTCCACCATGAGCGCTCGAAGTCGAGGACCGCTCGATCGCGCTCGGAGAGTGGCATCCCCTCGAAGCCTGCCAGCCGGCCACCGGTACTTCAAGGACCCTCGACCGCCCTCGGACGAAGAAGGCCGGGTGTTGGAAGCGGTTCTCCGGCATGGCCCTAGGCTGGCCACTCTCTTGCCCGAGTAGCTCAGGCGGCAGAGCAGGCGCCTTGTAAGCGTCAGGTCGCCGGTTCGAATCCGGCCTCGGGCTCCCCCAAAGGACCGGCCTCGGCTCCCGAGATCGGGGCTCAGGACATCGGGACTCAGGAGATGGCCACCATGCGCTCGATGGCCAGGCGGGCCTTGCTCGCCACCTCTGGGTCCACGCCCACGCTGAACTTGGTGTCCCGGAGAGAGTCGCGCAGCTTCTCCAAGGTGATCATCTTCATGTACCTACACACCGCGGTGCGGTCCACCGGCTCGAAGCGCTTGCCGGCCGCCTCCTTCTCCAGCCGGTGGATTATCCCCACCTCTGTGGCCACCAGGAAGCGGTCCTTGGATGACTTCTTGGCAAAGTTGACCATGCCCTCGGTGGAGAGGATCCGGGTGCGCTCGTCGCCGAAGGCCATGGCCTGGCTGGCGCAGCCGCACTCGGGGTGGACCAGCAGCTCGGCGTCGGGGGCCTGGTCGTGCCAGCGCTCGATGTCCTCGGGGCGGATCCCGGCGTGCACGTGGCACTCCCCCATCCAGATCCGCAAGCTTCGCCCCGTCACCCTCTCCAGCCACAAGCCGAGGAAGAAGTCGGGAAGGAACAGGATCTCGCGGTCGGCCGGGATGGCCTCGATCACCGCCTTGGCGTTCCCTGACGTGCAGCAGTAGTCCGACTCGGCCTTGACCTCGGCGCTGGTGTTCACGTAGGAGACGACGACGGCTCCGGGGTGCTCGGCCTTCCACTCGCGGAGCTGCGGGGCCGTCACCGAGGCGGCCAGGGAGCAGCCGGCATCCGGATCGGGGATCAGCACCGTCTTGTGGGGCGAGAGGATGGCCGCCGTCTCGGCCATGAAGTGCACGCCACAGAACACGATGACCTCGGCGTCGGTGGCTGCGGCCTGGCGGGAGAGGCCCAGTGAGTCACCCACGAAGTGGGCCGCGTCCTGAACCTCGGGCACCTGGTAGTTGTGGGCCAGGATGACGGCGCCTCGCTCGCTGGCCAGGGCCGCCACCTCCTCTTGGAGGTTGGCGATGGTGGCGGCGGGAGTCACAGGACCTCCAGGGAGACGTCGAGGGAGCGGGCGCCATGGGTGAGGGCGCCCACTGAGATGAAGTCGACCCCGGTCTCGGCCACGGCCCGCACATTGGCCAGTGAGACGCCACCGGAGGCCTCGAGTGTGGCTCGGGGCGACGCCAGCGCCACAGCCTCGGTAATGGCCTCGAGGGTCATGTTGTCGAGCAGGAGCACGTCGGAACCGGCGTCGAGGGCGGCCCGAACCTCGGTCAGCGTCTCCACCTCGACCTCGATGGGCCAGCCCTCGGCGGCGAGGCGCAGCGCCGCCACCGCGGCGCCGACGTCTCCGGCCAGGCGCAGGTGGTTGTCCTTGACCAAGATGCCGTCGCCGAGGCCCGAGCGGTGGTTCTTGACCCCGCCGGCGCTGGTTGCGTACTTCTCCAGGACCCGCAGGCCGGGGGTGGTCTTGCGGGTGTCGAGGATGACGGTGCCGGTCCCGGCTACGGCGTCCACGTAGGCCCGTGCCAGCGTGGCCACGCCGGAGAGCCGCCCGAGCAGGTTCAAGGCCGTGCGCTCGCCGGTGAGGACGGCCCGGGCCGCACCCTCCACGAACGCCACCTCACCGGGTTCGTCCAACCGGTCTCCCTCGCTCACCAACTGCTGGAAACGCACCCCGGCATCGAGCGTGCGGAAGACGGCTTCGGCCGCCGGCAGCCCGCACACCACTCCGGGTTCCTTGACCAGGAGCCGAGCCCGGCAGCGGACCTCGGGGC
>JALZKD010000101.1 GCA_030859405.1 Actinomycetota bacterium | reverse complement strand
GGTCGAGGCCGAGGTCCCCGTGGTCGAGGCCGAGGTCCCCGTGGTCGAGGCCGAGGTCCCCGTGGTCGAGGCCGAGGTCCCCGTGGTCGAGGCCGAGGTCCCCGTGGTCGAGGCCGAGGTCCCCGTGGTCGAGGCCGTGGCTCCCGTGGTCGAGGCCGTGGCTCCCGTGGTCGAGGCCGAGGCCCCCGTGGTCGAGGCCCCCGTGGTCGAGGCCGAGGTCCCCGTGGTCGAGGCTGAGGTCCCCGAAGCCGTGGCCGTGGCCGAGCCCGTGGTCGAGGTCCCCGAGGCCGTAGCCGAGGTCCCCGAGTCGCCGGGAGCCATGCCAGACCTCTCTCCCACTGCTCCTCAGGTCCGCTTCTTCCCGGACGACATCGTGATGGAGCCTGAGGCTCCCGAGGCCGAGCCCGAGCACGAGGTTGAGCCCGAAACGCTGGTGGTCGCGGTCAACCGGCCTGCTCGCACGCCGGGGGGACCCGAACCGCTACCCGGGCTCAACGAAGCGATGGCCACGCTCGGAGAAAGGCTGGCCATCCTGGAAGAGGCGGTGGCCAGAGCGACCGCAGCCTGCGCCGAAGCCCGGACTGTCCTGCTTGAAGGACAGGCAGTGCTGGACCGTCCCTCGCACAGCGCCGGCGCTGCACCAGTCGAAGAAGGGGCGGAGGTGGTCGGGCCCCGGAACCGGGCATCCGGGGCCTCTCCGGCTGCAGAGGGGCGGGCACACGAAGGTCGGGCGGTTCCCGGCCAGGGCGAGGAAGCCACGCCCATGAGCCGCATCGTCGCTCCCCTTCAGCGATACAGGTCGCTGACCATGCGCCAACTGTTGCGTCTGAAGTAGTTCCCCGGAGGGCTCCGCCCTGAGCCGCGACCTCGATCGGCTGCAGGATGGCCCACGCCGCTGACCGTGGGAACGTCGTAGCCTGGACCCGTGCCGACCGCCGACGTGGCCGTAGTGGGCGGCGGCCCGGGGGGAGCCGCCACCGCCATAGTCCTGGCTCGGGCCGGACGGGACGTGATCTTGGTGGACAAGGCCGGCTTTCCGAGGGACAAGTGTTGCGGAGACGGGCTCACCACCTCGGCCCTCAGAGGCCTTGATGCCCTTGGTCTCGACCCCAGAGACGTGGCGTCCTGGCGGCCGGTGGGCGAGGTGTGGCTGCGCTCGCCGTCAGGGCGAGGGCTCGCCTATCCCCTGCCCAGCGACAACGGCGCCTTCGCCGCCGTAGCCCGTCGCACCGACCTCGACGCCGCCCTCCTCGACGTGGCCCGGGCAGAAGGGGTCAAGGTCTTCGACGGCCACGGCCTACTGGGAATGGGCCCAACGCTCGACGACCAGACCATCCGTCTCGAGGTGGACGGGCTGGGCACGGTTTGCGCTCACTACGCCATCGGCGCCGACGGCATGTGGTCACCCCTCCGCAAGGCCCTGGGCGCCACCGACGGGCCCGGTTACCTCGGCGAATGGCATGCCTTCCGGCAGTACCTCACCGGCGTGGAAGGCTCTGCCGCCACGCGCATGTGGGTGTGGTTCGAACCCGACCTGCTCCCCGGCTACGCCTGGTCGTTCCCCCTTCCCCACGGCACGGCCAACGTGGGCTTTGGCATCCGGCGTCAGCCCGGCCGGCCCACCAGAGCCATGAAGGAGCAATGGGTGGACCTTCTCTCCCGGCCCCACATCCGTGAAGCACTGGCCGGCGGCGTCCCCGAGGCGCCTCACAAGGCATGGCCCATCCCGGCAAGGGTCCAGCACACCTCGCTGTCGGCGGCCTCTGGCCGGGCCCTGTTCGTCGGTGACGCGGCACGGGCCACCGACCCCATGACCGGCGAGGGCATAGGCCAGGCCCTCGACACCGGAATGCTGGCCGCTGGCGCCATCCTGGCCGGCGGCCCTACCAGGCCCGGCCTGGCCGCCCTTAGCTATCATCGAGCCGTTCGTCGGGGCCTGGCCGTCGACAACCGCCTGTCGGAGGCGCTGTCGGGCGCCCTTCGCCACCGCAAGGGGGCCCGTGCGGCCATCAGGGCCACTGGGCTAACGCCGTGGACCAGGCGCAGCTTCGCCCGTTGGCTGTTCGAGGACTACCCCCGAGCCCTGGCTGGCACCCCTTACCGATGGCGACGGGGCATGTTGAGCAGCCCCGGCGCCTTCGTCGGGCGCCGAACCGGTCACCGGTGAGGGACAGCCCGGAGGCAGCGGCCCGAGCCTGGGTGCAAGCAGCCATGGAACAGAGGGACCTGCGCCGCGCCTGGGCCCTTACCGACCCCACCCTCCGCCTGGTGCTGGCCCAGCACTGGGTCATGTCGCGCCCAGACGACCCGGAGGTCACCGCCGAGGACCGCGACGCCCTGGCCGCCGCCCTCGCCGCCTCCCCCTCCGAGCATCCCCTCTGGGATCGATTCGCCTCGGAGCGGCTGCGCCGGTGGCGCCAGCACTGGGGCCCGTTCAGCACCCAGACCTGGGGCGCCGCCGAGGAGCGTCAGGAGCTGGCTCCCGGAATCGAGGTGGTCACCTTCATGGAGAAGCACCGTCTCCTCGATTGGGCCAAGCCGGGACCTCCCCCGGTCACCCGGCGCTTCGCCCTGCGCTCCACCCCCGAGGGCTGGGTGGTGGCCGGCCTCGACGGCTCCGCGCTCTTCAGCCCCGGCTGGCCGCCCACGCCGGCGCCGCCTCCCCGACCACGGTGACCGCTCGGGCAGTGGTCCCGACGCATGGTATGCATCGGGCGTGAACTACAGGCGGTTGGGCTCGAGCGAGCTGGAGGTCTCCGAGATCAGCCTCGGTTCGTGGCTCACCTTTGGAGCGGGAGTCGAACGCGATCAGGGCGCGGCGTGCATCAAGCGGGCCCTCGACGTCGGCATCAACTTCTTCGACACGGCCAACGTGTACGGACGCGGTGCCGCGGAGTCGTTCCTGGGAGAGGTTCTTCGAGGCCTCGACCGCTCGTCGTACGTCCTCGCCACGAAGGCCTTCTTTCCCATGTCCGAGCAGGACCGGGGCCTGTCGGCCAAGCAGGTCCACAGGCAGTGCGAGGCCTCGCTGCGCCGCCTCGGGACGGACTACGTCGACCTGTACCAGTGCCATCGCTACGACGCCGAGGTACCGCTCGAGGAGACCATGGGGGCCCTCACCCAGCTGGTGACCCAGGGCAAGACCCGCTACATCGGCTTCAGCGAGTGGAACGCTGAGCAGATCCGCGCCGCCCTCGGGTTGCCGGGGGTGGAGCGTTTCGTCTCCAGCCAGCCCCAGTACTCGATGCTGTGGCGCCAACCCGAGGAGGAGGTCTTTCCCCTCTGCGCCGAGGAGGGCATCGGCCAGATCGTGTGGTCGCCGCTGGCTCAGGGAGTGCTCACCGGCAAGTACCGGCCGGGGGCGCCGCCACCCGAGGACTCCCGGGCCGCCAGCCCCAGAATGGGCCAGTTCATGGCTCGCTGGCGCCACGACGACGTGCTGGCGGCTGTGCAGCGGCTGGGGCCCGTCGCCCAGAGCCGGGACCTGTGCATGGCCCAGCTGGCACTGGCATGGGCGCTCCGGGACCCCAACGTGGCCTCCGCCATCGTGGGCGCCACCCGTCCCGAGCAGGTGGAGGCCAATGCCGCCGCCGCCGGCGTCACCTTGGGCCCTGACACCCTGGCCGAGATCGACGAGATCCTGGGGGACCTCCAGCCCTGAGGCCCCGAGGATCCACTGCGTCGAGCTGGGAGCAGCGTCAGCGGGCCTTCGCCGATCGGCTCGGTCACCGCGACCCGTCCGATCTCGAGGAGGGGACCATGGTGGTGCTCCCGTCGGCCACCTTCGCCGTGGACGAGCTGCGCAAGATCACCGCCATCGTGCACTACGAGGAGCGGATGCTCTTCACCGCCCTCTTGCTGCGCTGCCCTCGGCGTCGCCTCGTATACCTCACCTCCCTGCCCGTGGACGAGACCATCGTGGAGTACTACCTGCGCTTCCTTCCCGACCCGGTTGGTGCCCGTAGGCGGATGCACCTCGTCTCACTCGGTGACGACGGGCCCAAGCCCCTCACCCACAAGCTGCTGGATCGTCCCGACGTCATGGGACGGGTGCGGGAGCTGGTCGACGACGATGGCGCCTTCGTCCTTCCCTTCAACGTCACGGCTGCCGAAGGGCGTCTGGCCGACGCCCTCGACCTGCCCTTCTACGGAGCGGGCCCCCACCTCGCCTTCCTGGGCTCGAAGGCAGGGTCGAGACAGGTGGCCCGCAGGGCCGGCGTCGCCGTGCCCGCGGGTTCCGAGGGTCACCACTCCCTGGCTCAGGTCGAGGACGCCGTCGAGGCCATCCGAGACAGACGCCCGGGCGTCCAAGCGGTGGTCATCAAGCTCAACGAGGGCTTCTCCGGTCAGGGGAACGCCATCGTGGACCTCAACGGGCCGGTCGGGCCCCTGCCCGGGTCGAGGACCACCTTCTGTGCCGCCGACGAGTCGTGGTCGTCGTATCCGGCCAAGATCGCCCGGGATGGAGCCGTCGTCGAGGAGCTGCTGTGCCACCAGGGCACGGCCTCACCCAGCGTGCAGATGCGCATCGCCCCCTCCGGCACCTACGAGGTGCTGTCCACCCATGATCAGATCCTGGGGGGCAACGCCAACCAGGTGTACCTCGGGTGCCGCTTCCCCGCCGACGGCGCATATCGGCTGGCGATCCAGGGGGCGGCCAGGAGCGTGGCCGAGGTGCTGGCCGGCGAGGGCGTGATCGGCTCGTTCGGGATCGACTTCCTCGTCGTCCCGGGCCACGACGAGGGCGGCCTCTACATGAGCGAGATCAACCTCCGCCTGGGCGGCACGACCCACCCGTACTGGATGGCACGACTGGCGACCGACGGGAAGTACGACCCTTCGACCGGGGAGCTCATGGCCGGCGACCGGCCCACCTGCTACGTGGCCACCGACAACCTGAAGTCGGAGCACCTCCTCGGGCACCGGCCCGGCCAGGTCATCGACGCCGTCGACCGGGCCGGCCTCGGCTACGACCCCGTCGCCCGGACGGGCGCCACCCTGCATCTCCTGGGTGCCGTGGAGCGGTTCGGCAAGATGGGCGCCACGTGCGTGGCCGGGTCGGCCCAGGACGCCGAGGATCTCTACCGGGAGGTGCTCGGAGTCATCACCGCCGTGGGCGACACCCCCCGCTCATGACGCCCCCGGCCACCTCGCCGCCGTCAGAGCTGGAGGTGGAGGGCCGGGTGGTGACCATCACCAACCCCGACAAGGTCTTCTTCTCGGCCCGGGGCGAGACCAAGCTCGACCTGGCCCTCTACTACGTGGCCGTTGGCCAAGGAGCGCTGCGAGGAGTGTACGAACGGCCCACCGTGCTCAAGCGCTTCCCGAACGGCGCCGAAGGTGACTTCTTCTACCAGAAGCGAGCTCCTGTCAAAGGCCGCCCGTCGTGGCTGGAGACGGTCACCGTGGCCTTTCCCAGCGGCCGCAGCGCCGAGGAGCTCTGCCCCACCGACGTCGCCCACGTGGTCTGGGCCGCCAACCTCGGTTGCATCGACCTCAACCCGTGGCCGGTGCGCCGGAACGACGTCGACCATCCCGACGAGCTGCGGGTGGACCTCGACCCTCAGCCCGGCGTGTCCTTTGCCACAGTGCGCGAGGTGGCGCTCGAGGCCAAGGCAGTGCTGGACGAGCATGGCCTGGCGTCGTTCCCCAAGACCTCGGGCTCACGAGGCATGCACCTGAACCACCGCATCCAGACCCGCTGGGGCTTCACCGAGGTCCGCCGGGCGGCCCTGGCCCTGGCCCGGGAGCTGGAGCGGCGGCGCCCCCACCAGGCCACGTCGGCGTGGTGGAAGGAGGAGAGAGGCGAGCGGGTATTCGTGGACTACAACCAGAACGCCCGGGACCGAACGGTGGCATCGGCCTACTCGGTGCGGGCCAATCCCGAGGGTAGGGTCTCCTGCCCGCTCGACTGGGAGGAGGTCGCCGACGTCGAGCCCGCCGACCTGACCATTGCCACCGTGCCCGCCCGGTACGCCCAGAAGGGTGATCCCGGGGCCTCCATCGACGACAACGCCTGCTCCCTCGACTCCCTGCTCGAGCTGGCTGCTCGGGACGAGGCGGAGGGCCTGGGTGACGCTCCCTGGCCGCCGCACTTCGCCAAGCAGCGGGGCGAGCCCCGGCGGGTGCAGCCGTCCAAGGCGAGGGCCGAACCCGAACCGCCCGCCCCGTGATCCAGCCCTCGGGTGCAGGGTTCAGGTGGTCGGGCCAACAC
>JALZKD010000240.1 GCA_030859405.1 Actinomycetota bacterium | reverse complement strand
CCAGAAGCTGTTCCAGCCCTCGGGCGAGCCCAACACCAACCTCCTCGGGCGCGTCATGGCCGAGGATCTGGCCACGAAGGACGGCCGCGTGCTGGTGGCAAAGGGCCAGGAGATCGACCGCCCGCAGGTGGCCGAGATCCTCGAGGCCTCCGAGGCCGGCGACCTGGAGGCCGAGCCCCAGGTGCGCTCCGTGCTCAAGTGCGAGGCGCTCACCGGCGTGTGCCAGGCCTGCTACGGGCGGGCCATGGCCACCGGCCAGGTCGCGCAGGTCGGCGACGCGGTGGGCATCATCGCCGCGCAGTCCATCGGCGAGCCCGGCACGCAGCTGACCATGCGCACCTTCCACACCGGCGGCGTCGCCGGCGCGGACATCACGCACGGCCTGCCCCGCGTGGTCGAGCTCTTCGAGGCGCGCAAGCCCAAGGGCCTGGCCAAGATCGCCGAGCAGGACGGCGTCGTGGCCGTCGAGGAGACCGACAAGGCGATCAGCGTGGTGATCACCGACGAGGCCGGCGACGAGCATCGCCACACGTTCCCGCGGCGCACGCGCCTGTTCGTCGAGCAGGGCCAGCCCGTCGAGGCGGGCACGCAGCTCAACGAGGGGTCTCTGTACCCCCACGAGCTGCTGGCCATCCGCGGCCGGACGGAGACCGAGCAGTACCTCGTCAAGGAGGTGCAGGAGGTCTACAAGTCCCAGGGCGTGGACATCAACGACAAGCACATCGAGCTCATCGCGCGCCAGATGCTCAAGAAGGTGCGCGTGGATCAGAAGGGCGACACGGACTACCTGCCCGGGCAGTTCGTCGACCGCTTCGACTTCGCCAAGGTCAACGACCAGATGATCGCCGACGGCGGTGAGGCGGCCCAGTTCGAGGACATCATCCTGGGCATCACCAAGGCCTCGCTGAACACGGACTCGTTCCTGTCGGCGGCCTCCTTCCAGGAGACCACGAAGGTGCTCACCGACGCGGCCCTGGAGGGCAAGGTGGATCGCCTCAACGGCCTCAAGGAGAACGTGATCATCGGCAAGCTGATCCCGGCGGCCACCGGGCTCAAGCGCTACCGGCGGATCACCATCGAGCCCTCCGAGCCGTTGCCCCGCTCGATGGACGACGTCGGCCTGCTGGACTCCGACGAGATCGCCGCCGAGCTGGGCCTGGGCGAGGGCCTGGGTGGCCTGGGCGTCGAGCAGGACATCGCCCAGCTGGACCGCATCGGGTCCGACACCTCCGAGGCGAGCTTCGAGGGCCTGGCCGACCTCGACGACGGCTCGGGCGGGAACCGCTAGCGCGAACGCGTCACATCAGGCCGGACCGAGGGCTCGCCGTCAGGCGGGCCCTCGTCTGTGTTGCACGGCGAGCAGGAGGAGGTAGAAGCTCACGGACACCGCAACGCACACGGCGATCGAGGCCAGGAAACCGTCGATGTCCAGGAAATGGAGCAGAAGGACGGCCACGAAGATTCCGCCGAAGATCACCGCGTTCTCGATCTTGTTGTTCACGGCCACTCCTTCGCGTTGACGATTTGACCCCTGGGTACCGTGCCCGCCGGGCCCGTAAACCGGCTGGCCCACGCCGTCAGCTCGGCCACGTGGACTTCGGTGAGCCCGGTTGCCGGGTCGGTGGCCACCAGCAGCGTGGGCGCGCCGCGACGCGCTGCCCACGCGTGGCAGGAGCCGTCGTGGGCGTCGTCGATCCAGGCCAGGGGCCGCTCGAGCGCGTGCTCGTCGATGCCGTGCAGCTTCCAGTGGGCCGTGGGCTCGCCAGGTGCGATCTCGAAGGTGACGTGGGGCAGTGGGCCCAGGCCGATGGCGTGGGGGAGGTACTCGTTGGCCTTCTCCTCCCACCCCGAGCACCAGACCAGCTCGAAGCGCTCTGCCAGCCTGCGCAGGTGCCGGGCCGCGGCCGCGGAAAGGAAGTGCAGGATCCCGTCGACCGTGCACCACGCGCCTTCGGGCGCCTGCGTGGGTGGGAACCCCCACAGGGAGATGACCCCGTCGATGTCGACGAGTAGGAGCGGTTTGTCACAAGTCTGCACGATCTCTGTGAAGA
>JALZKD010000031.1 GCA_030859405.1 Actinomycetota bacterium | reverse complement strand
GGGAGAAGTGAGTGTGCATCCCCGAGCCCTGCACGCCTGACAGCGGCTTGGGCATGAACGTGGCCACCACGCCCGCCTCCTGCGCCAGCTCCTTGACCATGAGGCGCGCCGTCATGACGGTGTCGGCCATGGTGAGAGCGTCGGTGTAGCGCAGGTCGATCTCGTGCTGGCTCGGGGCGTCCTCGTGCTGGCTGTACTCCACGGGGATGCCCATGTCCTCGAGGGTCAGCACCGTTGCCCGTCGCAACCTGGCCGCCGTGTCGGCCACTGTGAGCTCGAAGTAAGAGCCGTTGTCGAGGGGCTGGGGCGTCGGCGTGCCGCCCGCGAAGTAGAAGTACTCGAGCTCAGGGGCGGCGTAGAACGAGAAACCCTTCTCCCGGGCTCGCTCGAGCTGGCGCCGCAGCACGTGACGGGGGCAGCCCTCGAAGGGGTCGCCCTGGAGGTTGGTGACGTCACAGAACACCCGGGCCACCGGTGCCGAGCTCGTCTTGGACGGCAGGATCTGGAACGTCTTGGCATCGGGGCATGCCAGCACGTCGCTCTCCTGGACTCGGCTGAAGCCGTCGATGGACGACCCGTCGAAGGTCATCCCCTCTTCGAGGGCGTTCTCCAGCTCTGCCGGTGTGATGTTGAAGGCCTTTGGTATCCCCAGCACGTCGGTGAACCAGATCTGGATGAAGCGCACACCGCGCTCTTCTACGGTGCGCAGCACATAGTCCTGTTGGCGTTCCACGGTCCTAGTCTGCCAGCCGCCGTGGAGGTAGCTCCCTCCTCTGGTCCGGCGTTCACAATCTGTTCACACGCTGAGAGCGACAGGGTGCTGGCCGCGATGGCAGGCTGTCGTCGGGAGCAATCAGCCGTTCTGTGGCCGCTACGCGCGTGCTGCAGGCGTGGTCCGAGCTCGGGCGGCGACTTTTGGTCACTGTCCCGAATTACCAGGAGGGATCGTGCAGGAACGCACGCCGAACGAGGTCCTGAGCCTCGCAAGTGAAGCAGGCATCCAAATAGTCGACTTTCGCTTCTGCGACCTACCCGGCCTCATGCAGCACTTCTCGGTGCCCGTGGCCGAGTTGACCGAGGACGCCTTCGAGGAGGGGTACGGCTTCGACGGCTCCTCGATCCGCGGCTTCCAGGAGATCCAGGAGTCGGACATGATCCTCATGCCCGACCCGAGCACGGCGGTGGTCGACCCGTTCCGACAGCACCCCACCCTCAACATCAACTGCTTCGTGCGCGACCCCGTCACCGGAGAGAGCTACAGCCGCGACCCTCGCTACGTGGCCAAGAAGGCCGAGGACTACCTGGCGTCCACCGGCCTGGCCGACACCGCCTACTTCGGCCCTGAGGCCGAGTTCTACATCTTCGACGACGTGCGGTTCATGCAGGACCAGCACTCGGCGTTCTACAGCGTCGACTCCATCGAGGGCATCTGGAACTCAGCCCGAGACGAGCAGCCCAACCTCGGGTTCAAGCCCCGCTACAAGGAGGGGTACTTCCCCGTCCCGCCCATGGACCACTTCCAGGACCTGCGCTCCCAGATGGTCCTCACCATGGAGCAGATGGGCCTCCAGATCGAGGTCCAGCACCACGAGGTGGGCACCGCCGGCCAGGCCGAGATCGACATGCGCTTCGACACCTTGTTGTCCATGGCCGACAAGCTCATGGTCTACAAGTACGTGGTGAAGAACGTGGCTCGAGCTGCCGGCTACTCGGCCACCTTCATGCCCAAGCCCGTCTACCAGGACAACGGCTCGGGCATGCACACCCACCAGTCGTTGTGGAAGGGGGGTGAGCCCCTCTTCTACAGCGAAGCCGGCTACGCCGGGATGTCGGACATGGGCCGTTGGTACATCGGCGGCCTTCTGGCTCACGCCGCTGCCATCCTCGCCTTCGCCGCTCCCACCACCAACTCCTACAAGCGGTTGGTGCCCGGTTACGAAGCGCCGGTCAACCTGGTGTACTCGCAGCGCAACCGGTCGGCGTGCGTGCGGATCCCCCTGTACTCGAAGAGCCCCAAGGCCAAGCGGCTGGAGTTCCGCTGCCCCGATCCGAGCTGCAACCCCTACCTGGCCTTCTCGGCCATGCTCATGGCCGGCCTCGACGGCGTGCAGAACCGGATCGAGCCTCCCGACCCCGTGGACAAGGACCTCTACGACCTTCCTCCCGAGGAACTGGCCCAGGTGCCCCAGGTGCCGGGCTCACTCGACGAGGCCCTCGCGGGCCTGGAGGCGGACCAGGACTTCTTGAAGGTCGGCGGGGTGTTCACCGACGACCTGATCGACACGTGGCTCGCCTACAAGCGCACGGCGGAGATCGACGAGGTGCGCCTCCGGCCCCACCCGTGGGAGTTCATGCTCTACTACGACATCTGAGCAAAGTGGGCTGCTGACCTGCGGTTTTGCTGGCTCCACTCATGTGCAGGACGCGGTGTGGACGCGGGAGGATGCGGCAATCGTGGTCAACAGTGGCCATCAACGGGACGTCGGGGTGGCCTCGGGACGAGTTCGCAGGTGGCCGGGTAGGCAGTCGGCTGAGGCGGATCGCGTCACTTGGGACGCCTACGATTGGGCGGTGACCGTTCCCGGCCTCGCCGTCGACCCGGAGCGCCTGCGCGACATCTGCAGCCGCTATGGGGTGTCGAAGCTTGAGGTGTTCGGCTCGGTCAGTCGAGGCGAGGACGCGCCCGACAGCGACATCGACGTGCTCTACGACCTCGCGCCTGAAAGCCGTCTTGGGTGGGACATCGAGAAGCTCGCGGACGAGCTTTCCGAGCTGATCGGCCGGCCGGTCGACCTCGTGTCGCGAAACGCTTTGCATGAGCGGCTGCGGGACGACGTTCTCGCGCAGGCTCGCCCGCTGTATGCGGCGTGAGCTCCTCCTGATCGGGGAGATGATCGAGGCCGCGTCACAAGCGCAGTCGCTGGTGGCTGGCATCGATCTCGCGACCCTCCCGGCCGGCCTCCTATCCGCAGATGCCCGCTACGTGGGCTTTTCGTCCGCGGCCACCAATCTGGTGACCAACGACGCTAACAACGTCTCCGACGCATTCGTACGCGACCGGGGGGCCACCGACGGATTCAATCTGGCCCCGACCCTCGGCCCCGAGCCCGTGCCCCAGTCCGACGAGGTCGGCCTCGAGCAGTTCTACCCCTATGCCGCCACCGACCTCGGCGCCGGAACCGCCTACGTGCAGCTGCGCACGGGCAACCTGGTGGCCTCCTTCGAGGACGCCGTGGTGCCCGCCAACGGGCTCAGCGCCTCGGTGCGCCACACCTACAACTCCAAGCGCTCGGGTGAGCACACCGGAGCGGGGGCGGGCTGGACCTTGTCCATCTCCGACGTCGACGCCGCCGGGGAGGGACGCAGCCCAGGCCCGGTGGGCGACGTGGCCGGCGCGGTGACTGGGCTCAACCTGTCCGCGCCCATCCTCACCACCTCCATCGGGGCGCTGACCGACGGCGTGTTCGCCCCGAGCGGCCAGCTCCTCGAGCTCACCGACGAGGACGGCACCACCCACCGCTTCGTGCGCTCGGGCGGCCCTTGCGGGCGGTGGTCCTCGCCACCGGGGGTGAGCCTCAGGATCCGAGAGGTCTACGGACCCGCGCCGCTCGCCGGCCTGCCCGACGCCTACGAGCTCATCCGCCCCGACGGGGTCGTGTACCGGGCCGAGCGGATCTCCATGGGTGGCGTGCTGCCCGCCCTCGAGTGGCGGATCACCAAGGTCACCGACCGACGGGGCAACCAGCTCACCTACGGCTACGACCGCTTTGGGCCCTTGGCTCAGACCCGGGTGCGCACCATCACCCACGACCGCAACCCCGACTCGCCCCTGGTGCGCTTCGACTACACGCTGCTCGGCGACCTGGACCGCATCGTCACCCTCCCCGGCGTGGCTGCCCCCGACCCGGCCACGGGCGCCAACCGGTCGTTCGAGCGCATCGTCGACTACGACATCGACCCGGTGACCAAGCAGCTGCGCTCGGTGACCGACAACGCCCATGCCCCGCCGCCGGGAGCAGTGCCCGCCACCCGCACCAACGCCTTCTCCTACGCCCCGGCCACCAACGTGCTCACGGCGGTGAGCGACGGACGCAACAACACGACTGGGTTCACCACGGTCTCGGGGGCGGTGAGTGCCATCAAGGACCGCCGGGGCAAGAACTGGACCTACGCCTCCTCGGTGGACGGGTCGGGCCATACCACCACCACGGCCACCTCGCCGGTGGGAGCGGCCACCACCTACAAGATCTCACCCCGGGGGCCCATGGGCCCTGGCGACAACCGCATCGCCGGGGGCAACGTGGTGTCGGTGGCCGACGCCGGCCATGGGGAGCCGCCCACGCCCGTAACCACCACCTACGGGTGGACGGCCAACCGCCTGACCTCGAGCACCGACGGAGCCGGGGCCACGACCAGCCGGGAGTACGACGACCTGGGCCAGGTCACCAAGGTCACCGAGCCCGCCCCCAACGCCGCCGTCCGCTCCGACGTCGCCGAGGCCGTGGCCACCGCCGTGACCTCCACCCTCTCCTACCGCTACCTGGCCGGCCTGGGCGATCCGGCCTGCGCCCCACCCCCGTCGTCGGGGCCCGTGACCACGGCGGGGTACTGCTCGGCCGTGGGCGAGCTGGAGAGGGCCACCTACGCCGACAACCATCCCGCCCAGCGCCGCATCACCGACTTCTCCCACGACGGCGCCGGCAACGTGACCCGGGCCAGCGAGCGGGCCAGCCCCGACCCGGCCCTGGCCCCGAGCACGCCTCCGTCGGCGACGGACCGCTCCACGGCCTTCACCTACTACGCCCGAGGAGGGCTGCACAGCATCGACGGGCCCCGCACCGACGTGGCTGACGTCACCACCTGGGGGGACACCGCCGACGCCACCTACGGGGGCTATGACCGCACGGGCCAGCCCACCCGCATCACCGACGCCCTGAACAAGGTCAAGACCTTCGCCTACACCCCCTACGGAGCAAGGGCCAAGGTCACCGACCGCGACGGGCGGTCCAGCACCGCCAAGTACGACGAGCGGGACAACGTGGTCGAGGCCAGCGACCCGGCCGGACACACCCGGGCCTTCCGCTACGACGCCAACGACAACCGCACCCACGACACCTCCCCCCGGGGGGTGGCCACGGCCGCCGCCGACGACTACACCGCCATCTCCACCTACGACGCCAACGACTGGCCCATCCAGGCGTCGAGCCCCGGACCCACGTCCACCAGCCCCCGCACCGTGGTCAACACCGCCTACGCCGACGACGGCCGCAAGGCCTCGGAGACGAGCGCCCGAGGCTCCACGGCCGCCCACACCACCACCTACTCCTACTGGCCCAACCGCATGCTCAAGACCGCCGACGCCCCCGGCGAGGGCGCCACCCGGGCCGTCACCGACGCGTCCTATGACGGGGCCGGGCGGGTGGCGCGCATCCTTGGTCCCATGGCCACGGCCGGCGGTGCCCGCCCCGAGACCAAGATCACCTACAACCCCGACGCCAGCGTGGCCAAGACCGAGGCCACCTCCCCTGCCTCGTCCATGGCCGTCACCCGCCTCGCCTACAACGCCCACGGCGAGGCGGTGCGCACCGACGGGCCTCGCAGCGTCAACGGGGTGGAGGCCGCCACCACCGCCACCTACGACACCTTCGGCCAACCCACCCGCACCCGCCGGCGCGCCGACGCCAATCGCTGGGTGGATAGCGCCACCAGCTACGACCTGGCCGGCAACCCCAAGAGCGTGACCCAGCCCACGGGCAGCGGGGGCCAGCTCACCACCACCTACAGCTTCGACGCCGCCGACCGCCTGGCCTCCCAGGACGCCGACCCCGTCAACCCCGGCCACACGGTGGCCTTCGAGTACACAGGCGAGGGCCTGCAGGCCAAGCGAACCGATCGGGCCGGCGGGGCCCTGGCCCGGGTGGTGACCAGCGCCTACAACCCCGACGACACCGTGCAGTCCACCCTGGCCAGCGATTACGACCCGGCCGCCGGGGCGGCGAAGTCCACCTTGGCCACGTGCAACTTCGCGGCGGGGGCGGCGCCGACGTCGGGCTATGACGCCGACCGCAACCTGGTCGAGGCCCGCACCGTCTCCCTCACTGGGGCCCCAGCGGCCTCGGCCGCGGCCACCTGCGACGGCGGGACGCTGGAGCGTAGCCAGTCCTTCTCCTACAACGAGGCGGGGTTGATGACCTCGGCCGCCCAGGGCGTGCGCTCGCCCGAGACCAACGCCTTGGTGACCAGAAACCAGACCTTCGCCCACGACCCCGATGGCCAGGTCGCCTCCGCCACCCACGCCGAGCCGGGCGGGGCGTCGCTTGCCACCAGATACTCCTACACCGAGGCGGGATGGGCCAAGGGCGTAACCGACTGGCGGGACAAGCAGACCACCACCTCCTACCTGGCCTCGGGCACGCCCTCGTCCCAGACCATGGGCTCGGGGGTGGCCAGCGGAAGCTTCGACTGGCACCCCGACGGCTCCCCCAAGGCCCTCACCTGGAAGAAGGGCTCGGCCGGAGCCGTGGTGCGCTCCCACACCAACCTCGCCTACGACGCCGGGGCCCAGCGCCGGTCCGAGGACGTGGCCGTGCTCCAGCCCGGAGCGCTTACCACCAGCGGGGGAAAGGCGGCCTACGACTACGACCTCCTGGACCGGCTCACGTCCTGGACCAGCCCCCACCTCGACACCGACGCCGCCGATCGGCTGCGCACCACCTTCGGCCTGGACGACGCCGGCAACATGACTTCGGAGACCGCCACCAGGGTCACCACCGGCACCACCCACTCGAGCGCCACGGCCACCTACCCCAACGGTCGCCTGGCCACCCGGCGCACCGAGGCCGGGCTGGGCGGATCGACCGTCACCGACCACGCCTTCTCCTACGACGGCGTGGGCCAGGAGACCTCACGCTCGACCAACGGCGCCCCCACCACGGCCAGCGCCTACGACCCAGCCGGGCGCACCAAGGCCGTGGACGACCTCAAGGCCGCCAACGCGGATGTGGCCTACGTCTACGACAGCAACGACCGCCTCATCTCCCGCCACGAGCCCAACGCCCCGCCCGAGCGGGCCAAGGCCACCCTGTACTTCCACTGGCAGGGCGGAGCCGCCTTGAACGAGGAGACCGACGGCGCGGGCCGTTCCCTGGTGCGCTACCTCACCGACCCCCTCAACAGGTCCCTTGCCCAGCAAGGCTTCCGGGTCAGCTCGGGTCGGGCCGACCCCGCCGACACCAACGGGACCTGGAAGTGGCTCCTTCCCGACCCCGACGGCAACGTGGCCACTCACCTGCTCGACAACCAGGCCGTGGCCGAGCAGGGCGCCTGGGACCCCTACGGGCGGCCCCAGAAGGCCGGCTCTTCCCAGCCCGATCCCACCAAGAAGGGCTCCAGCCTCGGATTCCAGGGAGCCCTCACCGACCGCGTCAACGGGTCCGTTGTCCTGGGTCCCCGCCAGTACGACCCGACCACCGCTCGCTTCGTCACTCCGGACACCTTCGTGGCCGGGGACCTGGACCTCGAGCTCGGCCTCGACGCCCTCACCGGCAACCGCTACCTGTTCGCCGGCGCCAACCCCACCATGTTCTACGAGGACGGCCACGGGTGGGGCTGGTGCAAGAAGTTCTGGGACTGCGACGACAAGAAGAAGGAAGAAGGCAAGAAGAAGGAGGAGGACAGGAAGGGGAACGAAGAATCACCACCGCCTCGTCCCAGCGCCCCCGACGGCGGGCCAGGAAACTTCGTAGGGGGTCCCCGTCCCGCGCCTGGTTCGAGCGCCCCCGCAAAGATCGGGAGGGCCGGTCCATACGGAGCAGCGGCCGCGATCGGATGGAAGGCTGGGAGAGAGCTTCGGGAACACAGAAATAAGCAAGGTGCGTTCCGGCGCCAGCTTGGTGGTCGCAAAGGCGACGGCTGTGACGCCCACCACATCGTCGCCGTAAAGGACCGGCGAGCCATACGATCCCGCAGGATTCTCAAAAGGGCTGATATTGACGTGAACGATCCTCGGAATGGAGTGCTCATTGCTCGTGAAGGTCATCAGAGCCTTCATACAGACGACTACCACAGGGATGTCGAGGCCCGACTCTCCGCTGACCCAAACACTGACTATCAGCTTGCTAGCCTGGGCGCGGACATCCAGTCGAGGTATCCTTGCCATGGCTGAGTAACGTCGACATGAGAGTGTTCGAGATCGATTTTGACGTATCCCGCTATCAGGTGCTTCTGGTTGACGGCAGCGACGAGTTTGCGTTCCCGTACCTCGACACCATGGCCTTTTTGGAAGGGCGGCTCGGTAATGCGTGGAAGCCCCCGCCGGTCTATGTAGATAAACCGCTCCTCAAGCGTCCCGACATCTTTCACCTCGTTGGAGCTACGGGAATGGTCTTTGGCCCAAGGGCTTTAGCAGAACTTGAGCGGTTCGCCCTTTGGGTCGGGGAACTCCTGCCGTTGCCGTTTGAGAGCGAAGTCCTACAGTTGCTGAACGTTGTGGAAGTAATCAATTGTTTGGACGAGGACAGCACTGTGTTCGACGGCGGAAGAGCAACTGTGTTGGAGTTCCATGCTCACAGAATCGCCGAAGCGCCAATCTTTCGGATACCGCAGAACCAGTCCACGCAACTGTTTTGCCACGAGGGCGTCGCCGAACCTTACTGGGAGTTCAAAGCAGCCGTTGAGCTGGCGGGCTTGGAGGGACTTACGTTCACCGAGGTGTGGAATGACCAAGACGGCGGGTTCGAGCGCAAGCCAAGGTGGTGAAGAAGTGAGGGTGTGGAAAGCCCCGGCGAACGACCGGACCGGCATTGTGTGACGCCGGCGACGTGGTGACCAACCCTCCGGAGTCCTGGCCGGCGTGTTTCGCTGCCGGAGCAGGTGCCTCCAGATCTCCCGGTGGTGCCGGCGTCGCCCTTCAGTCCCTCGATACCCGAGGCGATGAACTCGTCCCGCCAGGCGGCGAGTCATGAGCCTCCGCTCGGAGCTCTCGGCTCAGCTCATCGAGGTTCTCGCCCCTGAGCAGGCGCATGACCGCATCGGCCTTCCGCCTGGCCGACCAGCGCACCTCCCTGTCTGGCTCGGCTTCCGCCGGCGCTGACCTCCCGCTTCCCATTCAGGACCTCCCCATTGTCGGGTGTCCAAAGGAACCGGGTGCGGTGGATTCGGCTGTACTTCAATAACAATCCATGTATGAGGGCGGGGTGCGCGCCGCGAGTCTCAGGATGGGTGTTGAGGAGCGCGGTGCTTGCAGGAGGAAAGGGTGGCCTGCAGAGAGCGGTGATGGGAGCTCGAAGGCCTCGTTGGGCGAGTCAGCCCACCTTTACTCCTCGTTCATTGCTGCGGGAGCTGCTAGAGCGGCGATCTGCCCGAGTCGTGGATCCCACCCGAGGCAGTGCTGGAGTGGCGGGAGCGGGTCCGGCTCTACAAGACCCTGCTCGACGAGCGTCGGATGTGGATTCAGCGCATCCACGCCAAGTTGTGTTCCGCCGAGGTGGCATGGCCCGGGCTATTGGACCCCGTCGGTCGGCCACAGGCCGGCCACCCGACCCGGAGGGGGTCTGCCCTTGCGTCCTCCGGCACGTTCCTCCTGCCGGTCACGCGCGCTCTGGTGAGCGGTCAGTGGGGGTCTGCCCTGCGACCCAGGCGGAGGCAGGCGCCAGACCAGTCCAGAGCCTTAGGACGCGGATTGGACGCGGACCAGGTGAAACGGAGGGATACGGCAGGACACCACCGGTCACGGGAAAGCCCAGGTCAAGAGCCATTTGGGGGTTAGGCGCCGGTGGTCGAGAACGTGCCCAGTAGTTCATGCTCTACTACGATATTTGAGCAAAGTAGACCGCTGACCCTGCGGTTTTAGTGACCTCTCACCTGCCCAGGACGCGGTTTGGACAGGGGAGGACGCGGCAGTCATGGTCAACAGCGGCCTCCAGCGGGACCTGACGGTGTCTCGGGGGAGCCGGCAAGTGGTTGGGTGGGCAGTCGGTTGGAGCGGATCGCGGCAACGCGAGACGCCTACGATTGGGCGGTGACCGTCCCCGGTCTTGCTGTCGATATGGAGCGCCTGCGCGAGATCTGCAGCCGCTATGGGGTGTCGAGGCTCGAGGTGTTCGGCTCGGTCAGTCGAGGCGAGGACGCGCTCGAAAGTGACATCGACCTCGGCCAGGCCCGAGCCGACCAGGCCCGCTACCCAGAGGGCTGGGCGGTGCAGCTTGAACAGACACAAGAGCTGGCGCCTCGGCTTCCCGAGCCCGCCCTGGAGCAGAGCCTGGGGATGGACCTCGGCCGGTGAGTTGTCGACCAGTCGGCCCGTCACATGCCCAACGCCCGTTCGGCGACGTCATCACAGGCGCAGAACGTCCAAGGCGAGTAGGCCAGCCGCTCGGGCGGCTGGCTGAGTGCCATTGTTGGATTCTCCTGACAGCCTCACCCCAGCCGCCAAGGACACGCTGCGCGGCTCGCTGCGCTCACGTCCTCGCTCGGCCCCGGCCGTCCCTTGACCGCCTTCCTTGCCGACGCCGAGCGGTACCAGATCTGCGCTAGGACGGTGACGGGACCCCGTTTGGTGGTCCACCACTTTCCGGGGGCCCTGTCAACGGACTGGATGATTTCACTCGTCCCTACGTCCGGCGGACCTCACTGGCTTACGAAGATGGGAACCAGCAGGAGGCCTGCCTCGAGCCCGCTGACAAGCATGAGACCGCCAATCCAACCTGGCGTATCGACGCGCCTGGCGGCGCGCTTGAGTAAGCCGCTGTGGGGGGAGAAGGCGCACGCCGTCTCGACCAGGGTCGAGGCCCGGTTATGCCGCCGCGACTGCAATCTAGGCTGACGCCCTATGTCCGTTTTTGGCGACTTTGTCAAGTTGCGCCGCGAGGAGCTGAACCTGGACCAGGCCGGACTGGCCAGACAGCTCGGCGTGAACCAGCAGACGGTCTCCAAGTGGGAGCAGGCGCAGGCTGTTCCACGGCCGGAGCGCATCCGACGACTCGCCGAGGTGCTCCGAGTCGACGTCTCGGACCTGATGAGGTATGCCGGCTACTTGCTCGACGACAAGCCGGCGGACGTCCAGGCGGCGGAGCCGTTCCATCGGCTCATGGGGGAGGTCGGCCAGCTCACGAACGACCAGCTGATCGTTCTCATCGACCAGGCGTGGGAGGAGTACCGGGGTCGCGCCGGATTCAGCCTGGAGGGCCCGCGGCGACGCCAGGGCAAGAAGGGGCCGGGTGACCTTCCACCCTGAGTACGGGTTTGCGGCACACTTCAGAGGTGTACGACACTGTCGTCACGATAGGGGCGCCGGGTCCATTCTGTTGAGCCGAAGAGCTGTTGCTCAAGCGGGCCGGTCCCCGAGCCGATCACTTGTCCAGGGCATGCGAAGCAGCCCAGGACTGAGACACAGACGAGTCGGAAGGCAAGAACCAGCATGGGCGGGCAGTTGCGCATCGGAGGCGGTTCCCGTCCGACTGAGCTGTGGCCGCCCCCCGAAGGACGATCTTCGCTCTACTTGGCAGCGGCGCCGCGACAGCAACAGGTCACATGGCTCCGGTAGGGAGAGAAGCCGAGCGGCAGTGGAGACCTGGTCGCAAGCCGTTGGCCGTCGGGCTGATCGGAGCCATGCTGACGGGGGCGGTCATGTTGTCGGCCCGTGTTGTCAAAGCTCGGGCCAATGCTGCCCAGCGAGCCACCTCGAGGCTGGTGCGCGCCCAGGACCTCTCGCGCCGAGCCAGGCAACGTGGGCGGGGCCAATGCGAGGTCGCAGCGGAGGACATGGGCACCGGCCGACAATGGCTGGTGGACGAAGAAGGGGCACTTCGTCGCGCCCTCGCCGAAGGGCGGCTCCGCCTTCACTACCAGCCGAAGGTGTGCCTCGAATCTGGTGACGTCACGGGCGCCGAAGCGCTGTTGCGATGGGACGATCCTGACCGTGGGTTGATACCCCCGCTGGAGTTCATCGCCCTGGCGGAGAAGACGGGGCTGATCGTCCCCATCGGTAACTGGGTGATCGAAGAGGCATGCAGGGAGGCGGCGCAATGGCATGGTCGATTCCCACGCCGGCCACCTCTGGTGGTATCGGTCAACGTGTCCGCCCGCCAGTTCGGACCTGAGCTGATCGACGTGGTGGCCGGCGCCTTGGCCGCCACCGGGACCGATCCTCACCAGCTTTGCCTAGAAGTGACAGAGAGCATCCTGATCGGCGACGCCGATGCGGCTGTGGACACCATGCACCGACTGGCGGCTCTGGGTGTGAGGCTGTCCATCGACGACTTCGGTACCGGATACTCCTCGTTGTCAAACCTGAAGCGGCTCCCACTGCACGAGCTGAAGATCGACCGGTCCTTCGTCGCCGGCGTCGGCGAGGACAGCGATGACACCGCCATCGTGGCGGCCACGGTCGCCATGGCTCACGCCCTCGGGCTGTCGGTAGTCGCCGAAGGCGTGGAGACGGCCGACCAGCTCGACGGCCTCCGAGTGTTGGGCTGTCAAGAAGTTCAGGGATACTTCATCTCGCGACCGCAGCCCGCCGAGGCGTTCGCCCAACTGCTGGCTGGCTGGCACTCGAAAGCCGGAGGCGCCCTGGGCCGGCCAGGCGGGCTTCACCGACCCCAACGGATCCTTGTGGTGGACGACACCGAGGACGTGCGGCAAATGGCACGGATGAGCCTGGTGGCAGCGGGTTTCGAGGTTGACGAGGTAGCCACTGGCGCCGAGGCCGTCGGGGCAGCGAGGCGGACTCTTCCCGATTGTGTCCTCCTCGACGTCGCGATGCCCCACATGTCCGGCTTCGACGTATGCAGCGCCCTGCGAGCCGATCCGGCTACGGCTGGCTGCACGATCGTGATGCTCACGTCCAACGCCGCCTCCGACGACAAGGTCGAGGCGTTCTCCTGCGGAGCCGACGACTACATGATCAAGCCCTTTTCGCCTCGTGACCTCGTCGGGCGCGTCCGAGCGGCGATGCGCCGCCGCAGCGACGGCGACCGCCATCCGGAGCTGTCCAGCGAGAACGCCGAACTCGGATGACGGCAGTCCGGGTCCGGGACATGACCTCACCACCAGCCGACGGATGATCCTGATGGCTTCACCCGACGACGACACCATCAATGTTGAGGTGGGGCCTTCCCCCGTTGCCGAAGAGCGGGACCAGGCGGGCGACCAGAGAGACCATGCCGCAGACCAGAGGGACCGGGCCGGCGACCAGAGGGACCAGGCGGGCGACCAGAGAGACCATGCCGCAGACCAGAGGGACCGGGCCGGCGACCGGCGGGACCAGGCCGGCGACCAGAGGGACCATGCCGCCGACCAGAGGGACGAGGCCGCTGAGCAGTCCGAAGGTTGGGTAGGTGAAGGGATCACGAGGGACCTCGCCCTCAGCCGTTCTGCGCTGGCCCGGCGAGAAGCTGCCTCCGACCGGAGGCAGGCCTCGCAAGATCGTTGGGCGGGCGCCAGCGAACGCACGCAGGCCGAGCTCGATCGCGACACCGCGGCGACCGATCGCGGGGCAGGAGCCAGCGAACGCAGCCAAGCCGAGCTCGATCGCGACACCGCGGCGACCGATCGTGGGGCGGGCGCCAGCGAACGCAGCCAGGCCGAGCTCGATCGTGACGCCGCGGCGGCCGATCGTGGGGCAGGGGCTCGCGAACGCACTCAAGCCGAGCTCATGGAGGAGGCCTTGCGCCGTGCCAAGGATGAGGCCGAGCGGGCGAACCAAGCCAAGAGCGAGTTCCTGGCGACGATGAGCCACGAGATCCGAACCCCTCTCAACGGTGTGATCGGCATGACCGGCCTGTTGTTGGAAACCGAGCTGAACGCCGTGCAGAGGGAGTACGCCGAGAGGGCGCGGGCATCAGGGGAGGCGCTGCTCGCTGTGATCAACGACATCTTGGACTTCTCCAAGATCGAGGCGGGCAGGATCGAGCTCGAGGAGATCGACTTCGAACTGCGCACAACCGTCGAGGAGGCTATGGATCTCATCGCCGCCTCAGCCCACGACAAGGATCTCGAGGTGGCGGCGCTGATCGACTCCGACGTTCCCGTCGGGGTGCGTGGCGATCCAGGAAGGTTGCGTCAGGTCATGACCAACCTGTTGGCCAACGCCGTTAAGTTCACCGACGCCGGCGAGGTGATCGTCAAGGTGGGCGTGATGGAGGAGCTTGGTGACTCGGTCGAGGTGCGCGTCGAGGTGTCCGACACTGGCATCGGGATAGGCGCCCAGGAGAGCGCCGACCTCTTCGAGAGCTTCTCCCAAGCCGACGCGTCGACGACGCGCCGCTATGGCGGGACCGGTCTCGGGCTCGCCATCTCCAAGCAGCTGGTGGAGCTGCTCGGCGGCGAGATCGGTGCCCACAGCGTCCCGGGCGGTGGGAGCACGTTCTGGTTCACCGCCCGGCTCGGCCTCGCTGAAGTCGCCATCCGGCGCCCGAGGGTGGAGGACACCAACCTCCACGGCCTGCGGGTCCTCGTGGTCGACGACAATGCCACCAGCCGGACGATCCTCAGCCAGAGCCTGCGCTCGTGGCGCATGCGCCCAACCTGTGTCGAGAACGGCCCCAGCGCCCTTGCCGCGATGCGGGCCGGGGTCGACGCAGGTCAAGCCTTCGACATCGCCATCCTCGACTACCACATGCCCGCCATGGGTGGCCTGGAGCTTGCGAAGGCGATCCGGGGCGATGAACGCCTCGACACGACACGCCTTGTGTTGCTCACGTCATCGGGACGCAGAGGTGATGCCGACCAGGCGCGGCAGGTCGGCATCCAAGCGCTCCTGACCAAGCCCGTGCGCCAGTCGTCTCTGTTGGACTGCTTGGCCACTCTGATGGGAACCGGTGACGGAGCTACCCCCGCCCTCATCACGGCGCCCACCACGGTGGAGGCGAAGCGGCGCACACGTGGCCGCGTGCTCGTCGTCGAGGACAACGTCGTGAACCAGAAGGTCGCCGCCCGCATGCTCGAGAACATGGGCTACCGCGTTGATGTGGCGGCCAACGGCCTCGAGGCCATCGACGCGCTCGAACGCGTTCCTTACGCCGCAGTCCTGATGGACTGTCAGATGCCAGAGATGGACGGCTACGAGGCCACCGGTGAGATTCGCCGGCGAGAAGGCGACCAGGGCCGAACACCTATCATCGCCATGACCGCCGGAGCCAGCCCCGACGACGAAGCCAGGTGCCTTCAGGCTGGCATGGACGACTATCTGTCCAAGCCGGTCTGGCCGGCGGAACTGAAGCGGATCCTCTCGAGATGGGTATGCGATGTCGACCACCCGGCCGCAATCTCCGAGCAGACCTCTGACGAGCTGCTCGACCCTGTCGCACTAGAGGCTCTCGAGGGCCTCGGGGAGGGAGACCCGCACGGCGTCGCCGCCATGGTCCGCCTCTTCCTCCGGGACACGTCCGCACGCCTCGACATACTGCGCCAAGCGGACGGAGACGCCGAGGCCATCGCACGCACAGCACACAGCTTGAAAGGGAGTTGCGCCACGTTCGGCGCAACGGCGATGGCCTCACTTTGTGACGACCTCGAGGCTGCCAACGCAACGGCGAACCATCAACTCGTGGAGGCCACAGTGGCCCGCCTGCTTGAACGGTTCGAACGCGTCACCGCCGCCCTGTGTGCCGCCTTTCCGCAGTCGAACCGCATTTGGCGTTGAACCGGGTGGACGGCTCCTGAACCGGAGAGCGACCCGCCCGGTCTTCGATTCGGGGGTGCCGTCGAGCGCCGTGGACCTGTTGGATCGTGACGATCATCGGCCCGTGGTTCTGGTCAGCTTCGCCAGCTCGTCAGCGTGGGACCAACAGTCGAAAGTCCAGTGCACGGTGGACGCCTCGCGGGCGGCTTCTACCGGCTCCTTGACGACCAGCCTGACCGACGTCGCCGGCGTGTCACCCCCAGGATGGCCATCATCGCCATGAGTCTTCGCATTGCCTCGCTCCTTGGTCGGTTGCGTCCCGATCGCTAACGATCGCCAACCAAGGTGGGCTGCGAGGATCACCGCTCCGTTACCGAGCGGTCACGGCTCGGTAACAGCGATCTCGGCGCCAGTGGGGATTGGCCATCTGTGCCGCTAGCGTGCGCGCTGTGCGTGCGGGACGACTGGCGGTGGTAGCGGCGCTGACCCTCACGGCCTGCTCGGACGACAAGAAGACGGCGCCTGATTGCGCTCGGCTTCGCTCAGCGGTGGAGCAGGCCAAGGGCACCCGTCTCGACACCAGCCTGAGTGGAGTGGACGATTCCATAGCACGCCAGGCAATCGAGGACGCAGCCGCGGTGGCTCGGGAAGCAGGCTGCAACGTGGACGACCTCGTAGGCCCTGGGGTCGGTTCGAGGAGCCCCTGAGGGCCGCACACCGCTACCAACGTCTAGACCGGCGATCTCGGCGCCTGGCCGGGCTGGGTCAGTAGGCTCCGCAGGCCCGGGCCGTCGTCCACTGGCTCCAGCCACTGCGCTGCTGGAGCTGAATGGCCTTGGCGTCCTGGGTTGCCGGATCGGCATCCTCGGGCCGGCCCGTGCCTCCCACCGACTCCCAGGTGCTCTGGCGGAACTGGTAGGCGCCGCCGCCACCGGCGCGGTAGTTGCCGCTCGACTCACGCTGGCGTATGCAGGTCCACATGCCCCCGGGGGCGGTGTGGCCAGGAAGGGCCGGCGCCACGCTGCCGGCGGTGGTGCCCCGTAGGCGCACCGCCGACCGTTGGGTGGCCGCCGCTTCGGCCTCCCGGAGCGCGAGGGCGCTGCGACGGGCCTGCTCCTCCCGGAGGAGCCGCTCCAACTCGCCGTTGACCCGAGCGAGATTGCTCAGCTGGCTGCTCTCGGCCCCGGCCAGGGCCCGGAGTTGTTCCTCGACCGACGAGGCCGCCGACCGGGCCGACTGCTGGGCCTGCTCGAGGCGAGCGCGGTTGAGGGCGAGGTCCTCCCGGGCCGCCTTCAGCTCGTCCAGGGCATCCCGCTGCCCGGCAGCGGTGGTCTTGTAGTACTGGTTTCGTATCGAGAGGTCGTTGCCGTCGGTGGAGGAGAGCTGCTCGAGGAACGACACCGAGCTGCCCTGCACGTAGGACTCGACCGACACGGCCGTGAGCCGGGCGTTGGTCTCCGCCATGCGCCGGTCGGATTCAGCCAGTAGGGCCCGAGCGCGCGCCACGGCCGCGTCCATCTCGTCGGCCCTGGACCGGGCGGCGTCGAACTGGCGGTCGAGGGAGGCGATGCGCTCGGCCTGAGCGTCCAGCTGTGCCTGAAGACGCTCCGCCTCGGCTCGTTTCTCCTCCACGGGGCCCGCCAGGGCGGCGGCACCGCCAAGGAGGGGAATGGCGATGAGGAGGGCAATCCCGACGGGTGCGCCGATGTGCCTTCGCTGCCGTGGGGTCAGAAGAGTGGCCTCACTGGTCGGGCGCGCCTGTCCAAGGGCCAGGCACGCGAAGTGAGGCCACCGTAATGAAGACCGACGGCGGCGTGCAACCGCATGGCGGCCGACCCCCTTGTGATTGATCACTCGACCCCCACATGAGGGAGTCGAGTGATCAAACTGGCCGAGTCCCGTCCTGAGGACGGTGAAGGTCAGCTCCGACCGTAGAAGAGTCGCTCCATCACCTGCCGGGAGCGGCGCGTGACCCGCCGGTAGTCCTCGCGTAGCTGGGTGGCTGTCGTCTCGCAGCTGCGAGCCAGGCGGACCAGGTCCTCGGCCCGCGTGGGAATGGCGTCGCCCGGTCCCCCCTTGACCAGGTACCACCGGTTCCGGGTCTGCTCGCAGAAGCGATAGGCCTCGGCCAGCGCGCCGGCGTCCCCGGCCGTCAGCATCCCCGCCTCTCGAAGCCGGCTCAAGGCGTTCATGGTGCCCTGGCCCCGCAGCTGGTGGCGGAGCTGGAGGAGCTGGATCGTCCACTCCACGTCGGAAAGCGACCCCCGGCCCAGCTTGAGGTGGAACTGCGGGTCTTCGCCGTGGGGGATGCGCTCCCGCTCCACTCGGGCCTTCATGCGGCGGATGTCACGCACCTGGTCATCGGTGAGCGGGGGTGCCCACACGACCTCGTCCACCAAGCCCATGAACCGCCGCCCGAGATCGGGGTCGCCGGCCACTGGTCGGGCTCGGACCAGGGCCTGACGCTCCCATGTCTGGCCCCAGCGTTCGCAATAGGCCCGGTAGCTGTCGAGGCTGCGGGCCAGCGGTCCGTCCCTGCCTTCCGGTCGTAGGTCGGTGTCGAGGGTGTA
>JALZKD010000239.1 GCA_030859405.1 Actinomycetota bacterium | reverse complement strand
GGCCGTACTTCTGCTTGACCGGCCAGAGCAACCGGCGCGCCTTGTCGAGGTTCGCGTTGTCGGGCCAACTGTTGAGGGGGGCGAAGCGCTGAGCGCCGGTGGCGCCACCGCCCCGGCCGTCGGCGATGCGGTACGTGCCTGCGGCGTGCCACGTCATCCGGATGAAGAGCGGCCCGTAGTGGCCGTAGTCGGCCGGCCACCAGTCCTGCGACGTCGTCATCACCGCGAAGATGTCCCGCTTCAGCGCGTCGAGGTCGAGGGTCTTGAACTCTCCCGCGTAGTCGAAGTCCTCGCCCATCGGATTGGACAGGGGCGAGTGCTGGTGGAGGACCTGCAGGTCCAGCTGATCCGGCCACCAGTCCCGGTTCGTCCTGGGCCGAGTCGCCTTGGGAGTCGGGGCGGGGATTACTGGGTTCTCGCTCTCGCTGACGCTGTCAGACATGTGGGTCCTTCTCCTCTCTCGCTGCTTCCTTACGATGGCTCACTGCTCTTGACATTGGTTGCTGTGTATCCAACGCTGTTTCGCCCAGCTGGTGTCGCACGGCTGCGTGTCCGCTCTCAGCCGCCGGACGAGACCGAAGTTGCCGCCACACACTCGGGGCATCGGCCCCAGTAGATGACCTCGGCTTCGTCGATGTCGTAGCCCGAGTCGTCGGCGGCCGTCAGGCATGGGGTGTCGCCGACCGCACAGTCGACGTCGACCATCCGGCTGCAGGTTCGGCAGATGAGGTGATGGTGGTTGTCACCGACCCGGCGCTCGTAGCGGGCCGAGGACCACGCGGGCTGGATGCGCCGGAAGAGGCCCTTGTCGGTGAGGGCCGCGAGGGCGTCGTACACCGCCTGACGTGAGATGGCACCGATCTCGGCCCGTACGACCGTGTAGATGTCCTCCGCTGTGCTGTGCGGTCGGTCGGACACCGCCCGCAGAACAGCCAGACGCTTGGCCGTGACGCGCATACCGTGCCGGCGGAGAAGGGCATCGGATGTCTCCCTGGACACGCCCCGAGCCTAACCCCAAACTGGAGGGAGTCCAGTCTCGCTGGATGAGACCAGGATCTTGCGCCCCCGGTAGTGTGGGATCCCAGGACATAGGCGACACCTGTGTCAGGACATAGGAGACACCGAATGGAAGGGGTCTTCCTATGGGCATGGGCCGGTACTTGGTGGAGGCGCATCTCCTTGAGGGGCGCAGCGTCGCTGAGCTGGCCGCCGCCCATGGCGTGCTCCGAAGCTGGATCTACAAGCTCCTGGCCCGCTTCCGGGCTGAAGGCGAGGCCGGTCTGGTCCCGGCCTCCCGGCGACCGAGCCACAGCCCAACACGAATGGGTTCGGAAATGGAGGGCGAGATCGTCCTGCTGCGCAAGCAGCTGGAGGAGGAGGGTCTCGACGCCGGAGCGGTGACAATCCACGCCCACCTGAGCCGTCGCCACGACGCCGTGCCGTCGCTGAGCTCCATCTGGCGGGTGCTCAAGCGGCGGGGCTTCGTCATCCCCCAGCCCCACAAGCGTCCCCGCTCCAGCCTCATCCGCTTCGAGGCAGAGCTGCCGAACGGTTGCTGGCAGTCGGACATGACCCACTGGAGCCTGGCCGACGGTACCCACGTGGAGATCGTCAACTTCATCGATGACCACAGCCGGCTCTGCGTGGCCTCGGCGGCCACGGCCGTGACCAGGGCCGCCGACGTGGCCGACGTGTTCGCCCAGGCCGTGGAGCGCTACGGCGTGCCGGCCTCGGTCCTCACTGATAACGGCTGCATCTACACAGCCAGGTACCGCGGCGGCAAGGTGGTTATGGAGAGCGTGCTCGAGTCGCTGGGCGTGGTCTACAAGCACTCCAGTCCCTACCACCCTCAAACGTGCGGCAAGGTTGAGCGCTTCCACCAGACGCTCAAGAAGTACCTGGCCAAACAGGATGCGGCCATCTCCCTTGAACCGCCCCGGGTTTGATGGAGGCTCGGCTATTTGGTCCCGGCCACGTCGAGGGGGCTCGATTCTGCCGGTGTCTTGATACCAGGTTGGTCGTCTGCGGGCCTCCCTGGGCTTCCTGTGGGCCG
>JALZKD010000238.1 GCA_030859405.1 Actinomycetota bacterium | reverse complement strand
TGAACCGGGAGCTGGCGGGCGATTTCGTGCTTCCCCGTTACGCCCATGTGGCCAGGTGGGACGCCGGGCACGAGCGCATCGAGATGCGGCTGCGGTCCCTCGGTGAGCAGGCGGTGAGGTTGGAGGCGATCGACACCGAGGTCACCTTCGCCGACGGCGAGGAGATGCGCACCGAGGTCAGCGCCAAGTTCCGCCAGCCGGGGGTGGAGGCCGAGCTGGCGCGGGCGGGGCTGGAGGTGCGGCGCTGGTGGACCGACGGCGCCGGCGACTACGCCCTGTCGCTCTCCTCGCCCGCCTGACAGAGGCCAGAGCCTCCTGTCGGGCACCGTCGACGAGGCAATAACGTGGGTCCTGTGCCCGAGCGGTTGTGCCTTCTCTGCGTCCATGCCCACCCCGACGACGAGTCCTCCAAGGGCGCCGGAACAGTGGCCCGCTATCACGCCGAAGGCGTGCACACCGTGCTGGTGTGCTGCACGGGCGGGGAGGAGGGCGACATCCTCAACCCGGCCATGGACCGCCCCGAGGTCCGCCACGACCTCCACCGGATCCGCCTCGAGGAGCTGCGCCGGGCAACCGAGGTGATCGGCTACGAGGAGGTGGTGATGCTCGGTTACCGGGACTCGGGCATGCCCGACAGCGAGGCCAACGCACGACCGGACTGCTTTGCCGCCGCCGACCTCGACGAGGCCGTGGGACGGCTCGTGGCCGAGATCCGGCGGGTCCGGCCGCAGGTGGTGATCACCTACAGCGACGACCAGCAGGGCTATCCCCATCCCGACCACCTGCGGGTCCACGACGTGAGCGTGGTCGCCTTCGACCGGGCCGGCGACGCCGAGGCCTACCCGGAAGCGGGGGCACCTTGGCAGCCTCTCAAGCTCTACTACACCGTGTGGTCCCGCAACCGGCTGGTCGCCATGCACGAGAAGTTCCTGGAGCTGGGTCTGGAGTCACCGTTCGACGAGCGGTGGCTCGAGCGACCCTCGCAGGACGACCGGGTCACCACCAGCGTCGACATCTCCGGCTACGGCGACGTGCGCCGCCAGGCGCTCCTCGCCCACGCCACCCAGATCGATCCTGACTCGCCCTTCTGGTTCGGTCTTCCCCCCGAGGTCGCCCGGACGGTGCACCCCTTCGACGAGTACGTGCTGGCCCGTTCGCTGGTCGACACCGACCTGCCCGAGGACGATCTCTTCGCCGGGGTGCGCCAGACCATCGGACCCGAGGTTGTCCATTCCCGGGGAAGCGGGTCGTTGGGCAACTAGATTCCTCGGAACCGGACGGCTGGCCAGGAGATCGGCCGGAATGATTGATCTGGGGGGATCCGATGCCCAAGTGGCTCACGCAGGAGTGGCTGGACGAGGAGAGGAGGCTGGCCCAGAGCCAGCCGGAGCGCCCCGGCGCCTCCACCCGCATGCAGTACGTGATCACCGGCACCCCCGAGGGTGAGGTGCGCTACTACTGGATCCTCGAGAACGGCAAGCTCCTGGAGAACCGGCTCGGCGACCTGAGCGACTCCGAGGTGACTCTCACCACAACCTACGACGACGCCATGAAGATCCAGCAGGGTGAGCTCGACGCCAACGCCGCCTTCATGCAGGGTCGCATCAAGGTCACCGGCAACATGGCCAAGCTCATGGCCCTCCTCCCCATCACCAACTCACCGGAGTACAAGCAGTTCCAGGAGGAGCTGCGGGAAGTCACCGAGTACTGAGGGGCTCCCCGCCGTCGGGCCCCAGGCCATCCGGTCGACATCCCCGCGCCGTAGACCACACGGTGCCCCTCTCCCTGTCCGACGCCAGCGACGGCGCCCTGGTGGTCGCCATCGGCCGATGGCGGGAGGACGCCCTGGCCGAGGCCTACCGACGCCATGCCGGCGCCGTGTACGGGCTGGCCCGGCGGGTGCTGGTCGACGTCACGCCCGCCGAGGAGGTGGTCCAGGAGGTCTTCCTGCGCCTCTGGACCGAGCCGGAGAAGTTCGACCCCGAACGTGGGTCGCTGCGCTCCTACCTGCTGGCGCAGTCTCACGGACGGGCAGTCGACATCCTGCGCTCGGAGACCTCCA
>JALZKD010000237.1 GCA_030859405.1 Actinomycetota bacterium | reverse complement strand
TGGCCGGGGACGCCACCGGCGGGCTGGTGGCGGCGGTGACGGTCCTGATCATCGCCTGCCCGTGCGCTCTGGGACTGGCCACGCCGACGGCCATCATCGTTGGGACCGGCCGGGGCGCGGCCATGGGAGTGCTCATCAAGGGCGGCGAGGTGCTCGAACGCTCGAAGCGCATCGACACCGTGGTGTTCGACAAGACGGGCACCCTCACCAAGGGCTCCATGGAGCTCACCGACGTGGTGGCGGCGGCCGACGAGGAGGAGGACGAGGTACTACGCCGGGCTGCGGCCGTGGAGGCCGGCTCGGAGCATCCGGTGGGCCGGGCCGTGGTCGACGCCAGCCGGGAGCGCCTGGGATCGCTACCCCCCGCTCAAGACTTCGCGGCCGTGACCGGCCATGGGGTGCGGGGCACGGTGAGCGGAGTCGTCGTCCATGTGGGCCGCGCCAAGCTGCTGCAGGAGGCGGGCCTCGTGAGCTGCACTGAGCTGGACCAGCATGGCCAGCGCCTCGAGGGCGAGGGCAAGACAGCGATCTTCGCCGGATGGGACGGCCGGGTCCGAGGCGTGCTGGCCGTGGCCGACACCTTGAAGGAAGAGGCGCCCGCCGCCGTGGCCGAGCTGCGGACCATGGGCATCAAGGTGGTCATGATCACCGGGGACAACCGCCGCACCGCGACGTCCATGGCCCACCAGCTGAGCATCGACCAAGTGCTGGCCGAGGTCCTGCCCGCCGACAAAGCCGACGAGGTCCACCGCCTCCAGCAGGAGGGACGGGTGGTGGCCATGGTGGGCGACGGGATCAACGACGCCCCCGCTCTCGTCCGGGCGGACCTGGGGATCGCCATCGGCTCGGGCACCGACGTAGCCATCGAGTCCTCCGACATCACCCTGCTGTCCGGCGACCTTCGAGGCGTGGCCACCGCCATTCAACTCTCGCGGCGGACGTTCCGGACCATCCTGCAGAACCTGGGCTGGGCCTTCGGCTACAACCTGGCCGCCCTCCCGCTGGCCGTGGTGGGCGCCCTCAACCCCATCATTGCCGGGGCGGCCATGGCCTTCTCCAGCGTGTCCGTGGTGTCGAACAGCCTGCGGCTCTACCGGTTCCGGAGGACCTGAGCGAATCGTGAGGAAGGCCCTGGTTCTCACGCTGGTGGTCATGGTGGTGGTGACCGGCCTGCCCTTGATCATGGGCATGTCGGGCATGGCCCCGTGCCCGGAGTGTGGGCCCGCCCTGCTCGCTGGGGGTGGCTTCTGCACCGTCGCCGTCCTGGCGGCCGTCGCCGTCCTCCTCGTGGTGCTTCTCGCCCGGCGCCTCCGCAGCTTCGACGCCGTCTTTGCCCACCAGCTCCACTCCTTCGTCATCGAGCGACCACCCCGCCTGGCCTGAGCGCGCCCGGCGCACCTGGTCTTCTGCTCCTTCTGCGCGCTGCCCCGTTCGGGGTGTGCGGACCGCGCCCGCGTCGACGGCCTCCTCCCACGAGCCGACAAACCACAAACCCCCCTAGAAAGGAAAGATCTGATGGAAGCTCTGCTGTACCTGTTACCAGCCCTGGGCTGCGGCCTCATGATGGTGGCCTGCATGTACCTGATGGGAAGGGGCATGCGGTCCCACCCGCAGCACCCGCCGACCGAGGTCCACCGTGACCGCGCCGAGCTACAGGAGGAGGTGGCCCGCCTCCGAGCCGAGGGAGAAGGAGAGCAGGCCCGTGGCTAGGACACCCACGCGCCGGCGTCCACCTCCGTCATCAACGCCGCGCCTTGCCGGCCCCGGGCGGCGCCGGCCCAGCTGGCTGGCCCCGAACCGGTGGTGGTGGGCGGGCGCAGTGGTGACCATGCTCGTCGTGGGCGTCGTCCTCATCGCTGGGGTGAGCACCCGCTCTTCCTCCCCTCCGAGCGGCGCCCTCGTCGGGGGCGACCTGCACTCGCTGGTCGTCGACCCGGCCAATCCTGAGCGGCTGTTCGTGGGTGGACACCAGGCCGTGTCCACGTCCTCCGACGGCGGACGCAGCTGGCAGCCAGTTCCCTCCCTGGCCAACGCCGACGCCATGGGATGGGCCTTCACTGACG
>JALZKD010000030.1 GCA_030859405.1 Actinomycetota bacterium | reverse complement strand
ACGGGGAGCTGCTCAGGGGCGTTCACTACGACAGCAAGGGGGCCACCACCCAGTCGCTGGTCATGCGCTCCAAGTCGGGCACGGTACGACGTATAGATTCCCGCCACCGCCTCCAGAAGCTGCGGGAGTTCAGCGCCGTCGACTTCGACTAGTGCTCGAGCACTGACTTGGCGCGATCCACCCCCCTCAGGTAGGGCCGATCGCACCAAGGTCGGTGAGGTGGCGGTGGAAGCAGGCGGCGGCGGTCCAGCCTCGGGCCAGGAGGAAGGCCTGGCCGTCGGGACCGGGTGGGCTTCCCGTCACCATGGTCGAGCAGCCCGCTTCGGCAGCAAGCGAAGCTACGGCCGCCAGGAGGTGGCAGCCGATGCCCTGGCGCCGGTGAGCGGCGTCAACGACCAGGCGGTCGAGCACGGCGCGCTGGCCGTGGATGGACCCGGAAGCGGTGGCGACTACCTCACCCGAGCGGCGGGCGGTGATGGCGAAGGGCCGGACCGCGGACGCTGCCACCAGATCGAGGTGGTCGGTGACGGTCATCTCGAGCGGTAGACCGCCCCGCCCGATCACGGCCGGGGGCCGCAGCGGTGCTTCGGCGATGGGCGCCCATATCCGCCCCGGCCCTTCACGAAGGAGGTGAACGCCGTCGAACCGAGCCTCGGCGCGGAAGCGCCCCAGGGCCGAGATGGCTGCCTCGATGACCTCCGGGACGGCAGAATCGGCCAGGGTCACGTGGGGAACGAAGGGCCATGTCGTGGTGCGCGCCAGCGGCTCGCGCATGACCCGCTGACGCAGAGCCCGGACGCCGGCGACATCGCCGTCCACGCCCAGGTAGAGCACAGGGTTGGCGGGCAGGAACGTCCCGGGTGGGCCCAGCTCGAGGGTGATGGGAGCGGTGGCTGCAGCGGCATGGCGCAGGACGGCAAGGGCGTCGGCCAGTCGAGCCTCGGCCACGTTGACCGGCGGAACCAGGGTCAGGTGAGCGGGGACGCGCCCGAGGGCCCCGTCACCCACCGCCCGCCGGAGGCCGTCAACCTCTGCCGCCAGCGGCGGCGGGAGCAAGAGCGCGACGCCAACCCGTGCTTTGGCCACCTGATGAGAATCTCATACAGCGCGAAGGGTGATCCGGCTTTGCCGGTCGCCCGGAGCACCGTCGAGCTCGCCGAGCAAGCTCCGCTTGCGAGGCGATTATTGCTCCGCTTGGGAGGCGATTATTGCTCGGCCAGCTCCAAGCGCACCTCGGCTCGACGAGCTCGGGCTTTGTGCTTCTCGGCCTCGTCCTCGTCCTCCCCGGCGCTCTTGAGGTCGCTCTCGGCTTCCTCCTTGGCCTTGCGGGCCCGATCCACGTCGATCTGGTCGGCACGCTCGGCCACGTCGGAGAGGATGATCACCCGGTCCTCCTTGACCTCCACGAAGCCCTCGTGGACGGCCACCTGATCCACGTCGCCACCCTCCTTGTGGATGCGTACGATCCCGATGCCCAGGGCGCCGAGAAAGGGGATGTGCCCGGGCATGAAAGCGATCTCACCCGCCGGCGTACGGCAGATCACCATCTCCGCCTCGTCGGAGAAGAGCATGCGGTCGGGGGAGACCAGCTCCACCTGGAGCGGCACCGCTGCTCCTACTCCTTCTCCATGCTCTTGGCCTTCTCCCTCGCCGAGTCGGCGTTGCCCACGTTGAGGAAGGCCTGTTCCGGGAGGTCGTCGAGCTCACCGTTGAGGAGCTGCTCGAAGGAGTCGATGGTTTCCTCCGTCGAGACGTAGATGCCCTCGATGCCGGTGAAGTCCTCGGCCACGAACAGGGGCTGGGAGAAGAAGCGCTGCATCCGACGGGCCCGGTTGACGGCCTCCCTGTCCTCCTCGGAGAGCTCGTCGAGGCCGAGGATGGCGATGATGTCCTGCAGCTCGTCGTAGCGCTGGAGGATCTCCTTGCAGTCCTGGGCCACCCGGTAGTGGCGCTCGCCCACCACGTCCTCGATGAGGATGTTGGACGACGACGACAGCGGGTCCACGGCGGGATAGATGCCCTGGGCGGCGATGTCGCGCGACAGCTCGGTGGTGGCGTCGAGGTGGGTGAAGGTGGTGAACGGGGCGGGGTCGGTGTAGTCGTCGGCAGGCACGTAGACCGCCTGCAGGGAGGTGATGGAGCGGCCCCTGGTGGAGGTGATGCGCTCCTGCAGCTCGCCCATCTCGTCGGCCAGCGTGGGCTGGTATCCCACCGCCGAGGGCATGCGCCCGAGCAGGGTGGACACCTCCATGCCGGCCTGCACGAAGCGGAAGATGTTGTCGATGAACAACAGGACGTCCTGCTCCTTCACGTCCCGGAAGTACTCGGCCATGGTGAGGGCCGAAAGGCCCACGCGGAGGCGGACCCCGGGTGGCTCGTCCATCTGGCCGAAGCACAGGACCGCCTTGTCGAGGACTCCTGACTCCTGGGTGTCGAGCCAGAGGTCGTTGCCCTCGCGGGTGCGCTCTCCCACGCCGCCGAAGACCGAGACTCCGCCGTGCTCCTGGGCGACGCGACGGATCATCTCCAGGATGACCACCGTCTTGCCCACCCCAGCACCACCGAACAGGCCCACCTTGCCGCCCTTGGAGTAGGGCGTCAGCAGGTCGATCACCTTGATGCCCGTCTCGAACATCTCGGTCTTGGGCTCCAGCTCCGAGAAGGGCGGCGGGGCTCGGTGGATCTCCCAGCGGTCCTCGGGCTCGTCGATCTCGTCGGTGTCGAGGGGCTGACCGATGGCATTGAACACGTGTCCCAGGAGCTGTGATCCGACGGGGACCGTGATGCCCTTGCCGGTGTTGCGCACCGGCGCCCCCCGCCGGAGGCCGTCGGTGGGCTTCATGCAGATGGCGCGGACGCGAAAGTCCCCGATCTGCTGGGCCACCTCGGCCACGACCTCGGTGGTCTCACCCTCCTGCTCGATCTCGAACGTGAGGGCGTGGTTTATGTCGGGAATGGCGTCGGGGGGGAACTCGACGTCGATGACCGGGCCGGCGACGGCCACCACCTTGCCGTCCTTGAGCTCCTGGTCGTCTTCTTCAACGTCGCGTCCCTCGGCCTCGGCGGCCCGCTTCTCGGCCTCGCTGGCCCGCTCCTCCGCCTCTCGGGCCCGGTCCTCGGCCTCGGCCCTGGCCTCGGCGTCTTGGTCGGTGCTGGTCTCGCTCATGGAACTCCTAGCTTCGGACGTAGTGGTCGGGGAGGTAGTCGGCCGTCACGAGGTCGTCGGGGAAGTAGTCCTTCTTCTTCTTGCCCCCCCGCAGGGCCTCGGCGCCGCCGACCACCTCCATGATCTCGGTGGTGATGGTGGCCTGGCGGGCCCGGTTCATGTCGCGGTTGAGGTTGTCGATGAGCTCACCGGCGTTGTCGCTGGCGGCCTTCATGGCCCGCTGGCGGGCAGCCAGCTCTGAGGCGGAGGCCTCGAGCATGGCCGCATAGAGGCGAGCCTCCACGTACCGGGGAAGCAGCCGCTCCAGGATCTCCGTGGGTGTCGGCTCGAACTCATAAGCCGCCTCCGGGCCGTCCTCGTCGTCGTCGGCGTCCTCGGCCAGGGCCTCGGTGTCGAGGGGGAGGAGCTGGCGAACGGCCACTCGCTGAGTTCCGACCGAGAGGAACCGGGTGTAAACGAGCCGCACCAGGTCGATGTCGCCCTCCTCGAAGGGCTCGCTGACGGCGGTAGCCACGGTGCGGGCGTCCTCGTAGGTGGGCTTCTCGCTCATGCCCGTGAACGAGGCGTCGATCTCGTAGCCCCGGAAGCGGTAGTAGCTCTCCGCCTTCTTCCCGACCAGGACCAGGGAGTAGTCGCGGCCTTTGGCCCTGTCGTCCTCGATGGTGCTCGTGGCCGCTCGGAGGACGTTGTTGTTGTAGCCCCCGGCCAGGCCTCGGTCGGAGGTGATGATGACGTAAGCCACCTTCTGCACCTCGTCCTCGTCCTTCTGCGCCAGCAGGGGGTGATCGAGATCGGCGCCGGCCTGGGCCAGGCTGCGGATGACCTCGGTGATCTGCTCGCTGTAGGGGCGGGCCGCGGCCACCCTCTCCTGAGCCTTGGGCAGGCGCGCGGCGGCGACCATCTCCATGGCCTTGGTCACTTGCTTGGTGTTCTCGACGCTCTTGATGCGCCGCTTCAGCTGTTTCTCGTCACCCCCGGGCACTGGACTACCCCGAGTCCTCGTCGTCGGAGTCGCCCTCGTCGTCGGAGCTTTCCTCGACGTCCTCAGTGGGCTGGAACTGCTCCTGAAACCCCTTGATGGCTTCCTTCAACGTGTCGCCGCCGGGCATGTCGCCCTTGTCCCGGATCTGGTCGAGGAGGTTTCCGTGGCGAGTGCGTACGTACTCGATCAGCTCCCGCTCGAACCGCCGGACATCGTCGACGGGGGCGTCGTCCACGAAGCCCTCGACGCCGGCGCTGATGACCACCACCTGCTCCTCCACCGGCATGGGCGAGTTGGCCGGCTGCTTGAGCAGCTCGGTCAGCCGTTCGCCCCGGTCGAGGGCGTCCTGCGAGGACTTGTCCAGGTCGGAACCGAAGGTGGCGAAGGACTCCAGCTCCCGGTACTGCTGGAGGTCGGTCTTGAGGCCCCCGGACACGCCCTTCATGGCCTTGATCTGGGCCGAGCCGCCCACGCGGGACACCGAGATGCCCACGTTGATGGCGGGGCGGACGCCGGAGTTGAACAGGTCGGTCTCCAGGTAGATCTGGCCGTCGGTGATGGAGATTGTGTTGGTGGGAATGTAGGCCGAGACGTCGCCGCCCTTGGTCTCCACGATGGGCAGGGCGGTGAGCGACCCGCCTCCCTTGTCGTCATTGAGCTTGGCCGACCGCTCGAGGAGACGGCTGTGCAGGTAGAAGACGTCCCCCGGGTAGGCCTCCCGGCCAGGTGGCCGCCGCAGCAGGAGTGACAGCTGGCGATAGGCCTCAGCCTGCTTCGAGAGGTCGTCGTAGACGACGAGGGCGTGATCCTCGTTGTCCATCCAGTGCTGGCCCATGGCACAACCTGCATATGGAGCGAGGTACTTGTAGGGAGCGGGGTCCGAGGCAGGGGCACTCACCACGACGGTGTACTCGAGGGCCCCGTTCTCCTCCAGGGTGGCCACGGTCTGGGCCACGGTCGAGCCCTTCTGACCGATGGCCACGTAGATGCACTTCACGCCTTGGCCCCGCTGGTTGATGATCGTGTCCAGGGCGACGGTGGTCTTGCCTGTCTTGCGATCGCCGATGATGAGCTCCCGCTGGCCCCGCCCGATCGGGGTCATGGCGTCGATGGCCTTGATCCCGGTCTGCATCGGTTCCTTCACGGGCTGGCGGCCGGTGATGCCGGGCGCCTGGATCTCGAGGCGCCGGAACTCCTCGGTGCTGAGCTCGCCCTCACCGTCGATGGGCTCTCCGAGGGCGTTCACCACCCGGCCCAGCAGCTTGTCGCCCACCGGCACTGACAGGATGCGTCCGGTGCCCTTGACCGGCTGGCCCTCCGAGAGGTTCTCCAGAGCACCCAGGACCACGGCACCGATGGAGTCCTCGTCGAGGTTGAGCGCCAGTCCGAGGGCGCCGCCCTCGAACTCGACCAGCTCGTTCACGCCGAGGTTGGGTAGCCCTGAGATGTGGGCGATACCGTCGCCGACCTCGACGATGTGGCCCACCTGGGACTCGGACGTGGACGGGTCGTAGTCCCCAAGGCGCTTGTCCAGGGCGGCTGCGATGTCGTCGACACTGATGCTGAAGGCGGTGTCGATGTCGATGTCAGGATCAGGAGCAGATTCCTCGGTGTCAGCGTCAGCCATGTCGTGTCCTCTGTTGGTGCGGGCGGCTGGGCGAGGCGATCACAACGACTCGCGTAGTTGGTTGAGGCGGTGACGCACGGTGCCGTCGATGATGGTGTCGCCGACCTGAGCCACGACCCCACCCAGCACGCTCTCGTCGACCACCGCCTTGACGCTCACCTGCTTGCCGGTGGCGTTGGACAGCGCCGCGCCCAGACGGGCGCGGAGATCCTCGTCGAGGGGGACGGCCGTGCGCACCTCGGCCACGACCTCCGACCGCTCCTCGGCGGCTCGCTCCACGAACTTGTCGATGATGGCCGCGAGCTGGCGGCCTCTCCCTACGCCCACGAGGAAGGACACCAGGGACGTGGTGACGTGGTGGGCGCGGTCCTCCAGCAGATCCTCGATGATGCCCTGGCGCCGGTCGACCGGCACGGCCTCGTCGGTGAGCTTGGAGCGCAGCTCGTCGTTGCCCTCGACGGTCCGGGCCACCCGGAACAGCTCCTCCTCGACCCGCTCCAACACCTCCTCGGCCACGGCCACGGCGAAGAGGGCGGCAGCGTAGGCGTCGTTGCGGTCAGCCACGGTGCGGTCCCCCCGATGGCTGCACTAGCTGCTGGACCCCACCTGCTCGATGTACCTCTCGATCAGGCGCAGGTTGGCGTCCCGGTTGAGGCTCTGCTCGACCACCTTCTCGGCCAGCTCGATGGCCATGGTGCCGACCCTTGACTGGAGCTCCGACGTGGCCCGCTCCTGGGCGGCCCTGATCTCCTCCTGTGAGCGCTCCCGCAGCTCCGCCACCTGGGACTCGGCCCGCTGCATCATGTCCCGGCGCAGGTTCTCCGCCGTCTCGCGGGCCTCTTCGATGATGCGGTTGGACTCGTCGCGGGCGTCGGAGAGCTGTTGCTTGTACTGCTTGAGTATGTCCTGGGCCTCGTTGCGCACCTGCTCAGCCTCTTCCAGGTTGCTGCGGATCTTGTCCGACCGCTCGTGCATGGTCTTCTCCACTGGCGGGAGGGCGTACTTCTTCATGAGCACGAACAGGATGGCGAAGGCCAGGGTGAACCAGATGACCTCCTTCATCTCGGGCAGGATCGGGTTCTTGGCCACTGCAACCAGCAGCGTCGTGGGGCCTGTCACGGAAATTCCTTCCTCCGGTCGCTAGGTGAACTTCAAGAGGATGAAGACGACGAATCCGATGAGGGCCAAGGCCTCGGTGAAGGCGATACCGAGGAACATGGTGGTTCGCACCATGCCTGCGGCCTCGGGCTGGCGGGCCATGGCCGTTATGGCGTTGCCCACCACGTAACCGATGCCGATCCCCGGCCCGATGGCGGCGGCGCCGTAGCCGATCCCGGCGCCCAGAGAGCTGAGGCCCTTCTCCTGCTGTCCCAGGACCAAGGTGAGCTCGAATAGGTTCCTCAAAGTTCCTCCTAGTGCTGGGGGTTCATGGCTTCGCCTATGTACACGGCGGCCAGGATGGTGAAGATGAAAGCCTGCAGGACGGCGACCAGGACTTCGAAGATGGTCACCGCCAGCAGCATGGCGAAGGGCAGGGGAAGCAGTACCACCATGACGCTCTTGGTGAACAGAGCCGCGGTGAGCAGGGCGAACGTCACCAGCAGGAGGTGCCCGGCCAGCATGTTGGCGAACAGCCGCACCGCCAGCGAGAAGGGCCGCATGAGGAACGTGGAGAAGAACTCGATGGGCACGACCAGGACGTAGAGAGGCTTGGGAACTCCGGACGGTACCAGGGTGGCCTTGATGTAGCTACCGAAGCCCTGGCGCTTGATCCCCATCCCGAGGAAGAGGACGAACACCAGCAGGGCCAGAGGGAAGGGAACCGCCATGCGGGCCGTGGCCGGGAACTGGATGATGGGGACGATCTCGAACAGGTTGGCCACAAGGAGGAAGGTGAACATGGTGAGGAGGAAGGGCATCCAGTAGAGGCCCTCCGGGCCCATGGTCTGCATGATGATGCTGTTGCGCACGAACTCCACGGTGGACTCGGCGATGTTCTGCACGCCCTTGGGCACCGACTCGCCCCGACGGCCGGCCATCACGAAGAAGACGAAGACGATGATGGCGGAGACGACGCAGAGCAGCGACACCTTGTTGAAGCCGGGAATGCCGGCGATGTCCTTCCACTCCAGCAACTCCTCGATGGGCGGGAAGGTGAGGGCGGCGAGCATCACCGTCACGCTCCCCGCCGGTCCGGCCCCAGGCCCGGGAAGGCCAGAGACGCCGACACGCGGCTGGTCTCCCAGAACAACAGGCCGAGGTGGGTGACCAAGATGGTGAGGGTCAGTGGGACCAGCTCCACCCAGGCCTGGTCCTTGACGGCCAGCACGGCCCCGCCCACCAGGGCCAGGCGCACCAGGTAGCCGAACAGGGCCACGCCCATGAGCAGGGCCACCGAACGACGCCCGGCCCAGCTCAACAAGGCGGCCGCCAGCGCGAAGTTGGCCAGCACGATGGCCAGTCCGTAGGCGGCCGAGAGCCCACCGTCGAAGCCCCAGACGAGGGCGGCGGCGGCCATGAGCACAGGAGCGACGGGCACGGCCCGGCGGATCATGTCCTTGGCCACCTGCCGCTCCACCGGCGGGGCGTCAGTGGCGGACACGGTAGGCGCCGTCATGCTCCCGCCAGCGGTGAACCGTGAGGGCCTGGGTGCATCCGGCTCGGCGAGTCAACCGGGGACCGGTCGGCGGAGGCACCATCGAGCTCAGTGCCGGAGCCCTCCCCGGTCAACGAGACACTCCGCTCGGCGGGCGAGACCCTGGCCCAGGGCGCCTTGGCTTCCAGGGCCTCCATGTCCGCCACGTAGCCGTAGTAGGCCCGCACACCGAGGCCGATGATGGCGAAGATCACGAGGACAACGGCCAACCACGGACCGGTGCCGAGGCGACGGTCGAGGAAATGGCCGATCAGACCGAACAGGACCGGGGTCGCTGCGAACTCGAACGCCCACACCAAGCTGTTCCCGAACCCGCTGTAAAGCTCGCGCCTCTCGCCTGTGTGCACTCCGTCTGCCCCTCTGCGCTGCACCGTGGTCATCCGCCAGCTTGGGATGGCTCGTGCAGCGTTTCGGAATCTAGGAGGCACCCGGGGGGCCTGCAAGTTTCGCGCCACACAAGGGCGAGGGATTGGCGGCGCCGGCCCTATCCACGCCCCGTCCGGCGACGCCTTTGGGGCATGTGCACCACGTCGGCCAGCTCGGCCCCGGCGCCGAAGGGATTCGGCGGTCCGGGCTCACGATCGTTGGCGGCCCGGGCCGCCTGGTCCTCGGCCTCGAAGTCGTACACCGCCTCGACCGCAGGGGATTCGGTCCGTTGGCGGACGGGATGGAACAGGGTGTAGAGCCCCACCCCGAGGCCGGCGGCCACGAACGGGATCACGGCGTTCCCCTCGCCCGTGAAGGGAGGGAACAGGATGAGGGCCGAGAGGATGGCCGTCCACGCCCACAGGATGAGCACGGAGCGCCGATGACCATGGCCCAGGCGCATGAGCCGGTGGTGGAGGTGCTCCTTGTCCGCGACCGACAGCGCCGTACGCCTCATGGCCCGACGCACCACGGCGAAGGCCGTGTCCACGATGGGGACGCCGAGGATGAAGAAGGGGATGACCATGGGAGCGAAGAAGAAGTAGGTCTGGCCGCTGAACTCGTCGTCGATCCGACCGCCGGCCACGATCGTCGACGACGCCATGAGCACCCCAAGCAGCATGGCTCCGGCGTCACCCATGAATATCCGAGCCGGGTGCATGTTGTGGGGCAGGAAGCCCAGGCAGATGCCGCAGGCGATGACAGCCGCCAGCGGGCCCACGTTCTCGGTTCCGAGCAGGCCGGCGTCGAAGAGCCGGTTGGAATAGATGAAGAAGGCGGCGGCGGCGATGAGCACGATGCCGGCGGCGAGCCCGTCCAGGCCGTCGATGATGTTGACGGCGTTGGCGATGGCCACCACCCACAGCACCGTCACCAGGGGCTGAAGGTCGGCCGACAGGGATATGAGGTCGCCGAAGGGCACCCGGAAGAAGAACATGGTCACGCCGAGGAAGTACAAGACGCTGCCGGCCAGCACCTGTCCGGCGAGCTTGGCTGGGGCCGAGACCTCTCGCAGGTCGTCGACGAGGCCCACGACGAAGATGGCGGCAACGGCCAGGATGATGCCCAGCGGCTCCGACGAACCCTCGAAGGCGTCCTTGAACTGTGGAAGCCGCCATGCCACCGCCATGGCCACCAGGAAGGCCACGAACATCGCCGCTCCTCCCGCCGTAGGGGTGGGAGCGGCGTGCACCTTGCGCTCGTCGGGGAGCACGACGGCCCCGAAGCGCACCGCCAGCCTGCGCACCACGAAGCAGAGCCCGTAGGTGGCGACGGCGGCCACGGCACAGACCAGGGCGTAACCCACCATTACTTGGGAGCGCCCGAGGAGCTCTGCGCCAGGGGCGACATCGGCGTCACTCCGGGTACGGGGGGAACTTGCTGCAGAGGACGGCGACCTCGTCACGGACGGCGTCGAGCTCCGGTTGGCGGCTGCGGCTGCGCAGCGCCCGTCCCATGAAGGTGGCGATCTGGGCCATCTCGGGCTCCTTCATGCCCGTGGTGGTCACCGCCGCCGTTCCCACTCGCAGCCCACTGGTGACGAATGGCGAGCGAGGGTCACCCGGGATCTGGTTCTTGTTCAACGTGATCCCGGCCCGGTCCAGCGTCTCTTGAGCTTCCTTGCCGGTGAGCTCTTCGTCGAACGAGCGCAGGTCCACCAGCATCAGGTGGTTGTCCGTCCCGCCGGAGACGATGCGGAACCCCTCACCGGCAAGGGCCTCGGCCAGGGCGCTGGCGTTGTGCACGATCTGCGCCGCGTACTCCTTGAACTCGGGCTGGGCCGCCTCTCGGAAGGCCACGGCCTTGGCTGCGATCACGTGCTCGAGGGGGCCACCCTGGAGGCCAGGGAAGATGGCCTTGTCGATGGCCTTGGCGTGCTCGGCGCTCGAGAGGATGCAACCGCCGCGGGGGCCCCGGAGCGTCTTGTGGGTGGTGAAGGTGACGATGTCGGCCTGAGGCACCGGATTGGGGTGGACGCCGCCGGCGATCAAGCCCGCCACATGGGCGGCGTCGAACATGAAGAGGGCGCCCACCTCGTGGGCGATGCGCTGGAACGGCTCGGGATCGATGATCCGGGGGTAGGCCGTGGCGCCGGCGACGATGAGCCGCGGTCGCTCGGCCCTGGCCAGGTCCCGGATCTGGTCGTAGTCCAGGCGCTCGTCGCTCTCGGTCACTCCGTAGGACACGAAGCGGTAGAGGCGCCCGCTGGCGTTGACCGGGGAGCCATGGGTGAGGTGTCCACCCTGGTCGAGGCGCATGCCGAGCACCGTGTCGCCGGGCTCGAGCACGGCCAGGTAAACGGCCATGTTGGCGTTGGCGCCCGCGTGGGGCTGGACGTTGGCGTGCTCGGCGCCGAACAGGTCCCTGGCCCGGCGGCGAGCCAGGTCTTCGGCCTCGTCCACGATGTGGTTGCCGCCGTAGTAGCGCTTGCCGGGGTAGCCCTCGGCGTACTTGTTGGTGAGCACCGAGCCGGTGGCTTCGAGCACGGCCCGGGACGTGAAGTTCTCGGAGGCGATGAGCTGGAGGGTGGTGCACTGGCGCTCGAGCTCGCGATCGAGGATGGAGAACAGCTCCTGGTCCCGCCCGGCCGTCGCTTCCTCGCTCACTGGCGGTCCTCGATCTCGGCTATCTGGGCGATGCGCTCGGCGTGGCGACCGCCTTCGAACTCGGTGCTCAGCCACAGCTCGACGATCTCGTCGGCCATGGCCGGCGCCACCACCCGCGCCCCCATGGCGAGCACGTTGGCGTCGTTGTGCTGGCGGGACAGGCGGGTGGTGAACAGCTCGTGGCACAGCGCCGCCCGCACGCCGCGCACCTTGTTGGCCGAGATCTGCTCCCCCTGGCCGGTACCGCCCAGCACCACGCCTCGATCAGCTACGCCTTCGGTCACGGCTCGGCCCACCCCGGCACAGATCTCCGGGTAGTCCACCGACTCCTCGCTGTGGGTCCCGTGGTCGTCGACCTCGTGGCCCAGCTCCTCCAGGGTGGCGACCAGATGCTGTTTCAGGGGGAAGCCGGCGTGGTCGGACCCGATGGCCACGCGCATCACTGCCATCCTTCGAGGCTGGTTGACATGGTCGTCTCCTTTCGCGGTGGGAAGGGCCGAAGCCGGTCCCCGGTTCTCTCGACTACGTGGTCAGTCTCCGACCCAGGCCAGCTTGACCAGGCGGTCGACCAGCTCGTGGATCTCACTTGCGGTGGAGCCATAGACCGAACGGTTGCCGCCGATGGGGTCGGCCACGTCGTCCTCCGCCGACGACCCCAATAGAGCATCACGGGTGCGCCCTGCGTGCAGCTCGCCCAACCACTCGTCGAAGGGCTGGTCCGCTCCTCGGGGCCCGATGTCCTCGGCCCGCCGGACGATCTCCTTCAGCGTGAAGGACTTCGGCCACGCACCGTGGCAGAGCAGAACCGCCTCACGGACGTGCTCCCGAGCCATGCACAGGACCAGGTCGGCTCCTTCCAGCATCTCTGCCGTCATGCGCCGGCTGCGATGCGCCGAGGTGTCGAAGCCCATGTCCGACAGCACACCCACTCCCATGGCCGGCCGCCCGTCGTCGAGGAGGCCGGCGGAGTGGACGTTGGCGGCCACGCCGATCTCCTCCAGGCGTCGAGCGAGGAAGGCCTCGGCCATGGGCGAGCGGCAGATGTTGCCGGTGCACAGGATGAGGATGTCGATGGCGTGCGAGTCTACGACGGCGGCGCTCGGGGCACCGGCTTCAGGGGCCGGCGGCGGCCACCACCTGCTCCCAGGGAACCCGGCCCGGGCGCAGCAGCTCGGGCTTGTGGCCCGTGCAGTCCACGACGGTGGACGGCAGGCCGCTGCACGTCCCACCATCCAGCACCAGGGACACGCCCTCCCCGAACGCCGCCACCACGTCCGTGGCCGTTGCCAGCGGGGGCTCACGGTGACGGTTGGCGCTGGTGGTGGCCAGCGGGCCTGTGAGCCGGCAGACCGCGGTGGGAACCGGATGGGCGGGGCAGCGAACCCCGACCGTGGTCTGGTCGCCTCCGAGGTCCGCCACCACCCCGGACCGGCGGGGGAGCACGAGGGTGAGCGCACCGGGCCAGAACCTGGCCATCAACCGGCGAGCGACCTCCGACACGGTCGTGAGCTCGAGGGCCTGTTCCTCGCTGGCTACCAGCACAGGGAGGTGGACCTCCCGCGGCCGACCCTTCAGTGCGAAGAGCCGGTCGGTGGCGCCCCTTCTGAACGGGTCGACGGCCAGGCCGTACACCGTGTCGGTGGGGAGGGCGACGACCTGACCGGCGGCCAGGGCCCGTGCCGCGGCATCGACGGCTCGGGCATCGACTCCTGCCCTGCCGGCGGATGGGCCCTCGGATGGGCCGCGGGCCGACGAGGCACCTGTGGCCCCGAGGATGGACACGTCCTCACACCCTGGCCACGAGAGCACGGGGCCGACCGGCCAGGTCGGGCCGGACGGCCGCCTCCACGAAACCCTCACCGTAGGCCAGAGCCACGACGTCCCCAGCCTGGTGAGGAGCGATCTCGAGCACCAGGGCCCCCGGCCGCGCCAACCACTGCCTGGCCTCGCCCACGATGGCCTCCAGCTGCTCCAGGCCGGTCGGCCCCGCCACGAGGCCCTCCGCCGGCTCGAAACGGGCCACCTCGGGCGGTAGGTCGGGAACCTCGCGCTCGCCCACGTACGGCGGGTTGGACACCACGAGGTCGATCCGGCCCCGAAGGATCGACGGCAGGGCCGCGAACCACGAGCCCTCGGCCAGCTTCACCCGGGTACCGGCGCGTCCCAATCCCGCCAGGTTGGCGCGCGCCACGGCCAGCGCCTCCCTGGAGCGGTCGGTGGCCCAGACCTCCGTGGTCGGCGCCTCCTCGGCGACGGAGAGGGCAATGGCCCCCGAACCGGTCCCCAGGTCCACTACCAGGGCCCGGCCGTGGTCACCCTTGTGCTGGTGGCCGTGGTGGTGGTCCAGGAGGCGCAGCTCGGACAACGCCACCTCGACCACCACCTCGGTCTCGGGACGGGGGATCACGACCCTCGGGTCGACGAGGAGGTCCAGCGACCGAAAGCCCCACGCCCCGACCACGTACTGAAGCGGCTCACCCCGCTGACGGCGCGCCAACATGTCGTAGAAGTGCGCCGCCGGTCCGGAGGTGACGAGCTCGTCGAGGCCCGGGTGGTAATCACCACCCTCGTACCCCGAAGCCCGCTCCACGATGCGTCTGGCCTCCGATGCCGATCCCAGACGGGCCCGCGCCTCGCCCAGCAGGGTGCGCCACGTGGTGGCGGTCCCGGCACTTGGTGGAGGCTTGGCCCCGGCAGAGGGCGCCGGCCCGGCGCCGGCGCCGAACGCCAGGTGGGTCCTTCCCCGACTGAGCCTCTCCCGGCTCACGACTCCTCCCCCCGGAGTTGGCGGGCCCGCTCGTCGTCGATCAGGGCCTCGACCAGCTCGTCGAGATCTCCCATGAGGACCTTGTCGAGCTTGTGGATGGTCTTGTTGATGCGGTGGTCGGTGACCCGGTTCTCCTTGAAGTTGTAGGTGCGGATCTTCTCCGACCGCCCGCCGCCACCCACCTGGCTGCGCCGCTGCTCGGACTGCTGGCTCGCCTGGCGATCCTGCTCGGCTTGCAGCAGTCGGGCCCGGAGGACCTGCATGGCCCTGGCCTTGTTCTGCAGCTGGCTCTTCTCGTCCTGCATGGCCACCACGATGCCCGTGGGGAGGTGGGTTACACGCACCGCGGAGTCGGTTGTGTTGACCGACTGCCCCCCCGGCCCCGTGGAGCGGTAGACGTCGACCTTCAGCTCGTGGGGAGCGATGGTGACGTCGACCTCCTCGGCCTCGGGCATCACCGTCACCGTGGCCGAGGACGTGTGGATCCGACCCTGGGACTCGGTGGCCGGCACCCGCTGCACCCGATGGGGACCGCCCTCGTGCTTGAAACGGGTCCACACACCGTCGCCCTTGACCATGAAGCTGACCTCGTTGAACCCACCCTTCTCCGACGGGTGGGCACCGAGCACCTCGTGGCCGAAGCCCTTGTGGTCGGCGTAGCGGACGTACATGTCGAACAGGTCCCTGGCGAAGAGGTTGGCTTCCTCACCGCCCTCCGCTCCCCGGATCTCGACGATGACGTTCTTGTCGTCGTTGGGGTCCTTCGGGAGCAGAAGGACCCTGAGCTCCTCCTCGAGCCGGGACCTGGTGGCCTCGAGATCCTCGATCTCCGAGAGGAGCAGGTCGCGTTCCTCGCTGGCGGTCTCGGCCAACATCTCCTCGCCCGTCTCGAGGTCGGACAGCACCTGGCGGTAGCGGCGGCACAGCCCTACCACGGGTTCCAGCGCCTTGAGGCGCCGCCCAGCGTCTCGAACCGCCTCGTGGTCGGCCAGCACCACGGGGTCGTTGAGTCGCTCGCCGATCCGGTCGTATTCGTCTTCGAGGCCCTGGAGACGCTCGAGCACAGCGTCAGGCTACCGGTGAGGGCCCGTCTCAGCCCTGTCCGGCTGGGCGCCGGCGCCAGTCTCCGGGGATGGTGGCAACCCGAGCAGGCTCGATGAGCGCCCCGGCCAGGTCCCGGGTGAGCGGGTGGTCGTCGCCGACAGGCAGGGCCAGCACCAGCCCAGCCTGGCGGCCGTCGCGGAGACGGACGTCGGCGGCCGCCGGCACCAGGTCCAGGTCGATCCCGGTGGAGCACACCACCACCACGGGCCGGCCGGCGGCGTCGAGGCCGGCGGCAGGAGCGGGAACGGACAGGCGCAGGTCTGTCCGGGGCACGGGTGAAGGCACGGGGGACAGCGACGAGGCACCCACCAACGCCGGATCAGCAACCACCACCGAGCGCAGCCACCGCTCCCGGGAGAGCTGGTTCATCTGGTGGGAGGCGACATCGGGACGTCGCACCTCGCGAACGGCGGCGGCTGCGGCGGCCAGGGTCTCGAGCGGAGGGCGGTCGTGGTGCATGAGGCGCTGCGCGTAGCGGTCGTGCTTGCCCACCCCCACCTCCAGGAAGGCGCCCAGCTCGTCCGCCACCACCCGCGCCACCTCCAGGCCGAGCACCTCGCCGGCCAGTACTCCATGCTCGGCCACCGGCTCCACACCGGCCTCCACGAGGAAGGGCACGAAGGCCTCGACCTCCGGGGCCAGCGCGGGCTCGGTGGCCACGGCCTCCGGCTCGGCCGCGGTCAGGGTCCGACCCGCCACCTGCCAGACATGGGGAGGGCTGGCAAAGGCGCCGGCCCTACGGGCCAGCGTGCCGGTCGCCTTCTCGGCGAGGACATGGACCTCGGAGATCCCGTGCCGCCGGGACCACGCCAGTGCTCCGCCCAGCGCCCGCTCCGGGCGGTCCTCGGCCAGGACCCATCCCGTGCCGGCGCTGCGCAGGGTGGCTCCGCCGGGGAAAGTGCCCGCCACGGCCCCGCCACCGGCCGCACCTTGGCCCCAGTGACCGGCCACCAGGGCGCCCAGCTTGGCCCGGAGGAGTGCATGGCGCCGGGCGGGATCGAGCTTGGTGATCGGAGTGACGGCTACTTCTTCTTGGCCCGCTGGCCGTAGCGACGCTCGAAGCGCTCGACGCGCCCACCGGTGTCCACCAGCTTCTGCTTGCCGGTGTAGAAGGGGTGGCACTCGTTGCACAGCTCCACGTGCAGGTCGGACTTGGTGGCACGGGTGGCGAACGAGTTGCCACAGGAGCACCTCACCGTGGCCTCCGCGTACTCGGGATGGATCTCAGCCTTCATCTCTCCTCCACTTCGGGGATCCTCCGAGCCTGCCTCAAACCGGCGGTGTGGGGCCCTTGGCTATCTCGGCCAGGAACTCGTCATTGCTCTTGGTGGTCTTGATCTTCTCCATCAGCAACTCCAAACCGGCGGCCGCGCTTCCCTCGCTGCCGAGGGCGTTGAGGACTCGGCGCAGCTTCCACACCTGCTGGAGCTGGATGCGCTCGAAGAGAAGCTCCTCGTGGCGGGTGGACGAGGCGTTCACGTCGATGGCCGGATACAGGCGGCGCTCGGCCAGCTTGCGGTCGAGGCGCAGCTCCATGTTGCCGGTTCCCTTGAACTCCTCGAAGATGACCTCGTCCATCCGAGAGCCGGTCTCCACCAGGGCCGTGGCCAGGATGGTGAGCGAACCCCCCTCTTCGATGTTGCGGGCCGAGCCGAAGAACCTCTTGGGGGGGTACAAGGCGTTGGCGTCGACGCCGCCGGACAGGATGCGCCCCGATGCAGGAGCGGCCAGGTTGTAGGCCCGGGCCAGTCGGGTGATCCCGTCGAGCACGATGACCACGTCCCGGCCCATCTCCACCAGGCGCTTGGCCCGATCAATGGCCAGCTCGGCAACCGCGGTGTGCTCGTCCGACGGCCGGTCGAACGTGGAGGACACCACCTCGCCCTTGACCGAGCGGCGCATGTCGGTGACCTCCTCGGGGCGCTCGTCCACCAGCAGCACCATCAGGTGCACCTCGGGATTGTTGGCCTCGATGGAGTGGGCGATCTGCTTGAGGACAGTGGTCTTGCCCGCCTTGGGCGGGGACACGATCAGCCCTCGCTGGCCCTTGCCGATGGGTGAGATGAGGTCCACGATGCGAGCCACCATGTTGGCGGAGTCGCCCGGGATCTCCAGCCGCAGCTTGCTGTCCGGGAACAGCGGTGTGAGGTCCTCGAAGCGGGGGCGCTCCCTGGCCTCGTCGGGCGTGAGGCCGCTGATGGAGTCGATGCGCAGGAGGGCGGGATATTTCTCGCTGCTGCTTGCGGGCCGGCTCGTACCCTCGACCTGGTCTCCCTTTCGCAGGCCGAAGCGCCGCACCTGGCTGATGGACACATAGACGTCGTTGGGGCTGGAGAGGTAGCCCTTGGCCCGAAGGAACCCGTAGCCCTGGTCAGTGAGGTCCAACAGTCCTGCCACTGGGACCGGCTCACCCTGGAATTGCTGGTCCTGGACCCCTCCCTGGAGGTCACGCTCCCCGCGGGGGTCACGCTCAGCGCGCTCAGTCCCACCCCGGTCGCGATCGCGGCCGCGTCGACGGCGCCGGCGGTTCCCAGGTTCGAGCTGGCCGGCGCCGTCGAGCTGGCGCTGGTCCCTCGGCCCCCGGTCAGCCCGCTGCTGGTCACCCGGCTGCTGGTCACCCGGCCGCTGGTCACCCGGCTGCTGGTCACCCGGCTGCTGGTCGGCCTGGCGAGCCTGGTGCTGATCGGCCTGGTCTGCCTCTGGCTGGGAGGTCGGCGTTTCGGTGCCGGTGCCGGTGCCGGTGCCGGGAGTACGGTCCCCCCCCTGGGCGGTGACCGGCGGCTCACCCCCCGCATCGGTCGCCGGCGCCGGTGGGGTGGAGGGCGTCTCCGGTGCGACCCTTTCCGCCTCGGCGGCCTCCACCGCCGAGCCGTTGCCGCCGCCCGAACCGTTGCCCGACAGCTCTGGCCCCGCCTTTTCCGCCGGCGCCGGCGACTTGGGCGTCCCCCGCTCGCCGTTCGTCCCCACGTCCACTCCCGTGGCCCGCAGGATCTGGCCGACGAGGTTGGCCTTGCTGGTCCGCGACGCCGGCTTGAGC
>JALZKD010000100.1 GCA_030859405.1 Actinomycetota bacterium | reverse complement strand
CCCGAGGTGACCGCGGCCGACGAGCACCCGGTGGCCGCCTGTCCCGAGGCCGCCGGCCATGTTCGTCAGGCTGAGCGCGCTGACAGGCTGCGGCGTCAGATGGAACGACTGGAGCGCCAGGTACGTGCCCGCACGGAGTCTCTGGCCCGCCAGTTCGATCGCGTCCTGCGGGTGCTCGAGACGTGGGGCTACGTAGAGGGCTGGGAGTTGACCGGCGCCGGGGCTCGTCTGGGCCGCTTCTACCACGAGGCCGACCTGCTGGTGGCCGAGACCCTGGACGCAGGGCTGTTCGACGGCCTGGACGCGGCCTCGCTGGCTGCGCTGGCGTCGGTGTTCACCTTCGAGCAGCGAGGCGCGGCGCCGGCGCCGGCGCCGTCCTTCCCCTCGACGACGCTGCGTCAGAGTTGGTTGGCCGCCGAGCAGCTCTGCGCTGAGCTCAACCTGGCCGAGGAGGAAGCCGGACTTCCCCTCACCCGGCAGCCCGATCCGGGGTTCATGGCCATGGCCCACGGCTGGGCCCGCGGCGAGGATCTCGACTCCGTGCTGGCCGACCAGGACGTGTCGGGAGGCGACTTCGTGCGCAACGCCAAGCAGCTCATCGATCTGCTCCGCCAGCTCGGTGACGTGGCGCCCGACCCCCGAACGGCAGCCACCGCCGGGGAGGCAGCCGAGGGGTTCTTCCGGGGGCTGGTGGCCGCCTCCACAGTGATCGGGGCGCCCTCCTCCTCGCCGGCAGCGTGACCATCAAGAAGGGTCAGAGCTGGGGCAAGCCGGGCTCGTTGCCCGATGGCGGAGTGGTGGTGCGAAGCGACGCTGACGCCCGGACCGTGCTCGAGGAGGCTCGGCGAAGAGGCCGCCCGTACCCGCCCCTCGGTCTGCTCGGTGGTGACCTGTGGCGAACGCTCGGCGGCACGGGGAACGAGGCTCGACTCCGTTCCCACCAGGCCACCACCTTCACGGTGGATGTCGGTCAGGTACTGGTCGACGGGAGCCTCCACCTGTTCGTGGCCCATCTGGTCGCCCGCACCCGCCTGTGGACGCGAGCTTTGGTGGTCATGAATGCCCAGTGGCTGACAACCCAGGCGGGTGGTCATTGGAATCTCGGCCCCCGGGCCCATCCAGGCGACGGCCTCCTCGACGTCTACCGCGTTCGCCTAGGCGTGGCGGACCTTCCCCGCGTGCGCCGGCGGCTCCACCACGGGGCCCATCTACCTCACCCGGGGATCAAGGAGCAGCGAACGACCGCCGTGCAGACAGACGTCGGGCGGCCGTTGCCGGTCCGGCTCGACGGCGTCGACATCGGCCGCGGCCGGGCCCTCTCCGTTCGGGTCGAGCTCGACGCCCTCACGGTGGTGGTCTGAGGCCAAGGCGAGGGAGCCGGCAACAGATCCCCCACCGGGGGGCCATCGGAGCCGTACGCTCGGGCTCCGCATGCTCTACGACAGCGAGGCCTTCTCCGCCACCGAGCAGGCGGTCCTGCGCCGCTACTTCACCAACCTCGACCGCCCGGTGTACGCCCTCGTGAACCTGCCCGAGGTGGTCAAAGGGGCCCTTTTCGCCCGCTACTCGCGTTCGTCGAAGAGCCTGCGACGGCTGTTCCTGGACGAGTTCGTGGGGGAGCTGGACATGTCCGGGGACCTGACCGTCGACGCCACGGTGGGCCTGGCCAGGGCCGAGCAGCTCTACGACCGCGTCTTCAACGAGTACGGCGACGATTCGGTGGCGCAGCTGGGAGGGGTGCACCTCGCCTGCGAGCAGGCGTCCAACCTGCTCACCAAGGTGCTCGAGCGGGGCCGGCTCATGGCCTACCTCGAGCAGTCCACCCGCTACATCGCCTACAACACCCGCTACGGCAACGGGCGCTACCGCTACTTCCGCGATCCGGCCGTCCTCGACTCGCCGCTGGGCGCCCGCTACGTCGGCGACGTGGACCGGATCTTCGACACTTACGGTGAGTTACTGGGCCCCATGCAGGAGTGGCTCACGAGCGTGTACCCGAAGGCCGCCGGGGACTCCGACCTCGTGTACCGCCAGTCCATCAGGGCCAAGGCCTACGACGCCCTGCGCGGGATCCTGCCCGCCGCCGCCCTGTCCAACGTGGGCATCTACGGCACGGGCCAGGCCTACGAGAGCCTCCTCCTGCGGATGCGGGCCCACGCCCTGCCGGAGGCACGGTCGTACGCAGCCATGATGCTCGAGGAGCTGCGCAAGGTGATCCCCTCGTTCCTGAAGCGGGTGGACCAACCCAACCGCGGGGTCACGTGGGCCGGGTACCAAGAGGCCAACCGGGCCGCCATGGAGCACGTGGCCGAGCGGCTTCTCGGCGAGGAGGAGCCCGAGGCCAGGCCCATGGTCACCCTGGTCGACTACGACCCCGACAGCGAGGACAAGCTCGTCGCCGCCATGCTCTATCCCCACACGGACCTTCCCGAGGGCCAGGTGCTGGCCCGGGTGCGACGGATGTCCGCGGAGGAGAAGCTCACCGTGGTCCGGGCCTATGTGGGGGAGCGGTCGAACCGCCGCCACAAGCCGGGCCGTGCTCTGGAGCGGGTGAGCTACCGCTTCGACGTGCTGTCCGATTACGGAGCTTTCCGGGATCTCCAGCGCCATCGCCTCCTCACCATCGAGTGGCAGGCGCTCTCCCCGCGCCACGGGTACACACGGTCGGAGTCACTTGGGGCCGCCGGGCTGGGAGACCGGTTCGACGAGGCCATGGACCGCTCGGCATCCCTGCACGACGCCCTGGTCGAACCCTTTCCCAACCAGGCCCCCTACGCCGTGGCCCTCGCCTACCGGGTGCGCTACGCCATGCATCTCAACGCCCGGGCGGCCATGCACATGCTCGAGCTGCGTACCGGGCCTCAGGGCCACCCTGAGTACCGGCGAGTGTGCCAGGAGATGCACCGCCTGATCGCCGACGAGGCCGGCCATCGGTCCGTTGCCCACATGATGGCGTTCGTGGACCACGGCGCCTACGACCTCGAGCGTCTGGAGGCCGAGCGGCGGGCCGAGGCCCGCCGCAGTTCCCGCGTCCCGTAGGGGCCGCTCGGCCGGTACTAGGCCGGCAAGACCACAGTCTTGAGCACGGTGCACTCGTCGATGGAGTAGCCAAGGCCCTCGCGCCCGATACCCGAGTCGGGCTTGCGCCCTCCAAAGGGAAAGTGGCCCACCCCGTGCTTAGGTGCGTCGTTGACGGTCACCTGGCCGCACTGGAGAACGCGGGCCACGTGCCACGCCTTGTCGAGGTCGGTGGTGAACACCGCCGAGTCGAGGCCGAACCGGGAGCGGTTGGCCACCTCCAGCGCCGCGTCCATGTCGTCCACCCGAACCACGGCCAAGACCGGCCCGAAGGTCTCCTCCCACACGATGTCGGCGTCGAGGGGCACATCGACGAGCACCGTGGGCTGGTGATAGGCGTCGCCCGCCTCTCCACCGGCGAGCAACTGGGCACCCTTGTCCACGGCGTCGGTGACGAGCTCGTTGACCCTGGAGGCGGCGCTCTCGCTCACCAGGGGGCCGACCTTCACACCCTCGACGCGGGGGTCACCCACCCGCCAGTCCTCCGCCTCCTTCAAGGCCGCCTCCACGTAGGCGTCGTAGGTACCGCTCTCCACCAGCACCCGGCTGATGGCGTCACATCGCTGGCCGGCGTTGTTGAACGCCCCGAGGACGGACTTCTCCACGGCGGTGTCGAGATCGGCGTCGGCGAGGATGACGGCGGCGGCGTTGCCCCCGAGCTCCAAGTGCAGGGCCTTGGGCCCGGCGGCGGCGGCCATGCGGTGGCCCGCCGAGGTGGAGCCCGTGAAGGAGATCATGGAGATGTCCGGGTGCGATGCCAACAGATCGCCGATCTCACCGCCTGAGCCTGTGATCACGTTGAGCACCCCTGGAGGCAGTCCGGCCTCCTCGAAGACCCGACCGAACAGGAGCAGGGGAAGGGGGTCGTCCGAGGGCGCCTTGGCCACCACCGTGTTCCCTGCGGCCAGGGCGGGGATGATCTTGGAGGCGGAGAGGAACAATGGGTAGTTGAAAGGGCCTACGGCGACCACGGTGCCCACGGGCTCCCGCAGGACCACCGCCGACTTGCCGACGCTGTCGGGGATCCAGTCGCCGGGCAGGTACTCCCCGAAGATCTTGCGGACCTCCTCGCGTACGAGGCCGAGGCGCATCCTGGTGGCCTCCACCTCGCTCTGGGCCTGCTCAGGGGTCTTGCCCAGATTGGCGACGATGGCGGACACGAAGGTGGAGCTGCTCTCGGCGAGGATGTCGCCCGCTCGCTCGCAGACGGCCAGGCGCTCGGCAGCGGGCAGGCGGGCGAACTCGGAACGGGCCTTGGCCGCCGAGGCGATGGCGGCCTCGGCGTCGTCCGTGCCTCCGCTCTGGGCCCGGGCGATGACGCTGCCGTCGATGGGGGAGCGGACGTCGAAGGTCTCACCGTTGACGGCCGATCGCCACCGCCCGTCGATCGACAACTGAAAGGTCGGTATCTCGTCGTCGCCCTTGGCCAGCAGGGGAGCGAAGCGCTCGGGCACAGGTACGAACACGCGCTCGCCGGAGAGCGGAACCCACTCGGGCACGGCCATGCCATCACCTCCAGTCGGGGGCCTCTCAGCTCCAGTCGGGGGCTTCTCAGCCTAGGTGACTGCTCCCAGGCTGAGCCGGCGCCGCCGCCACCCTGTTGCCAATGTGGTCAACGAAGCCATTGAGGATGGCGGGGTTGCTGGTGCTGCTGTTGCACGAGTACCCTGTTGTTGCGGGGCGGCAGGAGTGAGGGGGAACCATGCGCCACTGGCGCGTCGCGATAGGACTACTGGCACTGGTCATGGCCGGGCAGGCGCACATCAGCGGGCCCTGGAGCCGGACCGGCACCTACAAGGTGCGCCGGGGCGAGAACCTGTCTCTGGTGGCCAAGAGGACCGGTGTGCCCGTGGCCGCGTTGGCCCGAGCCAACGCCATCTCCGACCCGGACCACCTTCGCCCAGGCCAGGTGCTCAGGATCCCTCCCGAGAAGGCCTCTGCACCGAGGTCCGAGGCCGGGGTTGGGCCCGGCCGGGCCCTGGCACCGCTGCCCTCGCCCGTGATCGTGGTCGACGGCACCGGTCGCTACCGTGTCCGCCGCGGCGACACCCTCGCCGCCATCGCCTCCCGCCACGGCATCTCGGTCTCCGAGCTGAAGCGGGTCAACGGCATCGGAAGGGGCAGTTCCCTTCGGACCAAGAGGACCCTACGGGTCCCCGGACCGTCGTGGCTCTGCCCGGTCCAAGGGGGACGGGTGGACTTCTCGGACGGTTGGGGCGATCTCAGGGCAGAAGGCCGGCGCCACCTGGGCACCGATCTCTTCGCCTTCCGGGGCACCCGGGTGGTGGCCAGCGTGGGCGGCACTCTCGTTCACCGGCCCGGCAGCAGGGCCGGCCTGGCCTACCGGCTGCGGGGTGACGACGGCAACACCTACTACGGCGCCCATCTCCAGACTCTGGTGGCCAAGCAGGGACGCATCGAGCGGGGCGCGCTCATCGGCACGGTGGGAAGCAGCGGTAACGCCCAGGGCAGCACGCCCCACCTGCACTTCGAGATCCGCCCCAACGGAGGGGCTCCTGTGAATCCGATCTACACGCTGCGCAGATGGTGTTGAGAGGGGCCCAGGCCCCGGCGGCGCGCTGAATGCGAGAGAGCACCAGGTGGCCGGCGTGCTCGCCCTCAGGGGGAAATTCTAGGCGAGCTTCTGGCAGGAGAGCACCCCTCCTGACCTGCGATGACGCGCAAAAGGCCAGGTCAAAGGGCACTTGACGGACCGGAGCGCCTTCTCGAAACTAGGTCTCGTCCCTAGACGCTCCAGACGCCTGGTCGTGGGCCTTCGATCCGTAGGTCGGCTCGGAGGGGGCAGTCCACGGGGCACGCAGGGGGTACCGGGAAGCCAAGTAGAGAACGTCCCAATAACTCATCGTCCTCTGCGGACGGTCGAGCCACCGGACGGCCCCAACGGCTTCCTGGCTCCTTGCGCTCCGGCTTGGCCCTGGCCCTAGAGGCCGCCCCTCTCAGGCATGTCCGTCACCCTCCCCCGTGCCCTGTATGGTTCCGCCCGCGCACTGCACCCTTCTGAGGACGACCCGTCCCGGGTCCCCGTGGCGAGATGACACCCATGGCTGAAGAACAAGTCGACGAAGAAGTCCTCGAAGAGGCCGTCGAGGAGGACGATCCCACAGAGCTCGACGAGACCGACCTCGTCGACCTGGGCGTGGACGACGACCTCGCCGATGTCGGGATCGACGCCGGCGACAGCGAAGATGGCGACGAGGCCGTCGAGGAGGTCAAGGGGGCGGAGGAGACGGACGACTCCGCCGGCG
>JALZKD010000029.1 GCA_030859405.1 Actinomycetota bacterium | reverse complement strand
CCGCCATGCAGCTCGAGCCGGCCGCTGATGCCAGCTCGGACCACCGCCACCGCCGGCGGCGGGCCCTGGAGCAGACCGCCCTGTACCGGGACCGCTGGGGTGCGGCCGGCCCGGTGGGACAGACAGCCGACAGCCCATCGCCGATCACCGCCGCGCTGGGAGCCCGGCCGGATGCCGGCGACACCGCCCATGACTGGGACGAGGCGGCCCGGGCCGTGGCCGAGGCCTTCGACATCCCCTGTCCCCGACCCGTGGCGGCCGAGGTCGAGCCGTCGTCGGCTCTATAGGACGCGTCGTGGCCGACCCTCTCGACCGAGCCCGCGCAGGCGATGCGCCCCTCGGCGACGCTCGCCGTCTCGACGAGGCGCCGTCGCCCGACGAGGACGCCCGGGCGTCGAGGGTGGCGGCCAGCGACCTGGTGGCCTCCTGCGAGGCGGCCTGGGCCGCCATCCAGGCCCGCCACCCTCAGGTGCCCGACGCCGTCATCGTGCTCGGCACCGGCGTGGAGCGGGGACGGCTGGTCAAGCTCGGTCACTGGTGGGGCGGCCAGTGGCGGGTGGGCGACGAGGCCCGGGGCGAGGTCCTCCTGGCCGGCGAGGCGCTCCACCTCCCTCCCGAGGCGGTGGTCGAGGTCCTGCTCCACGAGGCCGCCCACGGCCTCAATGCCGCCCGGGGGATCCGCGACGCCAGCCGGGGTGGGCGCTACCACAACGCCGCCTTCAAGGCTGCTGCCGCCGAGGTGGGCCTGCGGCCCCGCCGCCTCGACCCCTACGGGTGGGCCCGGACGGAGCTGACGCCGGCCACCGCCGAGGCCTACGCCGGGGTCATCGCCGGCATCGGCGCAGAGATGCGCCTGGTCCGTGGTATCCCAGCCGCCCGGGGCATCGGCCTGGAGGGCGGGCGCATCGAAGGCGTCGGCCTGGGCGATGCCGGGACCGAGGGCGGAGCGCCGGGAGGCGCGGGGCAGGGGAAGCGGCCCGCGGCGGAGTGCGGCTGCGATCCCGGTCGCAAGCTGCGCATGGCGCCGTCGGTGCTGGCCCGGGGCCCGGTCATCTGCGGGCTGTGCGGGTCGGCGTTCGCCCTGCCGGGCCAGGCGGAGCTGCGACCGGCGGGGAGAGGGGAAGCGGGACGAGAGCCGGAGTCCGCCCCGGGCCGGGTCGGGGGCTCGGTGCCCGGCCGTGACCACGCCGTGGAGCCCGAAGCGCTCGCCACCGCCGAGATGGTCGATCCGCCACTGGGCCGGGAGGCGGCGAGGGATGAGCGGGGTCCTGCCCAGCGCGACGACGCCTTCGACCTGCGCACCATCGACCTTCCTCCTCCGGAGCCAGCAGCGGCCCCGGCGGCGGCCATGGAGACCGTGCCCCCGGCTGTGCTCGACCGCACCGTGGCGGAGATCCCATGACGGCGATGCTGCCCCCGACGGCCTTCGGGGTCCAGCCCCGCTGGGTCAGCGCCGAGGCGGCCCTGGTCGCCATGGGCCCGGGCGGCATCGGCGGCCAGCTCGACGCTCTGTTCGCCCTGGCCCGGCGCGACGCGGCCATCGCCTGGGCCTCGGGGCGGTGGCGGCCGGGGCGAGCCGATCCCGACCACTACGTCCCCGGCGACGTGGTGGCCCTGCGGGCGTTCGCCGTCACCGCCGATCTGGCCCGGGTGGCCGGCTACCGCCAGGTCACCGACACCCGGGAGCGCTCCGGCGACCCGGGCCAGCACCAGGTGTGGGAGACGGCCGTGAACCGTAGCGCGCTGTGCCTGGCCGACACCCGCGCCCTGTTCGAGGCCGTACCGCACTATCTGGACGCCGACGCCGCCGTGGGCATCCTGGCCAGCCGCCCGCCCGACCCGGGCGTCGTGGGCGCCCTGCGCCTGCCCCATCCCCGCATCGCCGTGTACTTCGGGCGGGTGATGGAGCTGGGCGGGGACCTTCACGACTGGCCCCGGGCCTGGGACCACGACACGGACCTGGTCGGGCGCCCCACCGATGTCCGCACCGGGATGGGTGACCTTCGGGCCCTGGGCGGCGGCATCGAGGGCGTGGTGCTCACCGAGGCGGCCGGCGGCGGGCTGGCCGACGAGGTCCTCTGGCTCATCTCGGCCAACCCCGACCCAACCAAACCCGGATCCTCCGCGCTCGATCGCTTCCGCACGACCGTCTGGGGTCGGCTGTCGTCGGCCCGTCTGGCCCACGTCGCCCACAATCTGGCCGCCACCGTCTCCTGGGCCGAGTGGCGACAGCCCGAGCGCCACCTCCACCTGCCCGACGAGCCTGAGTCCAGAGGTTGGCGCAAGGCGGTGCGAAGGGGCGAGTTCCGCCGCCACGAGCCCCGGGGCGCGGCCGCCGGCGTGCGGGTCCTCGACGTGGCCCGGACGCCGGTCGCCGATCGCGTGGTCCGAGAGCGGCCTGGCGATGTGTCCAGGAGCTCGCCTGCCACCCACCTCCGCCGGGCCCACTGGCGCCAGCAACCGGTCGGGCCGGGCCTCAGCGAACGTCGACTGGTGCGCGTTCCGGCCACCGTCGTCAACCCCGGCGCCACTCCTCTGGGGCCGGTCGTCTACCGCGTCCCCCCACCCGAGGCCGCGGACAAGGCCGCTGCGGCGAGCCCCGAGGCCGACGTCACCGTCGCCGCCGATCGCGGGTTCGACCTGCGCACCATCGATCTTCCAGGACCCGCACCCGGGTTCAACCTGTCGGGATTCAGACCACCCCAGCGCCCCATGGTGGAACCGCCCTATCCCGACGTGATGCCGTGACACGCGAGCCGGACGCCTCGATATCGAGCACCGTCGCCGGCGGCGCGGGGCCAAGCGCGGGGCTCACGCCATGACGCGCCTTGCCCCGCCTGGCGGTGTCCGGCTCCACCCTGGCCAGGCCGCCCTGGAGTACGCCCGCCACGGTTGGCCGGTGTTCCCCTGCCACCACCCGGTGCAACGGGGCTGCAGCTGCGGGAACGACGACTGTGCCAGCCCGGGGAAGCACCCTCGTACCCGGCGTGGTCTGCATGACGCCGCCACCAACCGGGAGGTGGTCCGACGGTGGTGGCGGTCCTGGCCGCAGGCCAACGTGGCCGTTCGCACCGGGGCCGTGGACGGCGCAACCTGGCGGGGACTCGTCGTGGTCGACGTCGATCCGCCCCACGGCGGAGAGAAGAGTCTGCAGGCTCTCCTCGCTCAGCATGGTCCGCTTCCGGAGACAGCGACGGTGCGTACCGGCAGCGGCGGCATGCACCTGTACTTCGCCCACCCCGGCCATCCCATTCGCAACAGCGCCGGCACCCGCCTGGGACCGGGGCTCGACGTGCGCGCCGACGGCGGCTACGTCATCGCACCCCCCAGCCGCCACCTCAGCGGCGTGGCCTACCGCTGGGGGCCGGCACGCGAGGTGGCAGCGCTTCCGGGCTGGCTGGTCGATCGCCTCGTGGCCCCCGAGCACAAGCCGCCGCCCGCCCCGGATCCGGGCCGGCTGCGCCATGACCCTGGCGTCTCAGCCTGGGCCGCCGCCGCCGTGGGTGGCGAGCTCGAGCGGATCGCGGCGGCCGAGGTGGGCCGGCGGAACCATGCGCTCAACCGGGCCGCCTTCGTGCTCGGCCAGATCGTGGGTGCCGGTCACCTCGATGGGGCGGACGTGGCCGAGGTGCTCGAGCAGGCAGGCCAAGCCGCCGGGTTGGGGTCGCGGGAGACCCGCGCCACGGTCGGAAGCGGGATGGCCGCCGGCGAACGCAGCCCGCGCCATCCTCCCGATCGAACAGCAGGTGCCCATTGCGGTCCGGAGGCGATCAACCGCCACGGATACGACGCCGCGGCAACCGGCACCGGCCGTGAGCCGTTCCAGGCGGAGGACGGCGACTTCGACCTGCGCACCATCGAGCTTCCCGACTCGGGCCGGGGAGTGCTCGGGCCGCACGAGATGCCCACCGTGATCACACAGGACGTGGGCTTCATCCCATGAGGGACGCGGTGGCGCACTGGTCGCTTCCCGAACCCGGCGACGAGACGGCCGGTGCCTCGGCGGCGGAGCGCCATCGGTCGCTGCTCAGCAACCAGGACACTCCCGCGCTGATGGACGTGCCCCTGGCCGACCTTCTCGGTCCCCTGGAGCCGGTCGAGTCCACCCCGGTGGCCAACTGGAGGCGGGGCGCTGCAGGCGAGCGCACCACCGCGCAACTGCTGGTGCCGCTGAGCCATGTCGGATGGGCCGTAATCCACGACCGGCGCATCCCGGGGTCGGGCGCCAACGTCGACCACCTGGTCATCGGACCCACCGGTGTCTGGGTCGTCGACTCCAAGGCCTACCGGGGGCGCATCAAGGTCATGGGCGACGGACGGCTGTGGTACGGGCGAAGGTGTCTGGACGACGTGCTCCGGACCGCGCTTTGGGCCGCCGATACGGTGGAGGCTCTGCTCGGTGCCGGACTGGTCATCGCCGGGGTCTCCGTGCGGCCCGCCCTGTGCATCCACGGTGCGAAGGTGCCCGGGGCACCGCTCTCCTTCGACGGTGTCGTCCTGGCTACGCCGGGGACTCTGTTGGAGTGCCTGACCGCGGGTGATCCGACGTTGGCCGACGAAGACGTGGACCGCCTGGCGGCGATTGGCGTGGAGACCCTGCCGCCGGCGTTCCGGCGGCAGCAAGGAGAGGAGTCGTGATGGCCGAGCTCGACCGCCAGCGCCAGAAGCTGCCGTGGCCGCTGGGCTGCGAAGCCGGCACCCAGGACTGGCCCTGTCGGCGAGCCGCCCGCTACAGCGTCGCCGTCGAAGAGGACGGTCCCGGTGGCACGGAAGTCATCGCCACCCACCAAAGCTGCGCCCGCCATCTGACCGCCGCCGCTGATAGGGCTCTGTCGCACCCGGCACCGTTCACCGGCGAGGCCGAGGACGCCTACCTCACGGAGCACGAACGACGGGTCACCCTCTCGGCGTGGGTGCCTCGACGAAGTTGACGCGTGCGTGTCAATCCCAGCGATCTTCCCACCTGCGTCGAAGGATCGTTGACACCGGCCAGTGGCGGCGATAAGACCTAGGAGCAGGCCGATTCGTGTCGGGACCGAGGGCCAGGTTCCCGTAGACCACCGTCAGCTGTGGGGATGTTGAGGTGTCATGAAACCCGACACGGTCGAAGGGACGACGGGCGGCGCTGGTCCGGTCGATCACCCCGCTCTTGGAGAAGCCCTCGTCGTTCTTGCCCGCTCCCTGGACCGGCGCCAAGCAGGCGATCCCGGAGCTCCGAGCTATCTGGATCTGGCCGGGCTGGTCGCCGACGTGCAGAGTCAACTGGAGGACCTCACCAGGCTGCTGGTGCATTACGCCCGCAGGTACGACGGCACCACCTGGAAGGACGTCGCCGACGCCTTCGCCATCAGCCGGCCCACCGTCTACAAGCGCTTCGGCGAGCCCAGCCCAAACGATCCCGGAGTGGCCGACCCGGAAGAAGGTGGTGCCGGATGACCACGTTGGAGGAGTTCCGCTCGACGCTGCCCATCTGGCGCGTCGCCGTCGAGGAGTGGCTCGACCGCCAGCCGGCCTGGTTCCGGAACGACCCTGCATGGGCGAGCTCGGTCTACCTTCTCGGGGCCCCGCCCCTGGTGGCCCTGGAGTCGATGGCCCTGAAGAGCGTCGAGGAAGGCTGGATCAGGTGGGACGAGATCCTCACCAGAGCGGAGGCCGCTGGCGAGGTGGAGGCTGCGCTGGCCGCTGCCGCCTACGAGCTGGCCAAATGCGACCCCGGCCCGGCACTCGGGCTGATGCTGGTGCTCCCTCGGCTGACGGTCCTCCGGTGGGCTCACGCGGCCGGCGTGCTCTACCAGATCGTCGAGGCTCGCGCTCGCTATCACCCATTGGCGGTCTAGAGAGGACGATCCGTCATCGCCCGTCCAAGCGGCCGACGTTCTCACCGACGTCCTGCAGCGACGGTGGGCGATGAGCCAGCGATCGACCATCTCATCGGGGCATCGGAGCCGGTGGGCGGCGCCGCGATCGATCTCTGACGGTCAAGGCACCCGACCGCCGTCCCGACGTGCGAGCCTGGTAGCCCGAAGCGGCGGCCGAACGGGCGTCGAGCACCCAGAGAGACATGGCCAGCGAACTCGACGTTCTCCTCGACAAGGTGGAAGACCCGACGCTGAGGGCCGACCTGAAGCGCCAGGTCGAGCTGCTGCGTTCCCGGCGCCGGTTCGGGCTCGTGTTCGAGGAGCACCTCCCCGAGCGCGTTCAGCTCCCTGAACACGCGATCCGTCGGGGGACGCGCGTCGTCCTGCGAGATTACGACGACGATGAGCCGCGCGAGGTCATCAAGGTCGCCAAGAAGAAGGCGACCGTGCGCTCGGCCGATGGCGAGACCGAGACACTCGCGGTGGATGACCTCGTCGTCGTCGCCGACTTCGGCGAGCCGATCTATCCAGGGCTGCGTCGGCTCGGGTCACTCAAGGCCGGCGGCGACAAGCCGGCGCACGTCGTCATCAAGGGCGAGAACCACCACGTCCTCGAAGCGCTCCAGTTCACACACGCCGGCAAGGTCGACTGCGTCTACATCGACCCGCCATACAACACCGGCGCGCGGGACTGGAAGTACGGCAATGACTACGTGGACAAGGACGACGCGTATCGGCACTCAAAGTGGCTCGCCTTCATGGAGCGTCGGCTGAAGTTGGCAAAGGCGCTGCTCAATCCCGAAGAAGCCGTGCTCATCGTTACGATCGACGAGAAGGAGTACTTGCGGCTCGGACTGTTGCTCGACCGCGTCTTCGCCGGCAGTGCGATCCAGATGGTGAGCATTCAGAACAACCCGTCCGGAGTCGCTCGCCTCGGCGAGTTTCGTCGTAGTGATGAATACGCGTTCTTTGTGCGCATCGGGCGGCAGGTTGTGTCTCCGGTCGTCCTCGGAGCGGGATGGAGTGACGTTGAGACCTCGCGTCCTCGTCAGCTTGACTGGAACAAGCTCCGCCGCACCGGGACGAACACGCAGCGCGCCGATAGGCCGAACCTCTTCTATCCGTTGTTCATTGACGAGGAGGCTGGTCGGATTGCTGGTGTAGGCGATCCGCTGCCCCTCACGGCTCCGCGGTCGGAAGTCGAGGCTCCGTCAGGGACACTCGTCGTGTGGCCCATTCGCGAGGATGGTTCCGAGGGGAACTGGCAGGTTCAGTCGGAGACCCTTCGGGCCAACCTTGAGAAGGGATACGTGCGTCTCGGGGGTAAGAGCGCGCAGGGGTACGCGGTCTACTACCTCAAGGCTGGCGAGCAGCGGCGCCTCGAAGCGGGCGAGTACCTCATCACTGGCCACCGCAAGGACGGCTCGATCCTGGTCGAGACCGGAACGGTCGGTGTGGAAGGTTCAGTTCCAACCACACAATGGTCGAACCCGTCGCATGATGCCGCGACGCATGGGTCACGTCTGCTGCGATCGCTCGTGCCCGGGCGCTCGTTCCCCTTCCCCAAGAGCCTCTATGCAGTCGAGGACTGTCTGCGCTTCTTCGTTGCCAGTAAGCCTGAGGCCGTGATCCTTGACTTCTTTGCAGGCTCAGGGACGACAGCTCATGGTGTAGCTCGCCTCAATCGTCAAGACGGCGGACGGCGTCAGTCGATCTCCGTCACGAACAACGAGGTCTCCGAGAGCGAGGCACGCGAGCTTCATGCCCGAGGACTTCGCCCAGGCCAGGAAGAGTGGGAAGCCCTCGGCATCTTCGAACATGTCACTCGACCCAGGATCACGGCAGCGATCACGGGTCTGACGCCGGAAGGCGAGCCCGTGAAGGGTGACTACCGGTTCGTCGACGAGTTTCCCATGGCGGAGGGTCTCAACGAAAACGTTGAGTTCTTCGAGCTCACGTATCTCGATCCCGAGGATGTCGAGATCTCAGCGGCGTTTGAAGGCGTCGCGCCGATGCTGTGGCTGCGCGCCGGCGGTCGGGGCGAGATGATCGAGCACGACGCGCCGTGCTACGCCGTCATGGACACCTATGGCGTGCTGTTCAACCCTGACCGGTGGCGCAAGTTCGTGTCCGACCTGCACGAAGACGTCAGGACGGTGTTCATTGTGACGGACTCGCCTTCGATCTTCGCGGCCGTTGCGGCCGAGCTTCCGGCGGGCGTCAAGGCGGTGCGGCTGTACGAGAACTATTTCACGACGTTCGCACTGCACACACGGCGGACCATGCCGGCAGAGGTGGTGGAGTGAGGTACGACCTCTTCGACTACCAGCGCGAGGCAGCGGTGGCGACCCTCAAGCGGCTGGACGCGGCGCGCTATCTGTGGGCGCACCAGGAGACCAGGTCGTCGTTCGCTCTTTCGGCGGTGACGGGCTCGGGCAAGACGGTCATCGCCACTGCCGTTATCGAGGCGATGGTCAACGGCTCGGCGGATCTTGGCGTGGACTCGGACCCCCGTGCTTCGTTCCTGTGGGTCACGGACGATCCGGCGCTCAACCGCCAGACGCGCAAGCGGATGATCGAAGCGTCGGACCTGTTGCACCCGAACCAGCTCATCGTCGTCGATAACGATTTCCTCGAGCGTGACCTTCGAGCCGGGCGCGTCTACTTCCTCAACGTCCAGAAGCTGTCGAAGAACAGTGGCCTGGCTCAGGGTGGCAACAACCTCCGGGAGATCTCTATGTGGGAGGTGATCGCCAACACCGTCAACGGTGGCGACGTCGACCTCTACCTCGTACTCGACGAGGCCCACAAGGGCATGAAGCTCGAACGGGACCGCTCGACGATCGTCCAGCGGATCATCAACGGCCACCCCGGCAGCAACCCGGCCGTGCCGGTGGTGTGGGGCATCTCGGCGACGATCGATCGCTTCAACACGACGATGAAGGGCATCAGCGACCGCAACGTGCTGCCCGCCGTCGCGGTCGACCTCGCCAAGGTCCGCGCCTCTGGTCTCGTGAAGGACCAGATCCTTCTCGACGAGCCGGCCGAGTCGGGGACCTTCGGTTCGACGCTGCTGCGCGGGGCAGTCGAGAGCGCCCTTGACTATGAGACGCGGTGGGCGGAGTACGCCAACGCCGAGCGCGAGCCAGCGGTACTCCCAATCCTCGTCATCCAGGTACCAGACAAGTCCTCAGAGGCGAAGCTCGCCGAGCTCGTCGGCGTCCTCGACTCCCAGTGGCCCGGTCTCGGTCCGGACGCCGTGGTGAACGTGTTCGGCGAGCACAAGGACCTCGACATCGTTGATCGCCGCGTGCGATGGGTGAATCCGGAGACGATCCAGGATGAGCCAGAGATCCGCATGGTCCTTGCCAAGGAAGCCATCTCCACCGGTTGGGACTGCCCGCGCGCCGAGGTGCTCTACAGCGAGAGGCCGGCCACCGACTCGACCCACATCGCCCAGGTCATCGGCCGCATGGTGCGCCAGCCGCTCGCTCGACGGGTCCCGACCGATGACGTCCTCAACTCCGTGGCCTGTTACCTGCCGCTGTTCAACCGGAAGTCGCTCGCCAAGATCAAGGACGAGCTCGAGCGGCCCGGCGAGGGTGTCCCACCGGAGGTGATCGTTCGCAGCCGGGTGTTCTCGCGCAACGAGAAGCTTGCGGCTGAGGCGTTCGAGCTAGTCGAGTCGCTCCCAAGCGTCCCGACACCTGACCCGCTCGCCAGTCCGCTCCGCCGGGCGAAGATGCTCGCCAAGCTGCTCACCGACGACGAGGTCCCGGGCGGTGCGCTCAAGGCCGAGGCCGGTGCCCAGCTCACGAAGCTCCTCAACACCAAGCTCGACGGTCTCGCCGCACAGTACGCGGATCAGGTCGCCACCAACGTCACGAACATCGAGTCGGCTGAGATCAGCCGCACCACGCTCACCCACACCGGCCAGGAGATCGGCGTGACAACCCGTTCGATCGCCACCCACGCGCAGGACCTGGACCGAGACACCCGTCGCGTCATCCGCTCCGTCCGCGAGGGCGTCGGCACCGACTACCTCGCGTACCGGCGGCGCAAGGACGCCGACGCAGACCCGCGCGACGTGCGCGTCGAGGTTGCCGCGCTGCTCACGATCAAGGACGTCCTAATCGAGCTCGACACGAGTGCAGCGACGTGGGGGCAGGACCAGCTCACCAAGTTCGCCGTCGACATCAAGAACACCACGGGCGCCGCTCGAGACGCCTACATGAAGGTGCAGGAACAGACTTCCCAACTTGAGCGCATCGGGGTCGAGCTGCCGGTCAACGAGGTGGCCCCGGCCGAGGACACCGACGGCACCCCGTACCCGACCTTCGAGCGTCACCTCTACGCCGAGGCCGACGGGACGTTTCCGGCCAAGCTCAACGACTGGGAGTCCACGGCTGTCAACACCGAACTCGGCCGCAAGTCCACGGTCGCCTGGTACCGAAACCCCTCTCGCGCTGCGCGCTCCGCGCTCCGAATCGCCTACCAGGACGAGGCCGGGACCTGGAAGTCGCTGCAGGTCGACTTCCTCGTGATCTCCAAGAAGGACGACGGCACGCTCGCCGCCTCGATCGTCGATCCGCACGGCGACCACCTCGCCGACGCCAAGTCCAAGCTCCGAGCGCTGGCCGACTACGCCGATCAGTACGGCAGCGAGTTCCTCCGCGTGGAGTCGATCGCCAAGGCGGGGGACTCCCTCCGCACCCTCGACCTCCACGACGCCAAGGTCCGAGAGGCCGTCCGCGCCTTCGAAGGCGGCAAGGTCACTGCGCTCTACGAGTCTGAAGTCGCTCGCGACTACCTCTGAGATGGTGCGTGATGGCTCGCTGGCCGACGGGAGACAAGACAGTGTCCTTCCTCATCGACCGCGGTCGCCTTGAAGCGCTCGGTGCAACCGATCTAGCCGCCGCTGCCGAGACCGCGATCGCTCGCGCGAGTAAGCGCTTGGGTAACGCAGCCTCCGCTCTCGAGGGCGACGACGTCGGACGGTGCCTACCTGGCGGCGTATGACGCGTACCGCATGGCGGCCGAGGCATTGTTGGTACGGCAGGGTCTGTTGGCGACCGGCGGTGAGGGGTCGCACATGACGGTCGAGGACGCGATCTCAGCGCAGTTCGCCGAATCGGGTTCGCCCTGGCTCTCGGCTGGCGGCTCAACGCCGTCGGTGGCGTCCGACTATTCCACCCGGAGGGCAACGCTGGACCGCACCGGCACGTCTGGACGCGCCAGGGGTCGTGATGCTCCTCACACCTGCACGCCGCAGTGTGCACGCGCTCGTCGAGACGTATTCGTGGCGCACACATGAGGGCCGCTGTCCCCCGTGGCCTGACACGGATTGAAGCAGGTCGTAGTCCGAAGCGCGACCAGACTGGGCGCGTGGCGATTTGGCGAAGCCCCGAACTTGAGGCGATCTTCGACGGGCCGTTGGACACCACGGGCATCACCGAGGCAGCCGTTCAGCGCGTAGTGGGGGATCAGACGCCGGAGTCTGAGGTGCTCGACTTCAAGCAGGCCCTATGGGCCAAGTCGCCCCGCCCGCGTCCGCCGTGGACGGAGGAACAGGAGTTCGCGAAGGACGTCGGCGCTCTCGCTAACCATCGTGGGGGCGTCCTTCTCGTGGGCGTGACCGAGGTAGGGGGCGTCGCGAAGTCGGCTGCACCGTTCGCGATCGCGACGAGCGCCGAGGCTGAGGAGCGGCGACTTCGGCAGGCCCTCGTCAACACCCTCGCTCCGCTGGCTACGACTGAGTTCATCTGGATCCCGACGGCCACCGGCGCTTGGTTCTGCGCCGTCGTGGTTCCGCGCAGCCCACGGGCGCCTCACGCCGTGGTGATCGAAGGTGGCACCGGTCTCCGTTATCCGGTCCGCCACGGGGCGGACACCGCCTGGCTGTCAGAGGCTGAGGTCGCAGAGCGGTACCGGCGCCGAATCCTTGCGCAGACTGACGACGTTGAGCGAGTGCATCGGGTCGTTAGTCACGGCCGAGAGGCATTGCGGCATGTCTCCGGAGTGTGGCTGTTCGCAACTGCCATTCCCGAGCTTCCAGTCGAGGGTGCTCTTGATCAGCGAACTGTCGAGACCTTCGAGGACTGGCATCGGTCGAGCCTGCAGGTCTCACCCCTCGACCGCTCCCTGCCGGCGTACGGCCGTGGTATCCCGGCTCCGGGCAAGGTGACGTTCACCGGATCGCTGCGCACGGTCGACGAGGACGAGACCGAGGTTCGAGATGCCTATGTCGAACTGCACGTAGACGGCTCTGCCCTCGCGGCTTCTCCCGTTGGGTTCAACACGAGCGAGGAGTCGAATCGCGACGTAGGGGAGTTGACGCTCGTGGATGACGGAGTACTGGTCATCGACTTGGTGCTTCGGTGGTGTGCGCACCGCGTCGGCGCGTGGGGGACGGCCACGATCGTGGTTGGCCTCGTGGACTGTGACGGCGAGGACGCCGAGCCCATCCGACTCGTATTCGCGGAGGGCGGTCCAGTTCGCCGGCGACGCGGCACGCGGGCACTCTCCGATCCTCTGATGGCGACCACGGTCGCCGATCTGGCAGCTGTGTCCTCGCTCCAGCAGCGGCTCACTGTTACCCACGCCGCGCTGTCGGGCCTGCTCCAGTGGTTTGGAGTCGCCGAGCCTCCCCAGATCTTGCGTGACGGGACCATCGTCCCGCAGCAGTTCACGATGTCGCGCTATCGCCAGGTCGAGCGTTGGGCCGCGGACCACGGCGTCCTCGCGAAGTTGCTGCCGAGTCGATAGGCGCGACCGGTTGGAGCCAAGCCGCGTGGTCCCGGTGGTGCGCAGCCGCGCTCTCGGCGCAGTTTCTTCCGTAATCCGAGTCTCTCGGCGGACTCGCTGTAAGGGAGGAGACGACCTCATGACGTAACTGAACGACAAGCTCACGGCAGCCTGCCGGTGCAAGTCCGGTCCGGGGAGACGCCAAGGTCCCTGGCCTGCACTACCCGCACCATGCGGTGGGTGAGCACCCCCTTCACCAGGGCGCCGGGGTTCAGGTCTTGAAGGCGGGTCACGGGTGATCGTTCGGCTGGCCTCGGATTGCACGGCCGCGCAGCCGCTGTCCCAGGCTTACGTAGGGGATGCGACGGCTGGGTTAGCCGACGGAGGAGCGGGCTGCAGTTTGGTGCTGGCGACCGAACCAGACCCACACAGACTGCCCCCGCTCCCCTTCGGGAGCGGTCCAAGGAGTTGACGGTGATGCGTCAAGGACAGGTCGTGAGCGGCGGTCGGGCCGGGGCGTCGGCGGCAAGCGATCGACCGGGGACAGGAACGACGCAGGCCATGAAGGTATGGGCAAGGGCGGTGCCATCCGGGACGGCCGGTGGTCGTTCGGTTGTCGTTTCTAGTGCGGACGATGGCCTTCGGTACCCCGGTTGACACGGATGTGTCAAGAAATATTGGGGTCTTGCGTCAAATGTCTTGACATCGGAGCCCGGCCTCCTGCTTACTTCCATCAGCCCGAATATCCATCCCCGAAAGGAGTCGTGATGCCCCCCGTACCCGAGCAACGGTGCCGCATCGCCACCGCTTCGACCCTGCGCATCCAGTCGTTGCGGGACCCCGTGGTCGAGGCCCATGGCCATGACCCCCGGAGTCGCTACGCCAGCCAGTACTGGCTGCCCATCGTGGGCCCCTCGTCGTTGGTAGCCGCTCGGTCTCTGGTCGAGGGCCTTGAAGCCAGTCCCGATGGCTTCGACGTGGACGTGGTGGCGCTCGGGCAGGCCCTGGGGTTGCCGGGCAAGGGCGGTGCCCACTCCAAAGTCGCCCGCACGCTGGACCGCCTGGCCCGGTTCGGGCTGGCCCAGTTCCACGCCACGGCCACCCCGCTGTACCGGGTCCGCCTGGCCTGGCCCCCGCTCACGCAGCGTCAGTTGGCCCGGCTCCCGGCGTTCTTGGCCGAGCTCCACCCGGCGGCCTAGTCAGATCGGGTGGTGTGCGTCCTCGGGGAGTGACGCCCGCCACCCAGCAGACCGGTGGGCCGGGTCGCTCGGGGAAGGCGGCCCGGCTCGGCCGGAACCACAACTCCCCCGCTGATTTCCCACAACGAAGGAGCAAACGACATGAACTCCGTCAACCTGATCGGCCGGCTCACCACAGACCCGGCCAGCCGCAGCGTCACCACCGAGGCCGGCGAGCGGACCGTCACCACCCTGGCCCTCGCCGTGCCGCCCGAGCGGGGACGCGACGGAGCGCCCTGCTACATAGACGTGGAGGTGTGGGGGAGCCCGGCCGAAGCCTGCGCCCGCTATCTCACCAAGGGCCGCCAGGTTGGCGTAGCCGGGCGCCTCGGCCTCAACCGCTGGACGGCCGACGACGGCACCAACCGACGGGCCCACCGAGTGGTGGCCTCCGCCGTGGAGTTCCTCGAGCGTCCTCCCGCCGAGTCCCCCTCGGGCGCCACCGCCGCCTGAGGGAGCGTCGTTCGGGGCCACGTCGAGAGCCCCCAGATCACCCCCATCCCCGAGGAGCACCGTGATCGAGCACCGTTTCCTGATCGCTGGCGCCCGAGGTGGCCAGGGCACCACCACCGTCGCCACGGTGATCGCCGCCTTCGCCGCACGCCACCGCCAGACCACCCTGGTGAGCACACGGCCCGACGACGTGTGCGCCCTCACGGGCACCCTTACGCCGCCTAAATGGTTCTCACCTACCCTTATCTGCCCAAACATGTCGGTTGCTGCGGCTCGCCAACCGGCGGACAGCAGCGGCGACCACTCGGGCCAGGACGACGCCAGCGTCGTCGTTTCGGACCTGGGCCGGCTCAGCGACCTGAGCGATGACCAAGCAGGCCACCACCATGCCGACGCATGCCGCTGGCTGGTGGTTCGAGGCCCCTGCTACGTGAGCCTGCGGGCCGCCATCGACCACCCGTGGCGACCGGACGGGATCGTGCTCCTGGTCGAACCCGGTCGGCCGCTCAGCGGTGCCGACGTGACTGACGTGCTCGGGGCTCCCATCGTGGCCCAGGTGCCCGTAGAAGCGGCCGTGGCCCGTGCAATCGACGCCGGGCTCCTCCTGGCCCGCCTGGACCGGTTGAGCGCCTTCCTGGGCCTCTCACGGCTTCTCCGCAGCCACCCTGGCGCCGAGGCCACCACCACCCGATGACGTTTCGGCGCCTCGTCGAGCTCCTCCTCGACGCCGCCGCCCTCTACCGAGCCGACCCTGCCGCTCCACCGACCGACGAACCCCGGCCCGACCCCTGCGACCACCGCAACCGAGCCGCCAACAACCAACGCCGACCCTGCCGCTCGACACGCTCCTACGGCCCCAGACCCGACTTCCGCTAACTGCAGTTTTGACCCACACAGACTACGCCGCTTCCGCCAAACTCCCCCGAGCGGCCGTTGAACGGGCCGGCCTCCAGCCGCCCTTGGGATTGGGCTCTCGCCCCCGCTCGCGGGGTAGGCGGTGCCACCGGGAGAGAGCGTCCGGCGACCCTGGCGTCGCATCACAGCTCCCGATCGGTCGCCAACGGTCCGGCCAGCGCCTTGAGCGAGCGGTCTTGGTACCAGGGACGAAGGTGCAGATGGGCGGGTCGCCTGGACCCGTAGAGCAGGAGGGCCTCGTTGGGTGCGATGCGGCGAATCACGTCCATGGGCAGGAGGCGGCGATAGGCGGTGTGCTCGCTCACGGAGCGACGAGGACCGCCGGCCAGGTCGGCCGAGAAGTTGCGCTCGGTGCGGGCTTCGTCGCCGACCAGGCGGCTGACGTAGTCCAGGGTCTCGGGGCAGTCGATGCCGGCGGCGAAGATCTTGGCCCTGTGGTTGTTGAGCACCGTTGGTGCTCGCTGTCCGTAAATTGCCCTTATTTGCCCTAGATCCTGCCAGACGGACACCAGGGTTATGCCGTGGCTGCGGGCCGTCGACGCGTAGCCGGGGAGGTCTTTGAGGGGGACGATGTTCCCGGCTTCGTCAAGTAAGACGAGACAAGGAAGCGTTAGGGTGCCTCCGTCGGCGTTGGCCACCTCGTAGGCCCGGCGGATGGCTCGCTGGATGAGGACGGTGAGCACGGGCCGGAAACGGGCCTGCTCGTCGGCCGTGGCCACCACGTAGATGGTGTTGGGACCGTCCAGCCATTCGTCCAGGTCGACCTCGGAGCTGTCGGTGACAGCCGCCACCTCCGGGTTGGCGTAGGAGAGCAGGACGTTCTGCACGGTGGCGTAAACGCTGCCCCGCAGGCGCTCCTCCTTGGCCCATAGTGACTCGGCGGCGATCAGGGCGTCGAGGTCACCCCGCCCCCGCGCCGCCTCCATGACCCGGGACTCGAGGATCTGGGCAAGCTTGCGGTCGACCTCGATGGCCACCCGCTCTTCGAACTGCTCCTGCATCTGCACTGGCCAGTTGGTGACCTTCTCGTCGGCGAGCTCGGATCGCGCCGAGGGGTCGGCGCGGAGCACCTGGCGGGTCGACTCCAGCACCTCGGCTCGGGTCCGGGGCTCGATCTTGCTGCGGTGATCCTTGGCCACCTCGTCGTTGAGAGCACGCTCGATCTCGTCGCCCACCCCGGCGTGGGCCCGGAGAACCGAGCGCACCGGCTCCTGGTCCTGGCCGTCGATCCAGCGCACCACGTCGCGCATGGTGTGGCCACCCAGGGCGGCGGCGTGCAAGTGGGGAGCGAGCACCTTGAGGGCCTGGGTGTACCAGTAGTCGCCGTCGGTCACGGTGTCCCGCTTGGCGTCGGCGGCGTCACACAACCATGACGTCACGCGCATGGCCACTGACCAGTCGCCGCAGCCGTCGAGGGGACTCCACTGCGACGAGCCGAACCCCGTGCACCCGGCCGGGTCGAAGAGCCAGACCTGTCCGAGCTGGTGGCGCCGTGCGATGGTGGCCTCGACCAGATCGGTCTTCACGCTGGTTGCAATTACCGGTCCCTCCCACTCGAGCAGAGCCGGGATGGCGAACCCGGCGCTCTTGCCGCACCCGGTGGGGCCCACCACCGCCAGGCTGACCTGGGTCTCGGTGGCCACCAGCCGGCCGCCTACTCGACCGAGGATGAGCCGACCGTTCTTGGGCCGACGGACCTGAAGCTGGCGAAGGTCGCCACCGCTGGCCAGACCGGCGTTCGGTTCGACGCCCAGAGGCTGGCGCTGCTTGGTCACCGCGCCCCAGGCGCGGGCTACCAGGAGAGCCACGACGAGAGCGGCACCTACGACCGCCGCCAACGACAGGTAGTACGTGGTGGCACCGGGCAGGGCGTGCCGACGCTCCGGCCCCCAGGCCGCTGCCGGGTTGGCGAGTGTCGACGGGAGCCGCCACAGGGCTGTGGCGGAATCCGGGAGGCCGGCGTCGAAGGGGGCCGGGTGGCCAGCCAGCCGAGCGGCCAGGTGCGCTCCGCCCAGGAAGGCCGCGGCCAAGCCCAAGAGGGCAGCGATGGCGATGAGGCCGAAGGTCTCGAGTCGTCCCTCCGCCACTCCGCTACCTCTCGATCCCAGCAGGCTCTGCCCCGGCACTCCCCGCATTGCTCTTCTCCTCGTTAGCTCTTACTTGCGCTAGTCTACCTTTGTATTCACTCAGGAGGCGCCAGTGACGGACGAACACTCAAACGGAGAGCTGCCTCAGGTTCTCACCACGAAGCAGGTCGGGGAGCTCCTCGGCCTGCACCCCAGGAGCGTCCTGGCAAAGGTGAAGGAAGGTCGACTGCCTGCCTATCGGCTGCCCGGATCGCGCAAACTTCAGTACGTGACGAGCGAGGTCCTTGCCACCCTCGGCCGGGCTCCCGTCGCCGACGTCCGGCGGGAGGTGGCGCCATCCCCGGCGCCAGCGACCGTCACGACGCCGGCCGCCGACCCGGATCCATGCGACGTCTGGGGGGCAGCGCCGGCGCCCAGCCCAGGTGAGGACTGGCGGGAGCGCTGCCGAGATCATTGGATGGAGCTGGCCAGAAACGCCGGCCTGTCACCGGTCGACGTCACCGAGGCGGACCATGGGGGCCGTGGTGACTACCGGTCGATGGGTGCCGTGAACATCGACGGCCTGGTGTACCAAGTCCTCGCCGGCCCCCGCCAGAGGACCCGCTACGTCGATGACGACGGAGAGGTCCGTTGGGGCCTCATCGATGCCGTGTGGGCCGATCCCCTGCAGCAGGCCAGGTGCTCCGTCTAGACGGGAACTTGCGCTGGATCTAGACGCAGTGGTTGTGGCCATGCGGGCTCGGGAGCCACCGCCCAGCGTTAGGGGATGCCCCTGGCAGCGCCCTGGGGACGCCTCCGGGCCGGCCGACCTGCGGCGAGGAGCGTGAATCAACTGGCGGTGATGTGAGGTGTGCCTTGAGCCAGGTCCTCGCCGAGCGCATCCAGCACCTCGGTGGTGAACAGGCCGCTCGGATGCAGCTTCGTGACGCCGGTAAGCGACTCGACAAACCTGCGGTCTGGGAGTGAGAAACCGTTGAGCACGGCAGAGATGTATCCGCTGGAACGACCCGAGGCCGGGACCAGCGCTCCCTGACGGACTCCACGGGTACGCAGCTCCCAGTAGGCGGGTTGTCGCCCGTAGCGACCCACTCGCCCGCTGGGCGGCGCTCCCGCCGACACCAGGGCCCGTGGTCTCGAGGACGCCTCCAGGACCTCTGACGTGAAGAGATGTC
>JALZKD010000099.1 GCA_030859405.1 Actinomycetota bacterium | reverse complement strand
ACTGTCTGGGTGGCGTTGCGGTAGAGGTCGCACGCCTGGCAGCCGGCGGCCAGCGACCGAAGCTGCTCCAGCGATGCTCCCTCGGGGATCAGCTCTCGAGCGGTGCCCACCGCCCTGATTCTGGCACCGGCGGTGGTCCGGCGGCGGACAGACTGCGGCGACCGCCAACACCAGTCCCCTCAGAGGTAGCCCAGCGGGTTGACGGGCGTGCCCCCCAACCGGACCTCGAAATGGAGGTGCGGGCCGGTCGAAAAGCCCGTGGAACCCACGGCGCCGATGACCTGGCCGGCCGCCACCACCGTGCCCTGGGAGACGTAGATGGCGCTCTGATGGGCGTAGAGCGTGGCCAGTGAGGCCCCGTGGTCGATGACGACCGTTTTGCCGTAGCCGCCCCGAGGCCCGGCGTACACCACCGTTCCCGCGCCGGCGGCAGTGATGAGGGTCCCCGTCACGCCCCGGAAGTCGACTCCGTTGTGCATGCGAACGGTCCCGAGGATGGGATGGAGCCGGGACCCGAACATGGAGCTGAGGGCGCCGGCGATGGGTGGGCGCAGCCGGCCACTGCCGCTCGGGCCCGCGACGGCGGTCCAGGGGCCACCCGACTGGACGCCCTGGAGCAGACCGGTCACCGAGTTGGACTCCCCTTGCAGGACTGCGATCTGGCCCTCGAACTCGTCCACCCGGGCTCGGACACCGCTCAGCAGAGCCTGGTGGTTGGCCTCCTCGCCGGCCGCCTGGGCCCGTGTGGAGTCGAGCTCGGAGCGCACCGCCTGCAGGGCGGACTGGCGGGCGACCACCACGTCCCGCTGAGCCTTGGCTTCGTCCTTTCGTGCCTCCACCGTCGCCTGCAGGCTCTCCGTGGAGTCTCGGAGGGCGCGGAAGCGCTCGACCACCCTGAGGCGGGCCTGGGCCACCGACTCCAGGTAGCTGCTCGTGGTGGCCAGCTCTCGTAGGTTGCCCGAGCGGAGCAGGGAGTCGGCGGCACTGGCCGAGGGGTTGCCCAGGTAGGCGGACACGCCCTGCTCCCGCAGCTCTTCCCGAGCCGAAGCCAGCCCTTCCCGGGCGTCGCTCAGCCCCATCTGGGTTCTCACGAAGTCGCTCTGGACGGCCTCGAGACGAGCTTCTGCATCCCTGGCGTCGCTCCCCGCGCCGGCTAGCTGGTGGTCGAGCTCCCCTATCCGGGAGTCGAGCTGTCGACGGCGAGCCTCGGCCTCGTCGAGCTGGGCCAGCACAGCCACTTCCTCAGCCGAAGCCTCCGTGACCTGGTCCCGAAGGGTCCGAACCTGCTGCTCCTGCCCATTGCCAGCCCTGGGAGGGACCGCGGCCGCAGGTGAGGCCGCGCTGAGGCCCACGGAGGTGGCGAGAAGAAGGAGGAGAGCGCGAGGCCGCACCCAAGAGGGATCGACGCACCAGCTACCAGCTTGAGCGGGAGAGCCCGCGGCGGGCGACCGGAGCCGCGTCAGGTTGGCCGGGCAGGCCGGGTGGGGAGCCGATCAGACGTCGAGAAATCGACGCACTGCGAAGGCAGACCCCGCGGTACCGAGCATCATCCCCGCCAGGAGCACGAAGATTCCAGTGCCGATGACGTCGCCGCTCGGTGGCAGAAGCTGGTTGCCGAGCGTGTTGTCACCCACGGCGCCGGCCAGGAGGTTGCGTACCACGGCCACCACCGCGAAGGCGGTCCCGGCACCGATCAGGCCTTCAACCATGCCCTCGAGCATGAAGGGCACCCGGATGAACCAGTTGGTGGCGCCGACCAGCTTCATCACCGCCACCTCACGCCGGCGGGCGAAGATGGCCAGCTGGATGGTGTTGAGGATCAGCAGCACCGCCGAGAGCAACAACACGCCGGCGACGGCGACGATCCCGATCTGCAGAGCCCGGGTGACCTTGAGCAGGGTCTCCACCACGTCCCGGGCGAACACGACCTCCTTCACGCCGGGCTGGTTCTTGAAGCGGTCGCCCACCGAGTCCACGAACTCAGCCTTCTTGGGGACGATCCGGTAGGAGGGCGGCAGGTCCTTGGCCTCGACGCTCTCCACCAGGTCGGGCGAGTTGGCGAACATGCGCTGGAACTCGCTGAAGGCGGCTCCTTGGTCGACGTAGGTGAACCTCTTCACCTCCGGCATCTGGGCCAGCTCGCGTTCGATGGCCTGGCTCTGCGTGGGTGACGCGTCCGGGTGCATGAACACCGACAGCTCGACACCTCCCCGCCACTGGAGGCTGGCCTTGGAGACGCCCTGCTTGAGCAGAAGGGCCCCCCCGACGAGCGACAGCGAGACGGCCACGGTGAGCACGGCGGCACAGGTCATGAGGAAGTTCCGGCGAAGGTTGGTGACCGTCTCCCGGACCACGTAGTCGAAGGACAGACCCATGGATCTAGGGGATCTCCCGGCTGGAAGCGGATCCAGCGAGGGCGGATCGAGCCACGCGCAGGGTGTGGTGGACCAGGGCGACCAGAACGCCTCCCACGGCGGCGAGGGCGGCGAGGGCGACCCAGACGGCCCAGCGGGAGGATTGAGCGACGGGTGAAGCGGCGACGACGTGAGACCCGTCAGGGGTCATCCGGAGCACGGCGTGGCCGGTCTCCCCGTCGGGCACGGCCCAGGCCACCAGGACGACGGAGACCAGCACCACGCCTGCGGCCACCAGCGCCATGATCAGCTGACGGCGGATCAGGGTGTCGACGGTGGGTCGAGCCTGGGGCCTCAAGCCCCGTACCCGTACACGCCGCGGGCCTGGTCGCGGACCACCGTCCCTCGATCCAGCTCGATGACCCGCCGGCGCATGGTGTCGACTATGCCCTGCGAGTGGGTGGCCATGACCACCGTGGTGCCCGTGCGGTTGATGCGATCGAGCAGACGCATGATGCCGACGGTGGTGTTGGGGTCGAGGTTCCCGGTGGGCTCGTCGGCGAGCAGGATGAGCGGACGATTGACGAAGGCCCGAGCGATGGAAACCCTCTGCTGCTCGCCACCGGACAGCTCGTGAGGGCGGTTCTTGTGCTTCTTGGCCAGGCCGACGAGGTCGAGGATCTGGTTGACCTGTGCCGAGATCACGTGCTTGGGCCGACCAATGACCTCGAGGGCGAAAGCCACGTTCTCGTAGACCGACTTGGTGGGGAGCAGCTTGAAGTCCTGGAAGACCGAGCCGATGTTTCGACGGAGATAGGGCACCTTCCAGTTGTTGAGCTCCCCGATGTCCTTGCCTGCCACCCAGATGCGTCCGCCGTCGGGATGCTCCTCTTTGGTGAGCAGGCGCAGGAAGGTGGACTTCCCCGAGCCCGACGGTCCGACCAGGAAGACGAACTCACCCTTTTGGATGTCGACGCTGCAGTCGCGCAGGGCGACGGTGCTGCCCTTGTAGGTCTTAGTGACGTTCTCGAGGAGGATCATGAGAAGAAGGCCTGAGTCTCTGTACACCGCGTGCTCAGCCCCGGTGCTCCGCCGACCGATCAGGCTACCGGCGTCAGTTTAGGTCTCCTCTCGGGCCCGGCGCCACCGCAGGTACGACTCCATGAACGCATCGAGGTCGCCGTCGAGCACCGCGGCCACGTTGCCGGTCTCGTGCTCGGTGCGCTCGTCCTTCACCTTCTGGTAGGGCGCCAGGACGTAGCCCCGGATGAAACTGCCGGCGCGCGAGACCTGGCCCTGGGGCCCGGACAGGGCCGTGAGCTGGGCCCTGCGCTCCTCACGCTGGCGCTCGGCCAGCTTGGCGGCGAGGATCTGCATGGCCCGGGCCTTGTTCTGGAACTGGCTGCGCTCGTTCTGGCAGGACACCACGGTCCCAGTGGGCAGGTGGGTGATGCGCACCGCCGAGTCGGTGACGTTCACATGCTGGCCCCCCGCCCCTGACGAGCGATAGGTGTCGATGCGCAGGTCCTTCTCGTCGATGTCCACCTCGCCGGAAAGATCCTCCAGGAAGGGCGTCACCTCGAGGGCGGCGTACGAGGTCTGCCGGCGGGCCTGGGCGTCGAAGGGGGAGATGCGGTAGAGGCGGTGCACACCTCGCTCCCCGGACAGCAGCCCGTAGGCGTAGCGGCCCCTCACGATGAAGGTGGCCGACAGGATCCCTGCCTCCTGACCGGCGCTCTCCTCGTCCACCTCGACCTCGAAGCCACGGGTCTCGGCCCAGCGGACATACATCCGGAGCATCATCTGGGCCCAGTCCTGGGCATCGGTGCCGCCCTCGCCGGCGTGGATCTCGCACACGGCGTCGCCCTCGTCGTGCTCACCGCTGAACAATGAGCGCAGCTCGAGGTCGCTCAAACGGCTACCGAGCTCGATCATCGCCGCTTCCAGCTCTGGTCCCACGCTCTCGTCGTTCTCGTCGACGGCCAGCCCGAACAGTGTCTCTGCGTCGGCGAGGCGGCCGTCGAGGTCGTCGAACAGGGCCACGTCATCGCCCAGACGCCCGAACTCCGTGGTCACGGCCCGGGCTGTGTCGGGATCGTCCCAGAGGTTGGCCAGGCCCACCTGAGCCTCCAGCTCGGCCAGCCGCTTCCGCTTCCCCTCGACATCCAGGTACCGCTCGGCGTCGAGGAGCCGCTGCCGTAAGGCAGCAAGGTCGGGCCCGAGGTCACGCATGTGTCATCGGTCAGATGAGGGCGGAGGTCGATCCGGCTTCGCCGGTCGGCCGGAGCACGATCAGCTCGCCGAGGAAGCTCTGCTTCCGAGGCGAAGTCATCGACCGTGGCAGAGCTTGTACTTCTTGGCGCTCCCGCACCAGCAGGGCTGATTGCGCCCAAGCTTCTCCTCGGCGGACTTGACGACGGGCTCCTGGGTGACCTCCTCCATGGCCGGGGCCCCGTCTCCACCCGGTGGGGGTGCGGCCCGGGACAGGTCCTGAACGGGCTCGTCGGCGGCCACGTACTGGGCCCGGTCCAGATCGGGAGCGTCGGGCTGGTCAGAGACGAACTCGGCGTGCATCACGTACTTGACGTAGTCGTCGTCGAGCCCGGCCATCATCTGGCCGAACATGTCGTAGCCCTCGCGCTGCCAGGCCACGAGGGGGTCCTGCTGGCCCATGGCCCTCAGGTTGATGCCCTCCCGGAGGTAGTCCATCTCGGCCAGGTGCTCTCGCCACTTGTGGTCGATGATCTGAAGCATGATCTCCCGCTCGAGCTCCCGCATGGTCGGAGCCCCGCCGGGCATGGCCTGCTCGCGCCCGTTGTAGTGCTCGAGGGCGTCGGTGAGCAGGCTCTCGAGAACCTGCTCCGTCGAGGTGGCCTGAGCCAGGTCCTCGACCACGAACTTGGTGGGGTAGTAGAGCTTGACCTCGCTGAGCAGGCCCTCGAGGTCCCACTCCTCCTCGTACTCCGATGGCAGGTAGCTCTGCACCAGCCCCTCCATGGCGCTGGTGAGTACCTCGATGGTCCGTTCCCGGAGGTCCTCGCCTTCTATGACCTGGATGCGCCGGGCGTAGATCACCTTGCGCTGCTCGTTCATGACCTCGTCGTACTTGAGGACGTCCTTGCGCACCTCGGCGTTGCGCTGCTCCACGGTGTTCTGGGCCCGCTCGATGGCCTTGGTGACCATGCGCGCCTCGATCGGCTGGTCGTCGGGGAGCGCCTTGCCCATGACCCAGCTCATGGCGCCCGTGGCGAACAGGCGCATGAGCTCGTCCTCGAGCGAGAGGAAGAAGCGGCTCTCCCCGGGATCGCCCTGGCGCCCGGAGCGGCCCCGGAGCTGGTTGTCGATGCGCCTGCTCTCGTGGCGCTCGCTGCCGAGCACGTACAGGCCACCGAGCTCCCTGACCTTGTCACCCTCGGCTGCGCACTGGCCTTCGAACTTGGTGAGCAGCTCCCGGTGACGGGCCTGTCCCTCCTCGCTGCCCGGGTCGAGGCCCTCGGCCAGCACCTCCCGGTCGGCCAGGCCCTCGGGATTGCCGCCGAGGATGATGTCCACGCCCCGACCGGCCATGTTGGTGGCCACGGTGACACCGCGGAGCCGGCCGGCCTGGGCCACGACGTGTGCCTCTCGGGTGTGCTGCTTGGCGTTGAGCACCGTGTGGGTGATTCCCCGCTTGTCCAACATGCGCGACAGAATCTCGGACTTCTCGACCGATGCGGTGCCTATGAGCACCGGCTGGCCCTTTTCATGGCGCTCCGTCACGTCGGTGACCACGGCTTCGAACTTGGCCATCTCGGCCTTGTAGATGACGTCGCCACCGTCGATGCGAATCATGGGTCTGTGGGTGGGGATGGGGACCACGGGCAGGTTGTAGGTGCCGGCGAACTCCGACGCCTCGGTCTCGGCCGTACCCGTCATGCCGGCCAACTTCTCGTAGAGACGGAAGTAGTTCTGGAGGGTGACGGTGGCCCACGTGTGGTTCTCGTCCTTGATCTTGACCCGCTCCTTGGCCTCGACGGCCTGATGCAGGCCGTCCG
>JALZKD010000236.1 GCA_030859405.1 Actinomycetota bacterium | reverse complement strand
GGCACGGGACCGCCGGGCCGAACGCCGAGAGGCCACGAAGGCGGAGATCCTCGAGGCCGCGTGGGCGATCGTGCGGGCCGAGGGGCTGGGCGCCCTCTCCCTGCGAGACCTGGCACGAAGGGTCGGCATGCAGGCACCCTCGCTCTACCAGTACTTCGGCTCCAAACATGCGATCTACGACGCCATGTTCGCCCAGGGCAACCAGGCCTTGTCTGAGCGCCTGTTGGGGCTCGAGGGCACCGGCGATCCCGTGGAGGGGCTCCGCCTTCGGGCTCGTGCCCTCGTCGAGTTCTCGGTCGAGGACCCGGCCCGCTACCAGCTCCTCTTCCAGCGGACGATTCCGGGGTTCGAACCGTCGCCCGAGTCTTACGGGCTCGCTGCGGAGCTGCTCCAGCGGGCTCGAGTCCTCCTTGCCGCGGCCGGTTTCCAAGATGAGCGGGCACTGGACCTCTGGACGGCCGTCGTCGGCGGTCTGAGCGCGCAACAATTGGCCAACGACCCTGGCGGCACGCGGTGGGTGCGCCTGGTGGACGAGGCCGTCGACATGTTCTTCACCCACATGAACCAGACCAGGAGGGACAGATGAACGCCACCGCCAAGGAAGTAACGACCATTCCACCGCTCGGTCACCGCGAGGCGATGGCCCTTGCGGCTGCTGAATACGACCGCTTCGTCGCTGCCGTCGAGGCGCTCGCCGCTGATGACTGGGACCGGCCGACCGACAACGACTTGTGGGACGTCAAGGCCCTGGTGGCCCACGTCCTCGGGATGATGGAGATGAACGCCAGCGTGAGGGAGATGGTCCGCCAGCAGCGGGCGGCGGCGAGGGCCTCGAAGCGCAACCGCACTGCGATGATCGACGAGCTCACCGCCCTCCAGGTCGACAAGCACGTGCACCGGCCCGTCGCCGAGGTGACCACTCGGCTGCGAGCGACGTCACCGAAGGCGCTCGCCGGGCGGAGGCGGACACCGAGGTTCATCAGGGCCCTGCCCATGGATCCCGGTACTCCGCTCTTCGCCGAGAAGTGGAAGCTCGGCTACCTCCTCGACGTCATCCTTACCCGTGACACCTGGATGCATCGTGTGGACCTGGCTCGGGCGACTGGCAGGGAGCTGGCGCTTTCTAGTGACCACGACGGCCGAATCGTGGCCGACGTGGTCAAGGAGTGGGCCCGGCGCCACGGTCGCCCCTTCACCCTCGTGTTGACGGGACCAGCGGGCGGTGATTACACGCAGGGGGACGGTGACGAGCACATCGAGCTCGACGCCGTCGAGTTCTGCCGTGTCCTTTCTGGCCGAGGCATGGGCCCCGGCCTGCTGACCCACAGCGTTCCCTTCTGATGATGGGAACGACGACCGAAAGGAGTAGATGATGGATTCTCCGTACCAGGGTGGCCGGGACGTCCACGTGCTTCCCGCCAACGTTGCCCTGCCGGGCGTCGGGGTTCTCCCGGTGAACGCCTATGTGCTGCTCGCCGAGGAGCCGGTCCTGGTCGACACCGGCCTGGGCGTCGACGGCGACCAGTTCATCGATGCCTTGACCTCGATCGTCGACCCAGCCGAGTTGCGATGGTTGTGGCTGACCCACGACGACGCCGACCACATCGGCAGCATCCAGCGGGTGCTCGAACTGGCGCCCAATGCCCGCCTCGTGACCAACGCCTTCTGCGCCCTCCGGATGGCGACGTGGTGGCCCGTTCCCTTCGACCGCGTCCACGCCGTCAGAGTGGGAGACGCAATCCACGTGGGGGACCGCACGCTCAGGGCCATCTCGCCACCGCTGTTCGACAATCCGTTGTCCATAGGGATGCTCGACGAATCGACAGGAGCGCTGTTCTCGGTGGACGCCTTCGGCGCCATCCTGCCCGAAGCGACCGATGACGTCGCAGCCGTGCCACCCGACGCGCTCTCCGGCGGCATGCTGGGCTGGGCCACGTCCGACGCGCCTTGGGCTCACCTCGTGGACCGGGAGCGATTCGGCCAAGTTCTCCAACGTGTTCGCGGCCTCCAGCCAAGCCGCATCTTCTCCTCCCACCTTCCGGCCGCGAGCGGCTCCTCCCTGGACCACTTCCTGCAGGTGCTCGAGACCGTGCCCGACGCCGAGCCTTTCGTTCC
>JALZKD010000098.1 GCA_030859405.1 Actinomycetota bacterium | reverse complement strand
CCCTTGGCCTACTGGCCGAGCATGACCTGGCTTTGGTGGTGGTGGACGCCCCGCCCACCTCGCAGCTCCGGATCGTGGTGGCCGCCACCAGCGCCCTGGCCGTGGTCCGTTTCCACGGGCGTGCCGATGACACTTGGAACAAGCGGGGCATCACCGCCGCCGAGCGATTCCGGTACCTCTACGACGACCACGAGCTCCGGCAATGGGTGCCGCGCGTGCAGCAGTTGGCCGAGGACAGTCAGGAGGTGCACCTGCTCATGAACAACTGCTACCAGGACTACGGGGTGCGTAACGCCGCCGACCTGGGCCGGCTTCTGGCCGAGGCGGGAGGCTGAGGCGGTGCATCACACCCCCCGGCTCCTGGGCGAGCTGGACGCCGTCTTCCGGGCCGAGCACCTGTTGGAGGCGGGCGAGGTCGTCGCCAAACTGGCCGCCCGTCATCCCGATGCCGGCATCGCGGCCGTCATGGGGGCGCTCTTCGGGGTCCTGATCGCCGAGGTGGGTGTCCGCCTGGAGGAATCGGACGCCCATCAGCGTCGAGAAGCCAGCGTGACCAGGCTGCTGGCCACCCTGGAACAGCTACCCGAGGGCCACGGGCCCCGACTCCTGGACTGGAAGACGGACCACCTGGTCACCCGGCTCCTGCGGGCGGCCTGGCGGGACCATTCCCACCTGGCTTGGCGCGCCTACCAGGAAACCCCCCCGCCTAGGGCCTAGAGACGGCCACGGGTTCGAAAGCCCGACACGGCGCCGAGGAGGAGCAGGATCAGGGCGATGATCAGCACCCACTTGAGGCCCTCGACGAACAGTCCGACTCCGCCGAACACCAGCGCCAGCAACAAAAGCAGAACGACCAGACCCATCTCTTGCCTCCCATTGACGTGGCAGCCGCGGTCTTGGCCACCGGCGGTCCCAGTGTAGAGCCGTCCTGTACCTACCCGCCCTCTTGGCGAGGTGCGGACCGGCGCGCCAGTACCTCGTCGACCAGGCGCCGCAGGGCAGGCGTCACCTCCTGCTCGCCCACCATGACGTCCACCTGCTTCTCGCGGCCGGAGACGCTCAGGTGGTACTGGAACCGGTCGGCGGCCCCCGGGCGGGCCCCGGGTCTGGGCAACGACGACCAGTCGACCTCGTCCACGAGGGCCTCCACCTTCTCGGCCTCGGCCGGCGGCAGGTCGCCAGTGTCCACGGAGGAGCGCACGGTGATGCCGGCGAAGCCGCCACTGCGGGCCACCTCGACGCGCAGCCCGGAGCTCACCCGGTGGGGGCCACCTTGACCTTCTCCCAACCGGCCTTCACGGCGTCGACCTCTTCGCTGTTCCTGCCGAACGTCCGCTCGGCCATGAGCAGGGTCGTGGCTGCGAAGGTGGCGAAGTCGGCCGTGGGCTTGAGCACGGCATCTCGCAAGCTGTCGTACCAGATGCGCCCGGCCCGCTCCCACGCCCAGCCGCCCAGGGTTGTAGCCGTGACGTAGAAGGCGTGGTTGGGGATTCCGGAATTTATGTGGACCCCGCCGTTGTCCTCCACCGTCTCCAGGTAGTGGTCCATGTCCGCCGGTTGGTCGTCGTTGCCGAGCGCGGGGTCGTCGTAGGCGGTACCGGGGGCCTTCATGGACCGAAGGGCGTCCCCGCGGATGCCGGGGCTGAACACGTCCGGTCCGATGAGCCAGTCGGCGTCCTCCGCTCGCTGTCGGAGCTTGTACTGCTTGACCAGCGATCCGAACACATCGGAGACGGACTCGTTCAGGGCGCCGGACTGGCCCAGGTACTCGAGCTCGGCCTCGTCCTCGATCACACCGTGGGTCAGTTCGTGACCGATGACGTCGAGCGAGCCGGTCAGCGAGGAGAACAGCACCCCGTCGCCGTCACCGAAGACCATGCGCTTGCCGTCCCAGAAGGCGTTGGCGTACTGCTGGCCGTAGTGCACGACCCCCCGAAGGGGCATGCCGGCGTCGTCGATCGAGTTCCTCCCGTAGGCCTTCACGAAGAAGGTGAACGTGTCGCCCAGGGCGTCGTAGGCCTGGTCGGCGGCCTCGTCACCGATGGGCCCCTCGCCCTCCTTGCGTACCACCCTGCCGTCCACCGTCTCCCCGCCCCTGGCGTCGCGGATGATCCGGTTGGGCCGGGGCCTGGCCTGCACGGCCAGGGCGTCAGCGCCCTCTCTGGGCCCGCCGGCGCGCACCTTGGCGTTTTGCAGGCGGGCCATGCGGATGGTCTGGTCCCGCAGCAGCGTCTGCACGGCGAAGCTTCGCTGCTCGTCGTTGCCGTTCCGGGCCGCCCTGGCCAGGACGTGGGGGGGAATGAAGCATTGGGTCCCGCAGGTTCGACGCATGGCGGCGACACTACCGGCACGCCTGGGCGGGCGGCGGCGACGTCCCGAGCGATCGGGCCCTGCGGCGGGCCCGAGCTGACGCTCGATTCCCGGCCGGGAGAAGAAGGGCGCCGCCGGCGACCAGACCCGATCCCGTGAGGGCCAGGAGGGTGATCGGCTGGCCCGTCTCGGGCAGCCGGGCCAGAGGCGGTTGCTCCCGAGCCAGACGTCGAGGTGGCGGCGCGGGCCTGGCCTGGGCCACCACCTGGGTCGTCGGCGGCGGAGGAGTGGTGGGGACGGGGGCGGGGAGGGGAGCGTTGGTGATGGTGACGGGCGTGATCCGACCAGGACCGACGGAGAAGCGAACGGCAACGCCGGCCCGGCGGTATCCGGTGGGCGGGGCCACCTCCCGTAGCTCGTAGTCGCCCGGCCGCAGTTCTCGAGACTCGGCTCCGGCGCTGCTCACCCACTGACCGACGGGTGTCTCGTGGACGCCGTCCCGGTCTCGGTCATAAGCCAGGGCCAGGGTGGCGCCGGCGAGGGCCTTACCGGTGATGGCGTCGGCCTTGGTCACCTGCGCCCTTCCCGGGACGGCGGCGTTGGCAGCCTCCAGCACCAGGTCGGTGGCGGTGAGGTCGGCGGTCCACGGGCCGGCGGCGGCGTAGCCGGCTGGTGCCGCCACCTCTGTCACCTGGTATTTCCCCGGGTCGAGCTGCAGAGACCTCGACCGGCCGCCGGCCTCGATGACGAGCTCCCCGACTGGGGCCGACATGGCCCCGTCGGCGCCCATGGGGCGAACCTCGAAGCGAGCGCCCGCCACGGGCAGGTACGCCGAGGCGTCGCCGGTCTTGCGGATCGACAGCCGCTGGGTACGGGCCTCGACGGCGAGGCCGGCGCTGACCGGCACCCGGCCCGGCCTGGCCACGCGCTGGGCCCTCCCGGTGGAGGGGATGAAGGACTGGAGGCTGAGATCAGGCACCACGCCCGAGACGTGGAAGCGGTTCTCGCCCGTGGCGGCCACGAACGCAAAGCGTTGTTCGCCCCGGGCGTCGGTGACTCTGGGGGCGCCGGGGGTGAGCGTGGCGCCGGCGGCGGTGGCGGCGAGCTCGACCCCGGGGACGGCAGCCTCTGAGGCATCGGTGAGGCGGGCCACGAGGACACCTGGACGCCCCGGTCTCACCGCCTCGGCGTGGACCCTGAGAGTCAGCGGGGCCCGGAGGTGACCGTGGGCAAGCGCCTCCGCTTTCATGGCCCGGGCCTTGGACAGCACCCCTTGCTCGTTACCCTCGAAGCCAGTGAGGTCGGACGCGGTGAGTAGGGCCACGTCGAGACGCCCGGAGGGGTACGGCGCCCCCATCAGGTCGTGGAGGACCAAGGTGACGGCGGCGGCGGTCACCCGGTCGGGCCGGTGGCCGTGCCGGCCCAGGGCCCAGGCCATGGCGGTACGGGTGGCCGGCGGGACCTGTTCCAACTCGGTGGGCACGTAGCGGTAGTCGCCGTCGGGAGCGGCGATGCCATGGTCCACGCACCACGCGGTGCCGATGCCGGCCACGTCGTAGGTGCCGAACCAACCCCGGTGGCCGTGGACGATGCCCGAGAACCCGCCCACGCGAACCACCGCAGCCCCGGCTCGGCGCCCCGAGCTCGTGGCCGCTCCCAACACGAACACCATCGGGACGACCGCCGTCGTCACCACCAGAAGCAGGAGGCCGCGGCTTCGCATCTCGTCCCCTCCGAGGGATGGAAAGACTGCTTGGCCGCCCGCTGCCCGGACGCCTGACCAGGCGCACTACATGCTTTATCATGTCAGACCATGCCCGCACAAGCAGCGCCTTGACCACCTAAACCTTACAAACTTGATCAAATTTGTCAGGAATAGGCCGGGGATGCTAGGAATGCGCTCCCTATGCCATCTGTCGCCCTGAGCCCCCGGGACCGTTCCGACCTGCGCCTGCTGACGTGGGACGCCTACGCCCCGCTCGATGCCTTCACCGACGAGGCCGACCATCGCTCGATCGTCGAAGACATGCGGCTTAGCGGCGGAGCGTTGTGGCCGTTCCCCATCGCCCCCGCCCTCGACGACGAAGGGGCCTCGGCCGTGCGGGGAGCCTCCTCGGTCGACCTGATCGGTCCCCAGGGGGAGCTTCTCGGCGCGGTGAGCGACCCCGAGGTGTACCGCACCGACCCCGCCACCGACGTGAAGTTTCTCTTCGGCACTGACGACCCCGCCCACCCGGGCGTGGCCGCCGTGCTCGATTCGGGGCCGTGGCGCCTCGGCGGCAAGGTGGAGGTCACTGCCGACCTCTCGCTCTCCGCCCCCTTCGACCGCCATCCCGCCACCCCGGCCCTGGTGAGAGCCGCCATCGCCGAGCGGGGTTGGCGCACGGTCGTGTTCTTCCAGACCCGCAATCCCATTCACCGTGCGCACGAGTACCTCACCAAGTGCGCCCTGGAGACGGTGGACGGCCTGGTGGTCCATCCTCTGGTGGGCGAGACCAAGGGTGACGACATCCCGGCCGAAGTCCGCCTGCGTTGCTACGAGGTCCTGCTCGAGAACTACTACCCGCCCGACCGCGCCCTGCTGGCCCTGTTCGCCGCACCCATGCGCTACGCCGGCCCCCGTGAGGCCGTGTTGCACGCCCTGGTGCGTGCCAACTTCGGCGCCACCCACTTCATCGTCGGTCGAGATCACGCCGGCGTCGGCAGCTACTACGGCACCTACGAGGCTCAGAACCTGCTGCTCTCTCTGGGCCAGGAGGCCCTCGGGGTGGTGCCGGTGCCCTTCGAGCACAGCTTCTATTGCGGGGCGTGTGCTGCTGTCGCCTCGGCCAAGACCTGCCCACACGACAAGTCGGCCCACCTGCACCTGTCGGGCACCAGGCAGCGCGAGCTGCTTTCGGCCGGGGAGCTGCCGCCGCCCGAGCTCACCCGGCCAGAGGTGGCGGTCATCCTCAAGGAGGCGTACGCATCATGACCAACCACCACGCTGCCAACAGCGCGGGCGTCACCGTGCTGTTCACCGGCCTGCCGTCGGCGGGCAAGACCACCATCGCCCGGGCCCTGGAGAAGCGGCTCCTCGACGAGGGTCGCAAGGTCGAGGTTCTCGACGGCGACGTGGTGCGCACCCACCTGTGCAAGGGGCTGGGCTTCTCGCGCGAGGACCGGGACGAGAACATCCGTAGGGTCGGCTTCGTGGCCGACCTCCTGTCCCGCAACGGCGTCACCGTGCTGTGCTCGGTCATCGCCCCCTTCCGCTCAGTGCGCGAGGAGGTGCGGGCCCTGCACGGCGAGCGGCTCATCGAGGTGTACGTGTCCACGCCCGTGGAGGTGTGCGCCGAGCGGGACGTGAAGGGCCTCTACGCTCGCCAGCGCGCGGGTGAGCTCAGGGGCCTCACCGGGGTCGACGACCCCTATGAGCCGCCCACCCATCCCGAGGTGGTCGTGGCCACGCAGAACGAGTCCGTGGAGGAGTCGGCGGAGGCGGTGTGGCGGGCACTGCACGCTCGCTGAGCGACGCCGAGCTGGCCGAGCTCAACGGGCGATTCGAGGCTGAGCCGGCCGAGGCCGTGGTGGCTTGGGCCGTCGAGGAGTTCCATCCCCGGCTGGGCGTGGCCGCGTCCATGTCCGACGCCGTCCTCATCGACCTGGCGGTGCGGGCCGAGCCGTCCATCGAGGTGTTCTTCATCGACACCGGCTATCACTTCCCCGAGACCCTGGAGACGCTGGAGACGGTGCAGCGCCGCTATGGGATCAAGGTCAGGGTGATGGGCCCACCGTCCCAGCCGGCCGAGTTCTGGAAGGTCGACCCGCTCCAGTGCTGCTCGGCCTACAAAGTGGCCCAGCTCGACGCCGCCCTGGACGCCAAGCTGGCATGGATGAGCGGGGTGCGACGCAGCGAGGCGGTCACCCGGAGCGAGGCGCCCGTCGTCGGTCGTGACCAGCGGGGCCTGGTGAAGGTGAACCCCCTCGCCACCTGGTCCGACGCCCAGGTGGCCCGCTACATGGCCGACAACGACGTTCCCGTAAACCCCTTGGTGGCGCAGGGCTATCTCTCCATCGGCTGCTGGCCCTGCACCCGGCCCGTGGAGGACGGTGCTGATCCTCGTGCCGGCCGCTGGCC
>JALZKD010000097.1 GCA_030859405.1 Actinomycetota bacterium | reverse complement strand
CTGCGCAAGTACGTGGTCACCGAGAACGTCGCCACCACCGTCCCCGTGGAGCGCGAGGAGGTGCGGGTCGAGCGCGAGCCGATCACCCCCGCCAACGCCGACGACGCCACCGCCGGTCCGGAGATCTAGGAGGAAGAGCACGAGGTCGTGTTGCACGAGGAGGAGCCGGTGGTCTCCAAGCGGACGGTGCCCAAGGAGCGGGTGCGCCTCGAGAAGGAAACGGTGACCTCGGACGAGCCGGTCTCGGCCGACCTACGCAAGGAGCAGATCCAGGCGGAGGGGGACGTGTAATGCAGTTCGACAAGGACATGATTCTCCAGCTGCTTCGCTCCAGGGGTGAGCACGAGAAGGCCGCTGAGGCGGAGGGGGAGCTGCCCCAAAAGGTGGACGACAGCGAGCACGCCGGGCTCCTGGACAAGTTCGGCGTGGACCCCAAAGATCTCTTGGGCAGGGTCGGGGGCCTCGGAGGCATGTTCGGCAAGGGTTAGCCGGTTCGACCCAGAGGAGATCGACGGCTCCACGGAGGATCTGCACGCCGTGACGCTGCCGGCAACAGGTTTGGGCCCGAAGGCAATGCCGATGAGTGTCACCATGGACCGGTGCCGAAGGATGCAACGTCGGTCTTCGTGTACGGAACCCTCATGCCCGGGGAGCCGCGCTGGCCAGGGCTTCGGCCCTACGCAAAGTCCTGGGAGCCGGCCACGGTGCAGGGTCATCTTTGGGATACCGGACGCGGCTACCCCGCTGCCCGTTTCCATTCCAGCGGCGACGCTCTCCCGGGTGTTCTGGTGGCCCTCGTCCCCCGACTGGTGAGCAACGCCATCGCAAGTCTGGACCGCATAGAAGGCGAGGGAGTGCTCTACCGCAGGGTGGAGCTGATGACCTCGGCGGGTCCGGCGATCAGCTACGAGTGGCTTGGACCTACGGACGGCTTGGCGTCGTTGGCGGACGGTTGGCCGCCTTGGCGGGGTCGTCATCGGCACGCCGTGAGAACGGGAGTGTGATCGCACCGCCGTCGTCGAGATCACGCCATCGCGCTGCGAGCGTTCGCAGTCGGCGGTCGATGGCCGCGGTCACTTCCGGAGTGGGGCTTGCCGGCAAGCCAACTCTTGGCGCTCCGGTGACGTCGTCCATTACCGAGGACGTCGGCGGCGAATCGAGCCCGTACCCTGTGGCGGCCGCCGCTGGCCCTGCCAACGAGGCAACCGCTGCTTCGGCCTGGATCAAACCAGTGAAGTCGACGTCGGTAGCGGCGGCGAGCGGCGGGTCGCCGCGCACAGTGTGGCCTGGTTGTTGACCAGGCGGACTTCGACGCCTTGATCAATGAGGCCCCAGAAGCCATCTGTGAGCCCGAGCTCGTCCTCGACCACAAGATGGCACAGATCGTGGGGAAGGCCATCGCCGTAGCTCGGGAAATGCCAGGACGTGGACGTGCCGTCGGCTCGGGTGACGTACACACGGTCGCGGCTGCCCCGCCGCCGGACAAAGGTCGCATCGAGCACGGATACCAGGATGGCCCAACTCGCGTCGTGGCCAGACGGAGCCCACAAGGGCGAGAACAGCGAGGTGGTCCTCTGGTTCCGGGCCGCACGAGTAGCCGGCCTGGCGCAGGCAAATCATCGGTGAGCCTCGTGCCTACTGAGGGGAGACGGCCCGCCGCTCGGAGTGCTCGTGGAGGAACCTTCGGATCGAGGTGGCGACGCGCTCCGGTTGCTCGAGCGGCCCCAGGTGCCCCGCCCCGGCCAGCACCTCGCTGCGGCCGCCTGGGAGCCGGTGGGCGTGGGAACCGGCCGGCGTGGAGGTACAGCTCTCGCTGAGGTCGCCGCAGGCTACCGTCACCGGGCACATGATCTCCGGGAGCCTGGCGTAGGCGTCGTGCGCCGTTGCCATCTCATAGACCGTGGCCTCGTCCTCGGGCCGGCACTTGAGCCGCACGCCTTCGTCGCCGGCGTCCTCGAAGCCGTGGTCGACGTAGGCCCGTAGCGCCTCAGGGTCCAGGGCGTCCCACGGCGCTTTGGAGGCGTAGTGGCGGCGTGCCTCCTCCCGGGAGGCGAAGGTCGTACGTCTCCGTCGTGCCTGCACGGCCAGCCAGCTGGCGTCGTCACGGCCGAGGGGTGGGTCGGCAGGCACGATGACCGGCTCGTAGCAGTAGATGGCGGTGAAGGTCCCCGGGCGCGCCTGCTCGGCCATCAGCATCACCGTGCTCCCGCTGGAGTGCCCGAAACCGAACGGGCGCTCGAGGGCCAGGCCGTTCACCACCGCCAGCACGTCCTCGGCCAGGCCGTACCAGTCCAGGACCCGCCCGGGCCGGAGCGGGGGAGTCGCCGTGGCCGCGCCCGTCGAACGACACGCAGCGGACGTCACCGAGGTGGCGAGCGAGGGGCGCGAACACCAGGCCGTGGAGACCGGCAGCGTGGGCCATGACGAGCGGTGCGCCGCGACCGCCCAGCTCGTGAGTGGCGATCTCGACTCCGTCGGAGGTGGTGACGAAGACCACCGAAGCCACGCTACGCCCGCCGCCCAGGGAGGAAGCGGACCTGTGGGGGCGCCCTCCCGATGTGCCAATATCCGCGTAGCTACCCTAGGTCGGTGGTGATCGGGGCGGGGGTGTGAGGCGGCACCGGCGCCCGCGCACCCCAGAGTCATGACGGGTGACGAGAGGCCGGTGGCACCGCTGCAGCCCCGGGCCGAAGGCCCGCTGGTGGAGGTGTCGGAGCTGGCCGTGCGCTTCGGGGGCGAGGTGGACGCCCTGCGGGGGGTCAGCTTCTCCCTGGAGCGGGGTGAGTCGCTGGCCATCGTGGGCGAGACGGGGTCGGGCAAGTCGACGCTCGCCTTGTGTCTGGCCGGGTTGATCCAACCCCCCGAGGCGCGGGGGAGCGCGCGGGTCGGCGGCGTGGAGCTGCTCGGGGCGTCGGAGGAGGAGCTGCGCTCGGTGCGCTGGGCCACCGTCGCCCTGGCCCTGCAGGGCTCACCCTTCAACCCCGTGGTGACGGTGGGCGACCAGGTGGCTGAACCGTTGCGGGACCGCCTCCGGATGGGGGCTGGCGAGGCCGGCCGCCGGTCGGAAGAGCTCGCTCGGGAGGCGCTGCTCGATCCGTCCCTGCTGGACCGCTACCCCCACCAACTATCGGGCGGCCAGCGACGGCGCGCCGCCCTGGCCATGGTTCTCGCCCTGGACCCTGCGCTGGTAGTGCTCGACGAGCCGACCGCCGGCCTCGACCCGGCCACCCGCCAGGAGCTGGTGCGCCGTATCGGCGAGCTGGCCCAGACCAGAGGCTTCGCCCTCATCGTGATCTCCCACGACCTCCCCGACGCGGCCAGCATGGCCACCCGCACCATGGTGCTCTACGCCGGGGAGGTCATGGAGGAGGGCGCCACGGCCCGGGTCATCGCCGAGCCCACCCACCCCTACAGCTGGGCCCTGGTCAACGCCTACCCGGTCATGACCACGACCAAGGATCTCCGGCCCATCCGAGGACGTCCCCCTGACCCCCGCGCCGTCCCGCCGGGTTGTCCCTACAACCCCCGCTGCACCCAGGCCGAGGCGATCTGCTCCGAGTCCCGACCCGAGCTGGAGCTCTCCCGGGACCGCATGGTGCTGTGCCACTTCGGCGGCCTGAAGACGCTCCTGTCGGCGCGGGACGTGACCAAGTCCTACGGTCGGGGACGGCGGGCGGTGCCGGCCCTCGCCGGCGTCTCCATCACCGTGCGCGAGGGCGAGTCGGTGGGGATCGTCGGCCCGTCGGGCAGCGGGAAGTCCACCTTTGCCGCCATCCTCGCCGGCCATCTCGCCCTCGACTCCGGGGAGGTGGTGCTCGAGGGGGAGGCGTTGCCCACGTCGTGGCGGGGCGCCGACCGCCTCCGCCGCCGGCGGATCCAGCTGGTAATGCAGGACCCCGCCGACGCCCTCTCACCCCGGCTCACCGTCGAGGAGCTCGTCCGCGAGCCGCTCGACGTCGCCGGGGACGGCGATGGCGCCGGGCGCGCGGCCGCGGTAGGGAACGCCCTCGAGAGCGTGGGGCTGCCGGGCAGCGGTCCCTTCCTGGGGGCCAGGACCCACGCGCTCTCCGGCGGTCAGCTGCAGCGGATCGCCCTGGCCCGGGCCCTCGTGGCGGGGCCCAAGCTCCTGGTGGCCGACGAGCCCACGGCCATGCTCGACGCCTCCGAGCAGGCCCGCCTGCTGGTGGTGCTACGGGAGCGCCAGGTCGAGATGGGTCTCGGGCTGGTGCTCATCTCCCACGACGTGGCCGTGGTGCGCAAGGTGACCGACCGCATAGTGGTGCTGGACGGAGGGCGGGTGGTGGAGGAGGGGCCTTCCGCTCTGGTCTCGGCCACGCCACGGAGCCAGACCGCCCGTCTCCTCGTGGAGTCCTCGCCCGCCTTCAACGCCGCCGTCGCCCAGCAACCGAGAATATGACGAGCACTCGAGCAAAGGAGCTGTGCGATGCCTGAGAACGAAGAAGAGCTGCCCGGCACCCTGAAGCGTTCCCCCGAGAAGGCCAAGCGCACCTATGAGAAGACCCTCGACTCGGCCCACGAGCAGTACGAGTCCGAGGAGCAGGCTCACCGCGTCGCCTACTCGGCCCTCAAGCACTCGTTCGAGAAGGTGGGCGACCACTGGGAACCGAAGGACGAGAAGGGCCCGTCGGACCCTCGATCCAAGAACCCGAGGGCTCGTGAGGACCGGGGCCAGACGGCCGGTGGCGTCGACGTCGAGGGCAACAGCAAGAAGGAGCTCTACGAGCGGGCCAAGAGCCTGGGCATCGCCGGGCGTTCCAAGATGTCCAAGCTCGAGCTCGGCCAGGCCATCGCCCGAAAGCAGGACTGAGAGCCCGGCGTGCCCAGTCTCTGACCGGCCGCTGCCAGCTCTGACCGGCCGCTGCCAGCCGCCCGCAATGGTCGGCGATCCGCCGCGCTAGAGGTCCGAGGCAACGATGCTGTCGGCCCGCCGGGCGAGCTCGGCGCCGTAGTCGGTCCACATGCCCTCGCCCCAGTAGCGAAAGCAGCTCGTCTCTGCCGCCAGCAAGTGGAACAAGGCGTTCCGGTACCGCCGGTCGTTGGTCTCGACGTCACTGGATAGCACGCGTTCGTGGAAGAGGGCACTGGCCTTGTCCATGGGAATGAGCAGATGCTCGTATCCCCTCACCCACGAGAGGTTGCTGGTCCAGCTCCCGCCTTCCATGTGGAAGCTCCCGTCCTCCTCCTGCAGCTCCTGGACGACGGCAGCGAGCCGATCGGGGCCCTCACCAGGAGCGGTAAGTTGCCAGATGCGGTGCTGGAGCACCGGCTGGACGACAGGCAGATCACTGGGGCGGATACCTGCAGCCCACAGCTGCTCCAGGTACTCGCTGACGTTCACCATCGGGGTACGGGTGTGTGAGCACTCCCGCACGACCTCGAAGTACTTGGGCGGAAACTCGTTCATCATCACCCCTCCGTTCTCGCCATCGGCGATCTGGGTGACCAGAGGTGGCACACTCCTCCCCGCCAACTCGCAGGGACGGAGGCCCCTGGCCTCGTAGTAGGGCTGCATCTGGGCGACGAGCTTGGTGTCGCTGCCCTGGGTCTTGACGATGGCCACGATCTCGGCCACTTCGCCGCCGGAGCTGACGCCGCGGAGAAGATGAGGGAGATGGGGCCGGTCCAGCCCCTGCCCGTCGGGCGTCTCGACGGTGTGCTCCTGGACCAGCACCCATTGGTAACCACAGTCCCGAAGAGTCCTCACGAACTCGTAGGCGACATCGGGATGGTTGGGCAGGGCCATCTCCGCGGGCGAGAAACCTCGAACCCGACCGAGCGCTTCGAGGCCGAACAAGGCCGCAAAGTGGTGCTGCCAGGCTCGCACGTGCAGTCGGTAGTCCTGGACGGGGGTGGACGGAGCCACTGGGTGACCCCATGCGGTGCCCAGCCATTCCACCGCCTGTCGGTAGCGGTGGTCGGAGGTGATGCGACCAAGCGCCTCCAAGGCATCGTGGGCGCCCATGTCGTAGAGCCCATGCAGCAACGTGCCCGAGTAGTCCAGCATCACCCGCGGACTGTGACCCTCGTCGACGAGCTGGGGGATGAACTCGCCCATGCGCTTGTAGCACCAGAGGAACACCGGCGCGTTGTGGTTGTCACCGATGTCCTGATGGTCCATCATCGCCTTCAGGTTGCTGATGATCGGCGCCGTCCGCTGATCGGGCCCTCCGGCTGGGATCAGAGGCTGGTGCATGTGCAGGGCAATGGCGAAGGCGCTGTCGATGTCCTCGAGGCGCACCCGCCCCTCTCCGGTGAAGACGGGTTCAGACCGACCGGCCGCGATGGCCTCCTCGACCACCTGCTCGCGGCCGGACACATTGGGCAGGCCGTCGACGTAATCGGAAAGCTCTGTCACCTTCATCGCTCCTTCTCCGGCTGAGACCTCACTTGTGCCGGATGTGCTCGTAGATGTTCAGGTAGTTCTGGCTCGAC
>JALZKD010000235.1 GCA_030859405.1 Actinomycetota bacterium | reverse complement strand
CGAGAGCCGGTTGACCAAGGCCTCCACGCCGGTCACCACGTCGAGGCCGCTTCGGTCTCGCAGCCACCTGGCGTTTCCGGCGTGCAGAGGATTCTCCTCCCGGTAGCGGTTGAGGAACACCACCGGCGCCGGGTGGTGGGCCGTGGAACCGTCGAGCGCAGCAGCCGCCAACATCACGGCATTGATGGTCCCGAGCTCGGTCCGGGCCACGAGCACCACCGTGTCCGGCCTCATGGCCTCGGCCAGGGCGACGGTGTCACCCGTGGAAGCGAGGGGGGAGCGGGGCCCCCCCACTCCCTCGACCAGCCCGTAACCGAGGCCGCGGGGCCATCGCAGCTCACCGATCAGGTCGTCCAGGCTGAAGGCGGGCCGTCCGAGGAGCTCCGCGGCCATGGGTGGGGCCATGGGCACCTCGTACCAGCGATGGCTGGGGCACACGTCGGCGGGCTGCTCACCCGTTGCCAGGGCCAGTACGTCTGCGTCGGTTTCCTCCACGCCGGGGTCATAGGACTGTGCCGGCTTTCGAGCGGCAACGGCGTGGCCATGGGCCCGGAGCGCGGCCAGGACCTGCGCCCCCACCCACGTCTTGCCCGTGGCTGTCCCCGTCCCCGTCACCAGCACCAGGTGCTCAGGCCTGGGCAGGGTCTTGTCCTTCGAGACCGGGGAGGGCAGCCGACAAGCGCTCGACCTGTTCGGTGGTGTGTGCCGCTGAGAGCGTTATGCGCAACCGCGAGGTCTCGGCCGGCACCGTGGGAGGGCGGATGGCCGGGACCAGCAGGCCCTGGTCGAGCAGCTGACTGGAGGCGGCCAGGGCCCGCTCTTCACCGCCCAGCACCAGGGAGACGATGGGCGTGGGATGCCCGGGGGCCACCCGCTCCACGTGGGCTCGCAGGCGAGCCCGAAGCGATTTGCCCTCGGCGGCCCGGGCCACCCTCACGGCGGCCAGGGCGGCAGCCGTATCGGCCGGTGAGGAGGCCGTGGTGTAGATGAACGAGCGGGCCCGGTTGACGACGAGCTCCGCCAGGGCGGCGGGGCCGGCCACGAAGCCGCCGAGGGCGCCGAGGGTCTTGGAGAGCGTGCCCACCCGGAGCACGTGGCAGTCCTCCAGCCCAGGATCGGGGCTCAGCACCGCGTGGGCCTCGTCGAGCACGAGGAGTGCGCCATGGCGACCGCAGACGTGCGCCAGGTCGGCGACAGGGGCCAGGTCCCCGTCCATGGAGAACACGGTGTCGGTCACCACGATGGCGCGGCCGGGCTGGCGCAGGCTGTGCTCCACCGCTTCCACGTCGCCGTGGGGGTAGACGGTGACGTCAGCTCGAGCCAGGCGGCAGCCGTCCACGATGGAGGCGTGGTTGCGCTCGTCGGAGAGGATGCGCACACCCGTGGCGCCGAGCGCCGACAGGACGCCGACGTTGGCCGCGTAGCCGGTCGGGAACAGCACGGCGCGCTCCGTGCCCTTCCATTGGGCCAGCTCGAACTCGAGCTCGGAGTGCACGGGCCGAGAGCCGGTCACCAGACGGGCGGAACCCGAACCCGCCCCCCAACGGTCGAGGGCGGCGTGGGCTGCGGCCACCACCGCCGGATGGTGGCTGAGCCCCAGGTAGTCGTTGGAGGCGAACGACACCACGAACCGCTGCCCGTCCTCCTCTCGCAGCCATCCGGTGGTCCCGACCCCGTCGAAGTCGCGCACGCTCCGCCACCGACCGCGGGCCAGGATGTGGGCACGCTCGGCCTCGGCCCACGTGGGCCAGCTGGCTGCTCCCTCCCCGGTTCCGGCCCGCGCGCCGTCGGTCACTGCGGCCTCGCTCACCGCGCCGTCGGTCACTGGGGTCATGTGTCCGTGACCTCGGTCACGGCCTCGCCCACCACCTCCACGATGCGCTCGATCTCGCCGGCGGTCACCGTGAGCGGGGGCATGATCACCACCACGTCCCCGAGAGGGCGGAGCAGCACGCCCCGCCTCACCGCGGCCGCGCACACCCGCCGCCCCCACCGCATGGCGGGCCCCGGAGAGGCCAGTTCGACGCCAGCCATGAGCCCCTTCACCCGTATGTCGGCCACGGCCGGCAGCGGAGCCACGCCGGTCGCCAGCAGGCTTGCCAGCTGGGCCGAGCGAGCCCGGACGTTGCC
>JALZKD010000234.1 GCA_030859405.1 Actinomycetota bacterium | reverse complement strand
ACCCGCACAGCCCCGAGGCCGTCTACGACGCGCTGGCTCGCATGGCGCAGAGCTTCAGCCTCCGTCATCCCCTCGTCGACGGCCATGGCAACTTCGGCTCTCCGGAGGACCCGCCGGCGGCCATGCGCTACACGGAGTGCCGGCTGCACCACCTGGCGCTGCAGATGATCGCCGGCATCGACGAGGACACCGTGGACTTCACCGACAACTACTCGGGTGAGTTCCGCGAGCCCTCCGTGCTGCCGGCACGTTTTCCCAACCTCCTCGTCAACGGGAGCCAGGGCATAGCCGTGGGCATGGCCACCAACATCCCGCCCCACAACCTGGGCGAGGTCATCGACGCCACCGTCCACCTGCTCGACCACCCCGACGCCACCCCCGAGGACCTCATGGCCTTCGTGAAGGGGCCGGACTTCCCCACCGGGGGTCTGATCCTCGGGCGCAGCGGCACGCAGGAGGCATACCGGACCGGGCGCGGCTCCATCCGCATGCGGGCCCGGGCCGAGATCCACGAGGGCAAGAAGGGCACCGTCATCGTGGTCACCGAGATCCCGTACCAGACGTCGGTGGGGTCCATCGCCACCAAGATCGACGAGCTCGTGAAGACGCGAGAGCTCGAGGGCATCGCCGACGTCAACGACGAGTCGGCCAAGGGCAGCACCCGCCTCGTAATAAAGCCAAAGCGCGATGCCAACGCCAGCGTGGTGCTCAACAACCTCTACAAGCACACACCGTTGCAGGGGACCTTCGGGGTCAACCTGGTGGCCCTGGTCGACGGCGTTCCCCGCACTCTCAACCTGGCCCAGGCCCTGTCGGCCTACGTCGACCACCAGATCGAGGTGGTCACCCGCCGCAGCGAGTCGCGCCTGCGCAAGGCCAAGGCCCGGGCCCACATCGTCGACGGGCTGCTGAAGGCCCTCGACATGATCGACGCCATCATCGAGCTCATACGGGGATCGGACGACCGGTCCGCGGCCCGGATGGGCCTCATGCTGGCGCCCTTCGAGTTCACCGAGGTCCAGGCCAACCACATCCTCGACATGACCCTCGGGCGCCTCACCCGCCTGGGCCGGGCCGAGCTGCACGAGGAGCTGGCCAGGCTGAGGGAGACCATCGCCGAGCTGGAGGCGATCCTGGCCGACCCCGCCAGGCTCCGAGGGGTGATCAAGACCGAGTTGGGGGAGGTGCGCGAGCGCTTCGCTGAGCCCCGCCGAGCAGAGATCACCTACGACCCGGGCCAGATCGGTGTGGAGGACCTCATCGACGACGAGCCGCTGGTGGTCACCATGACCAAGGCCGGCTATGTGAAGACGGTGGCGGCCGGCAACTTCCGCACCCAGAGTCGCGGCGGCCGGGGTGTGCAGGGGGCCAGGCTCAAGGAGGAGGACCTGGTCACCACCGTCATCCACGCCACCTCCCATGACTACCTGCTCTTCTTCTCCAACCTGGGCAAGGTGTACCGGCTGAAGGCCCATGAGGTGCCCATGAAGGAGCGCACCGCCCGTGGCACCCACATCGCCAACCTGTTGCCCCTCGCCCCCGGTGAGCGCATCCAGGCCATTGTGGAGACCCGCGACTTCGGCGAGGACCGGTACCTGTTCTTCGCCACCAAGCTGGGCCAGGTCAAGAAGACAACCTTCTCCGAGTACAACAAGTCCCGCCGCGACGGGTTCATCGCCATCAACTTGAAGGATGGCGACGAGTTGGTGCGCGTCATCCAGACCGGTGGGGGCGACGACATCTTCATGGTCTCCCTCCGGGGGATCACCATTCGCTTCGGCGAGGACGAGGTGCGGCCCACGGGCCGGGCGGCCCAGGGCGTGATCGGGATGCGGCTGCGCTCCGGCGACGAGGTGGTGTCGTGCGACGTAGCTCGCGACGACGTGGCCATCCTCCTCGTCACTGACGCCGGCTACGGCAAGCGCACGCAGCTCGACCGCTTTCCCCGTAGGGGCCGCGGCACCATGGGTATCAAGGGCATCAAGCTCACCGCCCGTAGGGGCTCGGTGGTGGCCGCGTTCATGGTGGGCCTCGACGACGAGGTAGTGGTCATATCCTCGTCCGGCGTCACCATCCGCCTGGCCGTGCGCCAGGTGGCCTCGCAGGGACGCGATGCCACCGGGGTGCGGGTGATGAAC
>JALZKD010000233.1 GCA_030859405.1 Actinomycetota bacterium | reverse complement strand
GTTCATGGAAGGGCTGATGCTGGGCGGTGCCGTTTACCTGGGCCGGTCCGCGCCCGGCCGGACCTGGCTCGACGTCGGGCTCTGGGCTCCGAGGTTGGCAGGTATCGGACTCGGCCTGCTGACCCTGACCTTCTTCTCGCTGGGCGTCGGGGGTGAGGTGGGCCTCGAGTGGCCCTCGGCTTGGCGGCCGTGGTGGCCGGCGGCCGACCTTCGCCCCCACGTTGTCTTGCTCGCGCTGGCTGCCGCGCTGGCGTTCGCGGTGTTGCCGGCACGGAGCATGCTAGTGGGTCATTTGCGTTGGACATCGCCATAACCGGGCTTCGACCGACGTCGGATCGGGGCGCGGGTGTACGCCCCCGAGCCGCCGAGGCGGTGGCGCCGCTCGCGCTGCCTCTGCCGGCGGGCCGCCCTCTTCCCACCCCACTCGAAGGGCGTCGGGGCCGCATTCCAGTGGGCGGCGACCGCCTCGAACCAGGCGATGATCTCAGTGGTGGCGCCGGGATGCTGGCCCGCCAGCGCCCGGCGTTTGAGGACCCGCTGGATGCTCTCGGCCATGTTCAGCCAGGACCCGCCCAGCGGGGTATATAACGGCATGATGCCGTGCGTGAACAGCCAGCAGACGAACGCCGCCGTCTTGTGCCCGGCCAGGTTGTCCAGCACCAGCAGCATCCGCAACGGCGGCAGCTCCGACAGCAGCGTCGGCTTGATCGTCAGCCCCTCCTGCCAGCGCTCCCAGGTCGCACGCCACCCCGCGGCGGGCTCGCCGGGCGGGTCGGGCAGGCCGGCCAGGATCTCGGCCAGCTCGCGCTTGAGCCAGGGGTGCAGGACCGCGTTCGGGCAGGCCGTCACGCCCTCCAGGCGGACCCGGCCGTCGGCCGGGTGGAACAGCGTCAGCACCTTGGCCGTGCCGTCGCGCAGGTACTCGTGCGGCTGGCGGGCCGGGGCGCCCTCGGGCCGCCAGGATCCTCCGGGGTGGGGCACCGTCTGGAACGGCCCGGCCTGGTCGGTGCACCAGACCGACAGGCCCATCGCCTCGCCCAACCGGTAGGCGTCCTCGATCAACTTTTTTTGGGCTCGGCGTCCGGGTCGGTGACGACCACCGCGCCGGCCTTGCGGCGGCGCAGGGCCGTGCCGGTCGGGCACCAGGTGCGCGTGAGCTGGTGGCTATAGCCGGCCCCGTGGAGCACCTGCCAGAGGGTGAAGGTCGAGACCCGCGGCAGGCCGTCAGACGCCGAGCGCACCGCCTTGCGCAGGGTCATCAGCGACCAGGTCGCCGTCCCGTCGGCCTCCGGGGTCGGGGGCCGCTGGACCTCGCGGAGGATCCGCTCCCGCGCCGCCTGACCGTAGGCAGGCGTCCGCCCGCCGCCGTGGCGGGGCACGAGGGCGGCGAGGCCCTCGGCATTGAAGCGGGCGACCAGGTGGGAGACGGCGTCGCCGGAGCGGCGCCCGGCGGCGCGGGCGGCGGCCTGATAGTCGTCGCCGCGGGCGACGGCCAGGAGCATGCTGGCCCGAGCGACCTGCGCGGCGGGTGCGGCCTGCGACCGGCTGAGCTGGGCCAGGGCCGCGACCTCATCGTCGGTGAGGGGCCGGAGGGGATCGGTCTTGCGGCGGGACATCGGTGGCCTCCATGTGATGAGAGGCCGCCCATCCTACCGTCGTGATGGGGTTTATGGCTATAGACGAGGCAAATGACCCACTAGTAGTCCGCCACTATTGAGTTGTCGGGTATAGGCGATGGAGCTTGATCCGGGCGTCCGCCGTGGTGAATTGCCACTTCACCTCCACCATCCGCTCATTCCGGTCCTCCTCCCACGCCCCCACCTCCCGGCGGAGGATCCCGGCCGACTCGATCCTCCGGTCCAGGCACTGCCGGGACAGCACCGACAGCTCGATCTCCGCCATGTTCAGCCAGCTCCCATGCTTCGGCGTGTGGTCGATCTCCAGCTTCTCGGCGATCCGTCGGGCCTGCTCCGGCGGGAACGCTTCGTACAACGAGGCCAGCTTGTGGGTGTTCAGGTTGTCCATCACCAGGACCACCTTCTCCGCCTCCTCATGCACCTCCTCGACCAACCAGCGGACCACCTCGGCGAAGTCCAGGGCGGTCCGTCGTTCGGTGACATGGACGGCCCGCCAGCCCAGCAGCG
>JALZKD010000232.1 GCA_030859405.1 Actinomycetota bacterium | reverse complement strand
CCGCTGGGCTTTGGTTCAGGCGGCTCTCTCGAGGAGCTGCGTGAGGCGCTCAGCGACAAGGAGCTGGCCAGCGGCACCCTGGTGGGTACGTATCAGCGTTGAGTAGCTGTGTTCGGCCCTGAGTGCGGCCACCTGGGCGAGGGGTTGGCGGTGATGCCTCCAAGTCGAGGGTCGCCCACCGGCGTGGTAGCCCTACCGGCCGCCGGCCGGGCCTCGGCGTAGCCCTACCTGGCTCCGGGCTGCTCGCCGTGGCCCTTGCGGACGGGGACCTCTGTAGCGGTCCCGCAGAAGTAATGCCCGATCGCTAGGGATATCCTCTGGAGTCGCCCCGCAATAGTTCGAGCTGACAAGGCTCCCGCCCAAAGAGGATGTCCCACTTGGCGTGGAACTTCGGGTAGCGGCCCCGATGACTTCTATGCGGCCACCTCCTTCCTCTGATCGTACTTGTGGGGTGTGACGGTGCCGGCGACGTGGGCGTCGAGAGCGGCTCGAAGAGCAGGCAGGTGCATGAAGCCGTTGACCCGGCGGAACTGCTTGGCCGCCTCTGCCATCCCCGCCGCACACCAGCGCAGCACCATCGCCCCGTCCCGCCAGCGCTTGACGTTGGTCGAGTGGTCTCTGCAGATCTCGATCATCGACTCCACGGCGTTGGTGGAGCGAAGGGTGCGGGCCAGCGTCGGCGGCACGCCGAGGCGGGTCACGGTGAGGGTCTCGGCCAGCCCCTCGCGCAACGACGCTGCGGCACCGGGATGGGACTTCTCAAGGTCCCGGGCCAGGGCCTCCAGGCTGGCCTCGGTTCCAAGGGCATCGGAGTTGCGGTAGGCAGCTCGCATCTTCTTGGCCACCGTGGCGGCGAGGTGATCGGGCAGCTTGTCCTCGACGTTTCGGACCTTGTGGAGCTGACAACGATGGATGACGGGGTGGTCGAAGACCTCCTTCACGCCCGAGGCCAGCGCCTTGGACCCGTCGATGACGGCGAGGATGGGTCTACTCACGTCAAGGCCCCGCTCTCTCAGCCCCACCAGCAGGTCCCGCACCAGCGTGGCGTTCTCTGTAGAGCCCTGCTCCACGGCGAGGGGGTGCTTGGTCCCGTCGATGCCGATGCCCAGCGCCACCACGCAGCAGTGGCCGGCGAAGTGCACGCCGTCGATCATGAGCGCCACCAGGTCCAGCTCCGACAGGTCGGCGCCCATCAGCTCGGCCAGGGCCGACTCGGTGGCGGCCACGAAGCGCCTGGACACCGCCGAGCGAGACGTGGAGCGGGCCTCGGCCTGCACCGCCGTGCCCACCGGCTCGAGGCCGGACTGGTAGCGGCGAGTGGACAGCTTGGCCATCATCCGCTCCAGTGCCATCCGCCCCAGGACCTCCGTGGAGCTGAACAGCTCATAGGACGGCACCGCCACCTCTTTGGTGTCGTCGGCGGTGCGGATCCGAGGCCGGCGCACCGGCATCCGCCGCCCACCGAGGCTCACCTCCCCGTCATCGTTGCCGTGACGCTTGGACGTGCGCTCTGGATTCCAGCGGCCCTTGGGACCCACGATGGCGGTGACGTCTTCTTCCATCATCACCTGCATGACCTGCAGGCCGGTGCCCACCGCCAGGGCCAGCAGTCCTTCTCTGGCCGTCTCGGCCAACTCGGCCATGGCTATGGTGACCGCCTCTGGCAGGGCCCACTCCGCCACGTTCGAGTCATCGCCTGCCGACGACGCCCCGGCGTGAGAGTTCGTCTTCTTCTTCGCCGTGGCCCGGCCGGTGCCAGCGCGCGCGTTCTTGGTCTGGTAGTTCTTCTTCACTGCGGTCCCCTTCCTGGTCGGTTGTCTTGCAGGACGCCCGACACCTACCACTCGGCAGGTCTCAGGCGGGGGACCGCTACCTCAACTTCTACGCCGGCCGGGACAACCTCCGCCCAAAGGATGGAGAGGGATACATGTGGATCCGGGCACGGGCAGTGATGGTGTGCGTGGTCTTGGTGTTCGCCGCCGCGGGCGGGGCCAACGCCCAGGAGGCCAGCACGTCGGCCAGGCGCCTACGGGTGGCCATCCACAGCTACGAGAACAACCTCACCCCGTTCACCCTCACCCTCACCACCTTTCCGGTCACCGCCGACATGGTCATGCTTGTCTACGACTCGCTCTTCTGGTCCCAGGCC
>JALZKD010000231.1 GCA_030859405.1 Actinomycetota bacterium | reverse complement strand
AACCGGCGGAGAGGGTCGTTACTGGCGCCCGGTATCAACTCGCCTCCCCAGTCAGGACACCCACTGGGGGTTATGGCGGTGGGTGGGCATCCAATGGGCGAGGCGCGGCGACACCAGGGGTTTCGCGATACGATAACAGGCACGTGGACATCTACGCCTCGGCTCGCAAGCACGGCATCAGCGAGATCGACATCGAACACGCCGTCGAGCATGCGTTGGCGGCGGGTGACCAGGAGGACGGAAAGGTCCTCTACCTCGGGCCCGACCGCGCCGGAAACCTTCTGGAGATCGTGGCGGTGCGTCGAGACGACGGAAGCGAGGTCGTGATCCACGCCATGCGGATGCGCAGTGTCTACGAGTCGTTCCTCCATGCGATGGGAGAAGCCGATGGCTGAGGGGAAGTCCTACGGGCGATCGACGGCAGGCGTCGAGCTCACCGAAGAGGTGTTGGAACAAATGGCCAATGAGGCCGAGGCCGGCCTGGAGGTCGCCAAGCTGCGACGTCGTCCAGGCCGGCCGTCGATGGGGACCGGGCCCGCCGAATCGTTCCCAGTGCGGCTTGACCCCGAACTTCGCCAGGCTTTAGCTGAACGAGCAGCGGCGGAGCAGACCACTGCCTCCGACATCGTGCGCGAGGCCCTCCGTCGTCACCTCAAGGCGGGTTGACTACCAAACATGGCGGCGCGGGGACTACACGGCAGCCGACGAGGTCGACGACGGCCGAGCTTCTCCTCCGTAGCCACCCGCCTACCGGGAGGCGCCGGCCAGGAACGTGGCGACGATGTAGGTGGCATGGCGATCGAGCGATCCTCGGCCCCGGTCGTAGCGCATGGTGGTCCTCGGGTCGGCGTGACTTGCCGCTTCCTGGACATCCCGTAGAGGTACGCCGGCGTCGAGGGCGGCGGTGATGAACGAGTGGCGCAAGCTGTGCGGGCTGATGCGCTTGTTGATTCCTGCCTGACGCGCCAGGCGCTTGACGGTGCGGTCGGCGGCGTAGCGGTCCATCCGCCCGCCCTTGGCCCCGAGGAAGATGGGTCCGCTGGTCCGTTCGTTCAGGTAGAGGTCCAGCACTCGGGAGGTGCGGGGCGCCAGCGGGATGGTGGCCCGCTTGCCACCCTTGCGGAGGATCTTGAGCGTGCGGTGACCTCGCTCGAAGTCGAGGTCCTCGACATCGGCGCCCAGGGCCTCGGAGATCCGCAGACCGTTGAGCGCCAGCAGGGACGCCAGGGCGTGATCGCGTGGCGAACCGAGGCCGGCCTGGACCAGGAAGGCGCCAAGCTCGTTGCGGTCCAGGCCGAGGGTGCGGGACTCGTAGTCCACCTTGGGGCGTCGCAGGTTGAGGGCAGGGTTGCGCTCAACGAGGTCCTCCTGCTCGCAGTACTTGTAGAAGCTGGCCAAGGTGGAGAGGCGCCGGGCCACGGTGGAGCGCATTCGACCGGTCTCCTCCATCCACCGCCCGAAGAGCTCCAGATGGGAACGCTTGACCTTGAACAGGCTCAGATCAGCCTCGTGGCACCAGGCGGCGAAGATCCGCAGATCGGTGGCGTAGCTGGTCCGGGTGGCGCCGCTGTAGCCGGCCAGGAACCCGGCGACTGCAATCGTCTCGGCCCGCCCGACCGGATCGGTGGCGAGGACGACAGCCGTGCAGATAGTCGTGGACATGGGCACTCTCCTTCGGTCAGCCCGGTCCGGAGTTGAACCGGGACTGAAGGACACACCCCTCTTGAACACGCAACGCCAGCGCGTTACCGAGCGCCCTCGCTCGTGCCGTTATCTCGCGCCCTCCAACGGCACCACTGGGGCAGCCTCCGACGACCGAATTGGCGTGATAGGGGACGGATGTTATGGGCGTCGCTCCGCCGCCTGGCAACAGGACTGTGCTCGCACCGACCACTTCGTGAGGGCGGTGAGGTGCTTTGGTCACCATGGCCGCTTTCATTGCGTTCGCACCCCGGCGGTGCACGAGGGATCCGATCCACGAGCCATCCATGTGCTGCACTAGTGGTGGAGAGGGCCGCTGAGCTGGCGGTGACATGCGTACGGAGCTTGTAGGCCGAGAACTGGAGCTGGCAGCGTTGACCGACTGCCTGGTCGCCGCCGTGGAAGGTCGTCCGCAGTTGGTGTGGTGCCAGGGCGAGGCGGGCATCGGTAAGACGCGCCTG
>JALZKD010000096.1 GCA_030859405.1 Actinomycetota bacterium | reverse complement strand
CCCGCACCAGGGCCGGCCCCGAGGTGATGCGGAAGGTGGCGTCCATCTCCGCGGCCACGATGCCAGCCATGGAGGTCTTGCCCAGGCCCGGCGGTCCGGCCAGGAGCACGTGGTCGGCAGCCTGGCCCCGGCGCCGTGCTGCCTCGAGCACGATGGCCAGGCGTTCCTTGAGTTGGGGCTGTCCCACGAACTCGGCCAGGCGCCGGGGTCGCAGGCTGGCTTCTTCGGCCGACTCGAGCAGGTCGGCGGGCGCCGGCACCAGCACCTCCTCGCGGGGACTCATCAGGTCACCACCCGGGGACGGTTGCCCGACGCCAGGTGGCGTAGGGCCGAACGGACCTGCTCCTCGGCGCCGGCGACCGGGTCGAGGTCAGCGACGGCCTGGCGGATCTCGTCGGGTCCGTAGCCCAGACCGCTCAGGGCAGCTCGCACCTCGGAGCGAACGGCGTCGTGGCCGTCGCTAGAAGCGACCAAGTTGTCGTCTCCGAGGTCGAAGCGGGGCTTCAGGTCGATGAGCAGGCGAGCCGCCGTCTTGCGCCCCACCCCGGGCACGGCGGTGAGGGCGTCGACGTCACCGCCGGCAAGGGCCCGGCGCAAGCCGACCGGCGACAGGACCGAGATCACGGCCAGAGCCAGCGCCGGCCCCACGCCATGGGCGGCGATGAGCGCCTCGAAGCAGCCTCGCTCCTCCCTGGTGGCGAACCCGTAGAGCACGATGGCGTCCTCGCGGACGTGGGTGTGCACGTGCAGGAACAGCGGCTCACCGATGTCGGCGCTGGCCACGGCGCTGGCAGCGACGGTGACCCGGTAACCGACGCCGCCCACCTCGAGCAACAGCTCGCCCTGGCCGCCGGGGCCAGGCAACCGCTCGAGGACGACGCCGCGCAGGGAGCCGATCACGAGCGTGCCTCCGCCCATCGTCGCCGCCGGGGAGCCACCGTCAGGTGGCACAGGGCGAGGGCCAGGGCGTCGGCTGCGTCGGGGGGGCGCGGCCGTTCGGCCAGCGACAGCTGGGTCGCCACCATGCGCTGAACCTGCTCCTTGGAGGCGGCCCCGTAGCCGGCCACCGCCTGCTTTACCTCGTTGGAGGTGTACTGGGCCACCTCGCAGCCGGCGGCGGCGGCCTCGGCCAGGGCCAGGCCGCTGGCCTGAGCCACCGAGATTGCGGTGCGGGCGTTGGTCTGGAAGAAGACCCGCTCGACGGCCACCGCCTCGGGGCGACACTCGGAGATCAGCGAGCGCAGCTCCGCTGCCAGGCAGGCCAGGCGCTCGGGCACGGGCGCCGACGGCGAGGTGGTGAGCACGCCGGCCAACTCCGCCCGGAGACCAGTGAAGTCGTCCGTGGGCCGTGGAGCGCGTACACCGCCGTAGCCGCACCGCGACAGGCCAGGGTCGATCCCGAGCACGAACACTCGTTCGAGCTTAGCGGCGCCAGCGCCCGCGGCCGCGGATCCCAGGCCCCGATGGGAGCTGTTGCCCCGAGCAGGGCCCGGATCACTGTGCCAGCTCTGCCTGCGAGCTGATGATGACGTCGGGGATGTCGAAGTTGGCGAAGACGTTGGCCACGTCGTCGTGCTCCTCGAGCAGGTCGACCAGGCGGAGCACCCGGCGGGCGTCCCCCTCGCTCTCCAGGGGCACCACGGTGGAGGGCACCATGGTCACCTCGGCCGAGTCGAAGCCCAGGCCCGCCTCCTCCAGCGCCGAGCGCAGGCCCACGAGGTCGGTGGGCGGGCACGTGAGCTGCCAAGTGTCACCCTGGTCCTCGAGGTCCTCGGCACCCGAGTCGAGGGCCAGCAGCATCAGCTCGTCCTCGGCCACCTGCTTGGGAAGGATGACCACTCCCTTGCGCTCGAACTGCCAGGACACCGCCCCCGGCTCGGCCATGGAGCCACCGTTGCGGGTGAAGATGCTGCGCACGTCGGCGCCGGTGCGATTGCGATTGTCGGTCAGGCACTCCACGATCACCGCCACCCCCAACGGGGCGTAGCCCTCGTAGGAAACCTGCTCGTAGCGAACCCCCTCGAGCTCACCGGTGCCCCGCTTGATGGCCCGGTCGATGGTGTCGGCCGGCACCGACGAGTCCCGGGCCTTCTGGTACATGCTGCGGAGGGTGGCGTTGGACGTCATGTCCCCACCACCCTCCCGGGCTGCCACCTCGACCTGGCGGATGAGCTTGGCGAAGAGCTTTCCCCGGGCCTTGTCCTGGGCGCCCTTCTTGTGCTTGATGGTGGCCCACTTGGAGTGACCCGACACCTCCTAGCTCCCCTCCACGAAGAGCCGGTGGATCCGCAGGTCGCCGGACAGCTCGGGGTGGAAGGCGGCCACCAGCACCGGGCCCTGGCGGCAGAGCACAGGCCGGCCGTCGACATCAGCGAGCACCTCGACATCGGGACCAGCTCGCTCGACGACCGGCGCCCTGATGAAGATGGCGTCCAAGGGCCCACCCGGGAGGCCCTTCACGTCGAGGGCACGCTCGAAGGAATGAATCTGGCGACCGAAGGCGTTGCGGCGGACGACGACGTCGATGGCGCCGAACGACCGTTGCTCCGGGCGCCCGTCGACCACCTGTGCAGCCAGCACGATCATGCCCGCGCACGTCCCCAGAGCCGGCATGCCGTCGCCCAGGCGCTCGGCGATGGGTTCGAAGAGCCCGGAGGACCCGAGCAGGAGCGAGATGGTCGTGGACTCGCCCCCGGGGAACACCAACGCGTCCAACCCGGCCAGGTCGTGAGGCGTTCGCACCTCCACGGGATAGGCACCCACCTCGGCCAGGGTGGCAACGTGCTCGCCCACGTCACCCTGGAGGGCGAGCACACCGACCTTGTGTGCCCCCACGCTGCTCGCTACCAGCCCCGCTCGGCCAACTTGACCTCGATGTCGTGGATGGCGGTCCCGGCCATGGCCTCGCCGAGGCCGGTGCTGACCTTGGCCACGATGGAAGGGTCACCGAAGTGGGTGGTGGCCTCCACGATGGCGGCGGCCATCCGGGTCGGGTCGGAGGACTTGAAGATTCCCGAGCCCACGAACACGGCTTCGGCGCCCAGCTGCATCACCAGGGCGGCATCGGCGGGAGAGGCGATGCCACCGGCACAGAACATGGGGACGGGGAGGCGTCCAGTCCGGGCAATCTCGGCCACCAGTCCCACGGGGGCCTGGAGCTGCTTGGCCCAGGCATAGACCTCGGCCGAATCGGCCTGGGTGATCTTCTTGATGTCGCCCACGATCGATCGCAGGTGACGGACCGCCTCCTTCACGTCGCCGGTGCCGGCCTCGCCCTTGGAGCGGATCATGGCCGCCCCCTCCGAGACCCGTCGCAGGGCCTCACCGAGGTTGGTGGCGCCGCAGACGAACGGCACGGTGAAGATCCATTTGTCGATGTGATGGGCCTCGTCCGCCGGAGTGAGGACCTCGGACTCGTCCACGTAGTCGACCCCGAGGGCCTGGAGCACCTGGGCCTCGGCGAAATGGCCGATGCGGGCCTTGGCCATCACAGGGACGGTGACGGCGTCCTTGATCTGCTGGATCATGGCCGGGTCGCTCATGCGGGCCACGCCACCGTCACGGCGGATGTCCGCCGGCACCCGCTCCAGGGCCATCACCGCCACCGCTCCGGCGTCCTCGGCGACCTTGGCCTGCTCGGCGTTGACGACGTCCATGATGACCCCGCCCCGCATCATCTCGGCCAAGCCCCGTTTAACGCGATCCGTCCCCGTGCGCACTGGCGGCGTTGCTGTTGGGCTCTTCGGCTCCGGCATGGCCTCAGTCTACGGCGGGCCCCCGCGGGACGATCCCGGCTGCTCCCGGGTCAGGGGGTGATGGCGGCCATGCCCGGTCGGACCAGCTCGATCCAGGTCTGGCCCGGCGTCATCCGAACCGGCGCTCCGGAGGCGTCCACGTACTGCGTGACCGCATCGGGGGTCGGCTTTCTCCATCGGCCCTTCACGACCTTGCCGTCGGTGAAGACCCACGCCTCGCCCTCGCCGACCAGCTCCGCCTCCGGCACCACCGCCCCCGACCGGTCGCGGAAGCCCGTATCCCGATAGTTGACGAGCTGCACCACCACGTTCTTGGGCGCCTGCTGGACTCCAGCCTGGTCGAGGTGCGGGCCCCCGTCCTGGCCCCGCTTCCAGGTCCCCGAAGCGGCGTCCCACCGGTACTGCACGGCGGTGACGATGACGGCGCGGAACTCCATGCTCACCCCAGCCGCCGGTGCGGCGCCGGCCGCGTCCGCCGGCTCACCCACCCTCCTGAACGAGAACAGCCGCGGGGGCGGCCCCGAGCCCGGTGGGGCGTGCGAGGAGAGGCTGGGGGTGGAGGAGAACAGGTCGTAGGGACCTGGGCGTCCTCGCTCCCGCCTGTAGTCGCCGGGGAACCTGTCCACGCCGACGTCCACCACCGGCGAGCGGGCGATCAGGGCCTGGAAGGCAGAACTGGCCCCGGAATAGGCGAACAGAGGTCGGTTGAGGCTGCTGGCGATCAGGATGTCGGTCGAGCGGGCTGAGCGAACCGGGCCTACAACGGGCGCGTCGGCTGAGTGGAAGAGGACCGCGAAGCGGGTGACGCCACCCTCCACCTCCTCCTCCACCACCACGTCGGCCTGTCCCAGGCCGACCTGGGGCCGGGCCTTCCGGGCGTTGTCGACCTTGACCACGAGAAGGGGCCGGGCGGCGCGAGCGGGGTCGACGGGAAGCCCGGTGAGGGGCGCCCCTTGTTCGTTCGCCGGCGCCGAGGTGGGGGGAGGGGGGGCGCCGGCGTCGTCTGATCCCTCGCCGCCCCCGCTGCACGCGGCCACCGCCAGCAGGGCAGCCAGGCCCAGAGCCCACGCCCGCGGCACGGCTCGGTCTCTGCCCATCAAAGCTCTCGCAAGGTCTCGATGCGCTCGTCCAGGCGCTCGGCCGAGTCCCCGCCCGCAGCGGGCAGGGGACGGACCATCCACAGATGGGCAGTGGCTCGAGACCCCGAGCGGAGGGTGGCCCGGTCGTCGTGCAGCTTCTCCATGGCCGAGATCATCCCAGGCGGGTACCGGGTTACCGCCACCGCGCCGAGGTCGGCCTCCGACTCCCTCCTCTGACCGCCAACACCATCACCGATGGCCATGTCGAGGAGGCGACTGACTGTGGGCGCGGGGAGAAATGACGCAGGGAAGCCCACGAGGGCGGCAGCCATGGTGGACACCAGCACGTCCCAGCTCTTGACGTGGGTCAGCTCGTGGGCCAGCACCGCCTCCAACTCGACGCGGCTGAGCGTGGCCAGCAGGCCAGTGGTGACCCCGACCGCCACCCGCCTCGGGGGCCGGCCGGCGGCGAAGGCGTTGAGGGACTTTTCCTCGACCACGCAGACACGGGGCTTGGCCAGACCGGACGCGAAGCACAGGCCCTCGACGAGGTTGTGTAGGCGCGCATGGTCCACCGGGTCTGCGGGGCGCGCTCCCATCATGGTCAGGACCAGCGCCTCGGCCGCCACATAGACGGCGGCGGCGGCGAGAAGGGCGATCACCAGCGCCACAGCCAGGCCCACCACGGGTTCGCCCAGGGCCACGCTCACCAGCCACAGGGCGCCGCTGAGACTGGCCACGAAGACAGCCACCAGCGCCGCCGCTCGACGCTTGTTGGCGGCGACGCGGTCGTCCGAGACCGGGCTCAGGGCTCAACCCTCATCGGCGGCCAAGGGATCGGCGCGCCGATCCCTCAGGACTTCCTCGTACAGCTCCACGTAACGCTCCACCAGTCGACCCATCCCCAGCTCGCGAGCCCGTTCACCGCCGGCCGTGGCCAGCCGAGTGGCCAGTGAGGAGTCGCCCAGCACTCGACGCAAGCTTGCAGCCAACGCCTCGGGGTCGCCCGGGGCCACGAGGAGCGCTTCGCGGTCCGGGGCGGCGACGTTGCGGTAGCCGGGAAGATCACTGGCCACCACGGGCGTGCCGGCGGCCATGGCCTCCAAGAGCACGACCCCGAATGACTCGCCGTGCAGCGACGGAGCGCAGAGGACGTCCGCCCCTCGGAGACGAGCCGCGAACTCGTCGTCAGCGATGAGCCCCAGCCACTCCACCCTGGGGTGGTCGCCGGCGCGGGCCTTCAACGCCGCAGTCTCCGGACCCTCGCCTGCCAGCCAGAGGCGGGTATCGGGCGGGAGGAGGGCCATGGCCTCGAGGAGCACGTCGAGGCCCTTGCGTTGCTCGTGGCGGCCGATGAAGAGGACCGTCGGACCGGACGCGGGCCATGGCTCGGCAGCGGCGAAGCGCTCGACGTCGACGCCGTTGAACACCACCTCGTACTCTCCGCCCAGCGCCGCCGCCGCCGTGTCCCGAGCGTCCGGAGACACGGCGCAACGCAGCGACAACCTCCGGGCCAACCGTCGGACCGCGGGGCGCAGCGCGGCGTAGGCGGTACTGGAACCGGCCCGGTGGAAGGTCCCCACCATGGGTCGGCGCTCGGACACCAGGGCAGTCAGCGTGGGACCGGGGCACAGCGGCTCGTGGAGATGGACGATGTCGAAGCGCTCGTCGCGCAGCGCCCGCACGGTGCGCACGGCCGAGACCGGGTCCAGGGCCAGCGGCGCCACCGAGCCGTTTGCC
>JALZKD010000230.1 GCA_030859405.1 Actinomycetota bacterium | reverse complement strand
CGCCGCCGTCGTGCTGCTGAGCGGGGGCCTCGACTCAACCGTTTGCCTGGCCATCGCCATGCTCGAGGCACGGCCCGTCACCGCGGTCACCGTCGATTACGGGCAGCGCCATGGCATCGAGTTGGAACGGGCCGCCCAGGTGGCAGCCGCCTGCGGCGTCGAGCAGCTTGTCGTGGACCTCGACCTGTCCCGCTGGGGCGGGTCGGCCCTCACCGACGACGCCATCGCCGTGCCCGACGCCGGCTCAGGAGCAATCCCCGCCACCTACGTTCCGGCCCGCAACCTCATCTTCTGCTCGCTCGCCTGTGGCATCGCGGAGACCCGAGGCTGCGACGCCATCTATCTGGGGGTCAACGCTCTCGACTACAGCGGCTACCCGGACTGCCGGCCCGAGTTCATCGAGGCCTTCGGGCGGGCGGCGGCCCTGGGGCTCAAGCGGGGCGTCGAGGGGCACCCGCTCCAGATCCGGACACCGCTCATAGAGCGCACCAAGGCCGAGATCGTGGGCCTCGCTGCCGAGCTCGGGGCGCCGGTCGGCCTCACCTGGTCCTGCTACAGGGGAGGGAGACACCCGTGCGGGTCGTGCGACGCCTGCACGCTCAGGGCCAAGGGCTTCTCCGAGGCGGGCGTCGCCGACCCCGCCCTGGCGTGAGTTCGTCCCAGTCGGGCGCTCCGCGGGTGATCGAACCGCCCAACGCCGAGACCCTCGTGGTCTCCGAGGTGTTCGGTCCCACCTTGCAGGGTGAGGGGCCCTCTGTGGGACGGGCCGCCGGATTCGTGCGCCTCGGTCGCTGCAACCTGTCGTGTAGCTGGTGCGACTCGAGGTACACGTGGGACTGGGAGCGTTACGACCCAGAGGAGGAGCTCCGCACCGTGGAAGTGCAGAGCCTGTTGGGGACGCTCGAATCCATGGGAGTGGGCATGGTGGTGGTCACCGGTGGCGAGCCCCTCCTCCAGCAACGCCACCTGCCGCCGCTGCTGAAAGGCGCCAAGGCTCGCGGCTGGTGGGTGGAGGTGGAGACCAGTGGCACCGTCGCAGCCGACCTGTCCCATGACCTCGTGGACCAGTTCAACGTGTCACCCAAGCTGGCCCACTCCGGCAACGAGCGGGCACGGGCCTATCGCCCCGACGTGCTCCGGTCGTTCCGGGACAGTGGACGAGCGGTGTTCAAGTTCGTGGTCCGCACGCCGTCGGATCTCGACGAGGTGGGCTCCGTGGTGGACGAGTGCGGCCTTGCTCCCGTCTACGTCATGCCCGAGGGCACCGATGCCGCAACCGTGACCGCCCGCATGAGGCAGTTGGCCGAACCCGTCGTCGCTCGGGGTTGGAACCTCACCCCCCGCCTCCACATCCTTCTCTGGGGTGACGAGAGAGGACGATGACCCTGGAGAAGAGGAACACCCAGCCGAGATGACGACATGAACATCCTCGTCAGCGGGTCCCGAGGTCTGGTCGGGTCGGCACTGGTGCCGGCCCTCGAAGCCGGCGGCCACACGGTGCGGCGGCTGGTCCGCGGCCCGGCTGAGGACGTTGATGTCTCGTGGGACCCGGACGGGGAGACCATCGACGCCGCAGCCTTGCCGGGAACCGAGGCGGTGGTGCACCTCGCCGGCGAGGGCATCGCCCAACGGCGTTGGTCCGAGGAACAGAAGGCCCGGATCCGCGACAGCCGTGTACGGGGCACCACCCTCCTGGCCGAGGCCCTTGCCGACCTCGCCACCCCTCCCCGGGTGCTGGTCAGCGGGTCCGCAGTCGGCTACTACGGGGACCGGGGTGACGAGACGCTCACCGAGGACAGTCCGCCTGGCGACGATTTCCTGGCCGAGGTTTGTCGCCAGTGGGAGGCGGCCACTGATCCCGCCGAGCGGGTCGGCGTCCGGGTCGTCCACATCCGCACGGGTATCGTCCTGGCCGCCGGCGGCGGTTCCCTGCAACGGCAGTTCCAGCTGTTCAGGCTGGGACTGGGGGGCCGGCTGGGAACCGGACGTCAGTACCTGAGCTGGATCGCGCTGGATGACGGGGTCGGCGCCATCTGCCACCTCCTGGAGACCGCCACCGCGAGGGGCGCACACAACCTCACCAGCCCCCAACCGGTGACCAACGCCGAGCTCACCAGGACGTTGGCCCGGGTGCTACGTCGACCTGCCGTGATACCGGTGCCCGCCGTCGC
>JALZKD010000229.1 GCA_030859405.1 Actinomycetota bacterium | reverse complement strand
CTCGAGCGATCCAAGCCGGATGGAGAGCTGAGAGCTCGGCGTCAGGAAGAAGGGGACACGGGAGCGGAGCCATTAGACCGATCGGTGTCGTCGTGAGGTCAGACGTAGCGAGGTGCACTCGCCACCATTTGACGCGTTATTGTCAAGAAAGCACGGGACGACATTCAGCGGGACTCGACGGCACAGGACGACACAGGACGTGACGATTCAGGCACGGGCCGTACGATAACCCCAAGTGCCCCAAGCATTCCCGACCGAGCCGCTCACGCTTGCTGCATCAGCCTCCAAGACCCACCACTTCCTCTTCACCACCAGTAACCGCTAGTAACCACTGAAGACCGATCACCAGAAATCCACCAATAACCTCTTCCCAAGTACCCTGAAATCTTGTTACCTTCCTGACAACCTCGAACACGATTGCAACCGGAGGTTGCCAGTGGCGTGGATGCGGATGATGGGAGCCGACTCGGTCGACTACCACCGCGCCACCGTCATCGGCCGCTCCGACGACCACCCGGGACAGGCCCTCGCCTACTACGCCAGCCGGGGCGAGACACCGCTTCGCTGGGGCGGGGCCGGTGCCCAGGCCCTGGGCCTGGTGGGCAACGTCACCGACGCCCAGTACAGCGCCGTCTATGGCCCCGGAGGGGCCTCTGACCCCACCACGGGGACACGGCTGGTGACCACCAAGCGCCCCGGCATGGAGCTGGTGGTGGCCGCCCACAAGTCGGTGGCCGAGCTGGGCGTCCTCGGCCGGGGCGAGGACATGCACCAGATCATGGACGCCGAGCGCGACGCCACCCTGGCCTACCTGGAGGAGCTGACCAAGGACCGGGGAGGACGGCGGGGCCGGGCCGCGGTGCCCACGCCCACCACCGGCCTGGTCTACGCCACGGCCCGCCACGCCACCTCCCGGGCCGGCGATCCGGCACCCCATGACCACGTGCTGGTGGCCAACGTGGTGGACATGGCCGACGAAACCGGCGGCCACAAGGCGGCCGACACGGCTCTGTGGCGAGAGCACGTGCATGCCGCCACCATGGTGGGCCGGGTTGCCGCAGCCGCGGTGGCCGTCGAGCTGGGCTACGCCATCCGGGCCGACGACGGCCCCTCCGGGCGCCTGGGTCATTGGGCCATCGACGGCATCCCCGAGGAGGCCCTGGATGTGCACTCCAAGCGCGCCGTGGAGATCACCGCCGCGGTGGCGGCCAAGGGCTATGACACCTACCAGGCCCGCCAGGTGGCGGCCCGGGAGACGCGCCGGGCCAAGCACCACAGGCCGGTGGCCGACCTGGTCTGGCACTGGCAGGGCGAGTTGGCTGACGCCGGCTATCCCGTGGACGAGCTGCTGTCCTTCATCCAGCGGGCCGGCGCCGAGCGGGCCCTGCGCCCCGAGCGCCTGGAGCAGAAGGAGATGTCGGCGGTGGTGGCCGAAGCCCTGGCCCCGGACGGCCCGCTGGCCACCCGCAAGGTGTTCTCCCGCAAGGACGTGGTGGTGGCCGTGGCTCCCGCTCTCTTCGGCGCACAGCCAGCACAGCTGGACCGGGCGGTGGAGGCGGTGCTGGCCGACTCCGAGACCATCCCGCTGTTGCATGTGGCCGGGGCCAAGGAGCGGGCCTACGCCTGCGCCTCGGTCATCGCCGTGGAGGCCGCCATCGCCGAGCGGGTGGCGGCCCAGGCGGAGCGAAGCGACGCGGCGGTGGTGGCCTTCCCGGTGCTGGACCGGGCCATGTCCGAGGCGGAAGCTGCCCTCGGGGGGAGGGCCCTCACCATGGGCCAAACCGACGCCGTCATCGCCATCTGCACCTCGGGGCGGGGACTGGATCTGGTGGTGGGCGTGGCCGGCTCGGGCAAGACCACCACCCTCAACGTGGCCCGGGCCGCCTTCGAGGCGGCCGGCTATGAGGTGGTGGGCACCTCCACCTCGGGCCAGGCGGCCCGCACCCTGGGACGCCAGGCCGGAATCGCCCAGTCCCGGACCCTGGCCTCGCTGTTGTGGCGCCTGGACCACGGCAGCCTCTCCCTGTCGCGGCGCTGCGTGATCATCCTGGACGAGGCGGCCATGACCGACGACGCCGACATATTGCGCCTCCTGGTGACCACCGAGGCGGCCGGGGCCAAGGTGGTCATGGTGGGCGACGACCGCCAGCTGGGCTCGGTGGGACCGGGCGGCGCCCT
>JALZKD010000028.1 GCA_030859405.1 Actinomycetota bacterium | reverse complement strand
TCCGAGGGTGGCTGGCCGGCCAGGTGGCCGAGGGCGTGACGGTGAACGTCGAGCGCATGGGCGCGGTGGCACCGGCCCGCACCCCCGCCGACCACCCCGCGGTGGCGGCGCTGTGCCGCGCCATCGAGCGGGTGTGGGGAACGGCCCCGTTGCTGACCCGCGAAGGGGGCAGCGGCCCGGAGGAAGCGCTCGGACGGGTGCTCTACGCCCCCGTTCTGTACCTGGGCGTGGGGTTGCCCGACGACGGCTACCACGCCCCGAACGAGCGCATGGTGATGGACCAGTTCTGGAAGGGCCTGCTCGCTGCCGGTGAGCTGTGGGGAGAGGTTGCCAGAGCACATGGCTGAGTCGCACCACACGGTGGGACCAGGGGGCGCAGCAGAAGCCCCGGAGGGTGCTCATGAGTGGGTCAGCTTCGAGGACCCTGAGGAGGAGCGCACCTGGGTCTTCGACGTGACCTTCTTGACCAGCCCATGGACCTGCATATTCGGGCGGGGTTGCCTCGGGGTGCTCACTGCTCCTGCCCCCGAGCTGGTGCTCGGATGCTGCTCTTACGGTGCGCACTTCACCGACGAGGAGGATCTGGCCCACGTCGAGGCCGTGGCCGCCACCCTCACCGACGAGGAGTGGCAGTTCCGCAAGCAGGGTCGCCAACGCGGGATCTCCAAGACCACGCGGGCCGGCGAGACGGTCACCCGCCTCGTGGGGGACGCCTGCATCTTCCTCAACCGGGACGGCTTCGAGGGCGGTGTGGGCTGTGCCCTGCACGTGGCCGCGCTGAAGCGGGGACAGAGACCACTCGACCTCAAACCCAGCGTGTGCTGGCAGGTCCCTCTGCGACGCGAGGACAGCGAGGACGGTGACGGACACGTCACCTCCACGATCCGTCAGTGGGACCGCAAGGACTGGGGCCCCGGTGGCTTCGAGTTCCACTGGTGGTGCACGCAGTCTCCCGAGGCCTTCGTGGGAAGTCGGGCCGTCTATCAGGAGATGGCCGACGAGCTGATCGAGCTGGTCGGCGAGCCCGTCTACGCCATGCTCGTTGCCTACCTGAGCGCTCGGACCTCGCAGGGCGTGCCCCTCCCCCATCCCGAGGTACGCCGGCGGGACTGAGAGCGAGGTGGCGCAGTCCCTCAGTCCCTCAGCGTCGAAAGGCTTGGAGGGCCTCCCACTGCTCCGGCCGGGTGGTGCGCCAGTCGTACACACTGCCGCCGATGCTGCCCGTCTCGGTCACCGCCTGTCTGTACCCCGCCAGGTCCACCGCCGTGGTGCGGTCCCCGATGCCACCTATGGGATGCACCAGGGCATCGGGGAGGCCGAGATTGGCCCGGAGACGATTCACGTTCTCCTTGGTGTAGCGGTGGGCGTCCCGGTAGGTCGAGGCCGGTACGCGGTTGGTCCAGTACCCCATCGTCATCCAGACGTCGTAGTAGGGGGCGATTTGCTGGTAGGGGAACGACGGCCAGTACAGCGGGTTCACGGCCTCGAGCACCACGGGGGGCAGGACGATCCCGCCGATGGTGTGGCCGGGCAGGCTCTTGCGCAGCACAGCGCTGAACTCGACGAGACGACGGTTGCGCTCCGCCAGGCCGACGACGTCCTTGGACTCGATGTCCACGGCCACGCTGTCGACCGGCAGGGCCGCGATGGCGATCATGCGGTCGAGGTCCCGAGCCGGGTCGACCAGGGTGGGGAGGTACCAGGCCACGACACGGATGCCCCTGTGGCGGGCCCGGTCGATCCAGGATCGCAGGAGCTCGGGCTCGAGCACAGTGGTGGGCGCATCGTGTTTCGAGGCCTGGATGTAGAGGGTCTGCACACCGAGATCGGCCATGCGGTCGACGGCTTCGGGAGCGACCTGGGGGCGGCCCCTGGTGAAGGTCGCGCTCCAGTCGTAGACATCCACCCAGGTGCCCATGCCCCCGTAGGCAGCGACCCCCACGGGAGCGCCCACCGGGGCGGGACCGCCGGAGGGAGCCGGCGCTGGCTCGGGGACCGTCGTCGTCTGCGCCTTGGCGGGCCGGCGGGTCTTCTTGGGAGGGACCGTTGTCGCCGGCGAAGCGGGGATGGCCCCGCTCGCGGCCAGGTCGTCGAGCGCTCGGGCCGCCAGTCCTTCCTCCACCGGGGCCGGGAGGGCGGCGGGACGCGGATCAGGTGAATCGTGGACGACGAGGGCGAGGGCCGACGTCGCCAACAGGGCGATGACCACCATTCCGAGGGTGCGCTCGGATGGAAGTCGCCACGTCTTGCTCGACAGGAGCAGGCGACGGAGGAAGCGGGTGACGTTCATGGTGGCTGACTGGGAAGAAGGCGGCGCGTGGACCTGGCGGGCTACCGGTGGGTGCCCGCGTCGAGCGCCGTCACCGCTCGCCTAGTGATCCCGCTCGCCGGCCCCGTCTAGGGGAGCATCCTCGGTGGCTAGGCACCACGACGCGTGCTCGTCCTCAGGGTCGGCCCCGCACTCGGCGCAGGGCTCCGGAGACAACTCGGTGGTGCGCAACTTGAAGGCACGAGCTTCCTCGAAGCGGCGGTGCCGTCCCTTTTTCACGGGCTGCTCCCTGGAGACGCAGTTTGATCGGCCCACTGTACCAATGGGCCAGGTCCCAACGAACACAATCAGTGAACACCGCCAGCCACCGCCAGCGAGGTCGGCCTCGGCCGGGGCCCGAGGAACCGTGTCGGCGTTAGGGTGGCGCCGATGGCGGAGGAGCTCGACGTCCAGGCCATGATCGAACGGTTCCGGGACCGGGCCAAGGCCGTGCGCAGCCGTGGCGTTCCCCCGGTCGAGGGACCGGAGCGCACGCGGTTCATCGAACAGTCCAAGCTCGACTACATGGACTTCGCCATGCTCGGCGACGCCGAGGGGTCTCTGGTGGACGGGATCCTCACCCTCCGGGTCGACCTCAGGCCCAAGGACTGAGCCAGCGGTCAGCGCCGGCGGACAGGTTGCGCCGGCGTCACGGGCGACGCTGGCCGCCGGATGCAACTAACGTCTCGTGACGACCCGCGGTATCCCCTGCTGGCGGCAACCTTCAGGAGTCGGACCACCTCATGCAACCCAAGGACATCCTTCTGCGCCCCGAGTTCATCGGGTCCATCGTCGCCATCGTCGGTGTCACTGTCCTGGCCCTGCGCCTTGCCCGCCCCAGGAGGCCGGCCGCTCCCGAGTCACCGACGACCCAGGCTCCGTCCTCGCAGCACGCCTCGTCGCCTCCGGGACCGGCCCATCCCCCCGTGCAGCCCCAGGTACCCCAGCCCCCGGTGGCCGCCCAGGTGGAGGCGTCCCATCCCACGGTGACCTTCGCCGACGTGGCCGGGCTGGAGGAGGCCATGGCCGAGTTGCGCGAGGTTGCGGAGTACCTCTCCGACCCCGAGCGCTACCGCACCCTCGGGGCCGAGATGCCGAGGGGCGTCCTCCTCCACGGCCTGCCCGGCTGCGGCAAGACCCTGCTGGCCCGGGCCCTCGCCGGAGAGACCGGTGTCCCTTTCTACTTCGCGTCGGCCGCCGGCTTCGTGGAGCAGTTCGTCGGTCTGGGCGCAGCCAGGGTGCGCCAGCTGTTCGAGGAAGCCAAGCGCACCGCCCCCTGCATCGTGTTCATCGACGAGCTGGACGCCATCGGGCGCAAGCGTGACGCCGACGCCGCCGGAGGTCGTGAGTTCGACCACACCCTCAACCAGCTCCTCGTGGAGCTGGACGGCTTCCTCGGGTCCTCCGGGGTGCTGGTGCTCGGTGCCACCAACCGGCCCGAGCTGATCGACCCCGCTCTGCTCCGGCCGGGCCGGTTCGACCGCCGCATCCAGGTGGACCGCCCGGATCGCGGCGGCAGGGAACAGATCCTGCGCCTCCATGCCTCCCGCCGGCCCTTCTCCCCCCGGGTGGACTGGGCCGACGTGGCCACCAACACCGCTGGGCTCACGGCCGCCGAGCTGGCCAACCTCGTGAACGAGGCGTCACTGCTGGCCGCCCGCCGGCGCCGGGTGAAGATCCCGCCCGAGGACGTCGACGAGGCCGCCACCCGCGTGCTGTCGGGGATGAGGGCATCCCGTGTCATGAGCGAGGAGGAGAAGACCCTCGTGGCCGTCCACGAGGCCGGACACTCCCTCCTGACTCTGCTGGTCAAGGGCATGAAGCCCCCCTCGCGGGTATCCATCATGCAGCGCACCGGCGCCTTCGGGCGGTCGGTGTGGTCGTCGGCTGACGACCGCGAGATCCTCACCAAGCGGGAGCTCATGTCCCAGCTGATCGTCCTGCTGGGCGGGCGGGCGGCCGAGCTCAACACCTTCGGCGAGCCCAGCACGAGGGCCGAGGACGACCTCGACCACGCCGCCGCCCTGGCCCGCCAGATGGTCGAGCGCTGGGCCATGACCGGGCGGTTCGACCTCACCGGCAGTGGTGATGAAGCGGGCCGCACCCGCTGGTCCCCTGGCGGTCAGGAGCTGGGCGAGCTGCTGGCTCGGGCCGAGCACACCGGCCGGGTCATCCTCCGCGACAACGCCAAGCCCCTACGGGCCGTGGCCGAGGCTCTGGTCGAGCACGAGACCCTCACCGCAGCCGACCTGGAGAGGATCACCGGGCTCGGGGAGCGGGGGGCGCCCATGGGCACGCTGTCCTCGATCCGGGAGGCTCCCGGCCGGGCCACGAGGACGGGCTGACGAGTCACCCGCCCGGGAACACCTGGTGGCGGTCCGCCGTCATCTATCAGATCTACCCCCGGTCGTTCGCCGACGCCGACGGGGATGGGGTCGGCGACCTCGAAGGAATCCGCCGCCACCTCGACCACCTGTGCTGGCTCGGCGTCGACGCCGTGTGGCTCTCTCCCTTCTTCCGTTCCCCGATGGCCGACTTCGGCTACGACATCTCCGACCACTGCGACGTGGACCCGCTGTTCGGGGCCCTTGGCGACTTCGACCGTCTTCTGAGCGAGGCTCATGACCGGGGCTTGCGGGTCCTGATCGACTGGGTCCCGAATCACACCAGCGACCAACACCCCTGGTTCGTGGAGTCCCGCTCGTCGCGCAGCTCGGCCAAGCGCGACTGGTACGTGTGGAGGGACCGTCCCAACAACTGGAAGGCCGCGTTCGGCGACGCCGACGCCTGGACGTGGGACGAGGCCACCGGCCAGTACTACCTCCACCTCTTCCTCCCCCAGCAGCCGGACCTCAACTGGGCCAACCCCGAGCTCGTGGAGGCCATGCACGGCGTGCTCCGCTTCTGGCTGGACCGCGGCGTGGACGGCTTCCGGGTGGACGTGGTGCACGGCCTGGGCAAGGACCCGGCCTTGCCCGACGCCCCCTCGCAGACGGCTCACCTCCCGTGGTCGAGCCAGAACGACCACCAGTCCACCCACGCCATCCTGCGGGACCTGCGGCGGCTCGTGGACTCCTACGCCGGTCAGCGGGTGCTGGTGGGCGAGGTGTACCTGCTCTCGACTCGCCAGGTGGCTCCCTACTACGGCGACGGCGACGAGCTTCACCTGGCCTTCAACTTCCCACCGCTGTACGCCCCGTGGGAGGCCTCGGCGTGGCGGCACAAGGTGGACCGCGTGGTGGAGGAGCTCGACCCTCGCGGGGCGTGGCCGACGTGGGTGCTCTCCAACCACGACAACCCTCGCCATCGCACCCGCTACGGCTCCGAGGCCCGGGCCCGGGCCGCGGCCGTTCTTCTGCTCACGCTCCGCGGCACCCCGTTCCTGTACGCCGGCGAGGAGCTGGGCCTCGCGGACGCGGTGATCGGACCCGAGCGAACGGTGGACCCCGGAGGCCGGGACGGCTGTCGGGCGCCAATCCCCTGGGACGCATCCCCTGGCCACGGCTGGCCCGGAGCGGACCCATGGTTGCCCTGGCCGCCCGAACCCGACGCCCGAAACGTCGAAGAGCAGCGCCGCGACCCGGGCTCTGTGCTGCACCTCTACCGGCGCCTACTCGCTGCCCGGCGGGAGTCGGCCGCCCTCCGGGTGGGGTCGTGGACGCCGCTGCCCTCGCCTCGTGGTGTGCTGGCCTACGAGCGAGTGGCCGACGCCGACCTCCGTACGGTGATCGTGAACTACACCGACCACGCCCTGGAGGTGCCGCTACCGGACTGGTGGGCGGTACAGGTGGCCAGCGACGGCCACGGCGAGGGCGACGTGTACCGGGGGGTCGTCGGCGCTTCGCAGGCGCTGCTCATGTCGCCGGGCGCTCAGCCGCCGTAGTTCATGCGGGTGTCCTCCATGCGGAGGACGGGGGTCTCCTCGCTCTTCTGGAACCCTGCGTCGACCACCTCGCCTATGAAGAACGTGTGGTCGCCGAGGTCGAGACCCTGACGCACCTCGCACTCCACATAGGCCACGGCCTGGTCGAGGATGGGAACGCCGGTCCGGCCCTCGTGGTAGGCAAAGCCGTTGGCCAGCTTGGCGCCCGTGTCCACCTCCACGGGCTTGGTGAACTTGCGCACGATGGCCCGATCCTCCCGGTCGACGAGGCACAGGCTGAACGCCCCTCCCTCATCCATGAGGGCATGCGTCAGGGACTGCCGCTCGACGCCGATGCCCACCAGCTTGGGCTCGAAGGAGAGCTGGGTCGCCCAGTTGAGGGTCATGAGGTTGTACCGGTCCCCGGCTCTGCTACCCACCACGTAGAGGCCGTAGGGCATGGTCCAGAGGACCCGGCGGCGAAGCTTGTCGTACTCCTCGGGTTCCTCGCCCTCGGGGATCGGACCCACGATTCCTTGTTGTGCGGGCATGGTGTGAGTTCACCACCTTGGTGCGGCTGCGGCGAGGGCGATCAAAAGTCACCACCACCGAAGTCACCACCACCGAAGTCACCACCACCGAAATCGCCGCCGCCGAAGTCACCACCGCCACCGAAGTCACCACCGCCACCGAAGTCGCCGCCGCCACCGAAGTCGCCGCCGCCACCCCAGTCGCCGCCGGCCTCACTGCCCGAATCGCCTCCGTGGTCCTCGTGGCCGTGCTCGTGGCCGCCCCATCCGCCTCCCCAGCCGCCGCCCAGGGCGCTGCCGATGAGGATGCCCGTGAGCATGTCCCCCCCGCCGAACCAACCGCCTCCCCCGTACCAGCCCCCGCCGTAGCCGCCGTAGCCGGCGTAGGCAGGCTCACCGCGCTCGTCCACCACCACCGCCGGCTCCCGGTTGGGCCCCGTGGTGGCCAGCTCCGGCGGCGGGGGCGGGGGCTCTCGGCCGTCCACTCGGGCCCGGGCCCTGGCCATGGCGTAGTTGCCCTCGGCCAGCACCCGCCGCAACCGGTCGACCTGGGCCATGGATCGGAGCTGGTCCATGGCCGCATCGGCGGCCCGGTAACGGCTCACGGCGGCGTCGTAGTCGGCCCGGGCCTCGGGGTGAAGCGTGATCTGAGGCTCGAGGGCCAACACGTCGTCGGCCAGCACCTGCAGGTCGGGGCGCAGGCTCTCACGGGCGTCCTGTAGCTCCCGAGCCTTCTTGCGCCCGCGCCACAAGAGGAACCCACCGCCACCGCCCACGGCGGCGACGAGCAGCAATGGGAGCAGGAGGCCGATCCCGCTGCTCGACCTGCCGTCGGAGCCCTCCGAGCCCTGGAAGGGTTGCTCCTGTCCTCGGGACGGCGCCGCGCTTCGGGACTGATTGACCCGGTCGACGAAGTCGAGCAGGACCGCCTGAGGACCGGCGTCCCTGTTGCGCTGAAAGGCGGCCGTCGCCAGGGACCCGGCCTCGCCGGGGCGCAGGCTGGTGCTCGCAGCGCGGAAGCTGCCGCCGGCCAGCACGGCGTAGGTCCCCTGCCGTCGCGTGGCCTGGCCCAGATCAGTTACCACGCGGCCCGGATCACCACCCACCTCGGCAACGGCCGCTTGAGGAAGCACGGCGACGAAGACGGGCTGGTTGCTCTGACGGATGCGCTCGCGGAGACGATCGGCCTCGGCGGGCGGGATCTTGCGCTCGGCGGCCTCGTCCACGTACACCGGATCGCTCTGCAACGCCTTGGCTGCCCGGTCCACGATCGGGCCGGCATGAGCGGGAGCGGCAGCCAGGGTTGACACGACCGTCACGGCGACCACTGCTGCCAGAAGGCGGCGCAGAGTCATGCCTCGGTGGGCAGGCCGCGCCACTCCGGGTCGAGTTGGCGCAGGAACTGCGCGCAGCGCTCCTCCTCCTCCACCTCACCGATGGCGGCCGCCGACTGGCGCAGGCCCTCCAGGGCCCGGAGGAAGCCGCGGTTCGCCTCATGGGCCCAGCGCACGTAGCCCGAGCCCCGCCAGCCGGCCTGTCGCAGGGCGTCGAGGCCACGGTGATAGCCGACCCGGAAACAGGCGTAGGCCTCCACGTCGTCACGGGCCACCTCACCGAGCCCCGACCAGGCGTCGAGGTAGGCCGGGAAGGTGGCGACCACCGCCGACACGGTGTCGCGTCGGCGGTCAGGCGGCTGGCTCAGGGCCGCCTGCAAACGGTCTCGGGCCTCCGGTGACGGAGGTGGCAGGATCGTCTCGGGTAGGCCGGTGGAAAGGTTCACGGGCGACTGGCTCATCACGCCGATCGTAGGCTCGCCGCCACATGGTCGACGACGGGCGGGTCCCTGGCTGCCGTTTCTGCAGCATTGTCGCCGGCGAGGTGGCGGCCCACATCGTGCTCGACGGGCCCGACGTCGCCGCCTTCCTCGACTTCCGGCCCGTCTTCCCGGGCCACGTCCTGGTCGTGCCCCGCGTGCATCACCAGACGTTGACCGACCTTCCCGCGGACCTGGTGCGACCGCTCTTCCTCACCGTGCAGCGCCTGGCGGCGGCGGTGGTGACGGCGATGGAGGCCCACGGCACGTTCGTGGCCGTGAACAACACGGTGAGCCAGAGCGTTCCTCACCTTCACGTGCACGTGGTGCCACGCCGCTTCAAGGACGGGCTGCGCGGCTTCTTCTGGCCCCGCCAGCGCTACCAGAGCGACGAGCAGGGAGCGCTGGTCGCCGCCCGCATCCGAGCCGCCGTCGGATCTGGCATCTGAGGGCGCCAGCTGGCCCGAGCGGCCCTCCGACGAGTCAGCCAGCGCTCGTATGGGTAGGAGCCTGATATGCGCACTTCGACCAAGGTGTCCACCGCAGTTCTGGTTCTCGTGCTGTTCTTCGCATCGGCGGGCGCGGCCAGTGCCCAACTGGTCCTGCCCTTGCTCCAACCACCGCCGCCGAAGGCCCCACCGGTTCAGATCCATGACCCCGGCCCCGCGCCCATCCCCTCGGGTGGAGATCGCCGCATCACCTACTCCGTCTCTCAGCAGCGGGTGGTGCTGTTCGAGGGCGACAGGGAGGTCCGCTCGTATGCGGTATCGGGCCGGCGGGGCATTCCCCGACCCGGCACCTACCGCGTGTTCTCGAAGTCGCGGGTGAGCAGCGCCGGCCCCCTGCGTCTCGACAACATGGTGCGCTTCGTTCCCGGAAAGAAGGCCATCGGGTTCCACGCCATCCCCGTGAAGCGTGATGGCACACCCGTCCAGAGCGAGGCGGAGCTCGGTCAGTACCGCAGCGCCGGCTGTGTCCGCCAGAGTCCCTCCGACGCCGCATTCATGTATGACTTCGCGACGATCGGGACGCCGGTCGTCGTCACGTACTGAGCTCGGCGCTGCTCCTCGGGGGCCAGCGGTTCCTCACCCCACCACCAGCAGGTGGTGGTTGCGCTTTCCCTTCCGGAGTACGAGGTAGCGACGGTTGAGGAGGTCCTCGACGTGCAGCCGCCGGCTGGCGTCGACCTCACGTCGGTTGTTCACGTAGGCGCCGCCCTGCTCGATGGTGATGCGGCCCGCGGACCGTGAGGCTGCCAGACCGGTCCACACCAGGGCATCCACCAGGTCGAGACCCTCCCCGTCCAGAGCGGTGCGGGGCACTGTGGTCGATGGAGCCTCGGCGAAGACGTCGAGGAGCGTGGCCTCGTCCAAGGCCGCGATCTCGTCGCTGAACAGCGCCGCGGCGGCGGCCTCCGCCTTTGCCGCCTCGTGCTGGCCGTGCACCAGGGTGGTGACCTCCCGAGCCAGGACCCGCTGCGCCTCCCGTAGCTCGGGATGGGCGGACGTGACGGTGTCCAGCTCCTCGATCCGCTCCCGGTCCAACCAGGTGAAGAAACGCAGGTACTGGCCAACCATGGCGTCCTCCGTGCGGATGAAGGTCTGGAACAGTTGGTAGGCGCTGGTGCGGCTGCCGTCCAGCCACACGTTGCCGGCCTCGGTCTTGCCGAACTTGGTGCCATCGGCCTTCACCACCAGGGGCGTCGTGAGCCCGAAGGCCCGTTCACCCCGGATCCGCCGGATGAGGTCGACCCCCATCACGATGTTTCCCCACTGGTCGCTCCCGCCGATCTGAAGCCCGCAGTGGTGGGTGTCGAACAAGTGGAGGAAGTCGTAGGCCTGGAGCAGCATGTAGCTGAACTCGGTGTAGGAGATGCTCCTCTCCTCCCGTTCCAACCGGTCCCTCACTGTCTCCTTGGCCACCATGGTGTTCACCGTGAAGTGCTTGCCGATGTCGCGGAGGAAATCGAGCAGGCCCAGGTCCCACAGCCAGTCGCCGTTGTCCAGGAGCAGGGCACCGGACTCGAAGTCGAGGAACCGTACCAGCTGGGGACGGATGCCGGACAGGTTGGCCTCGAGCTGCTCGGCCGTGAGCTGGGTCCGCTCCTCGGACTTGCCTCCCGGGTCGCCGATGGAGCCGGTCCCCCCGCCGGCCAGGGCGATGGGGCGATGCCCGGCCTCTTGGAGGCGGCGCAGGGTGCACAACTGGAGGAGGTTGCCCACCCCGAGGCTGTTGGCGGTGGGGTCGAAGCCGGCGTAGAGGGTGAGACGGTCGTGGTCGAGGCGCTCGAGCAGCGCGGTATCGGTGACCTGGTGGACGAGGCCCCGCCAACGGAGCTCCTCGGAAAGCATGTTCATCCACCCGAGCCTGCCACGACCGTCAGATCTCCAGGACCACCAGGTGGTGGGGAATCCCGGTGGCAGTGAGGAAGCCCTCGCCCAGCACCCGCCAGCCCAATCGCCGGTAGAACCCGAGCACGGTGTCTCGGCCGTTGGCCCACACGAGCTCGAAGCCCTGACCGCGAAGCCGCTCGATGCCAGCGTCGAGAAGCAGGCGACCCAAGCCGGCCTGTTGGAACCGAGGCTCGACGGCCAGCCCCCGCAGCTGCACGGCCCGGGCGCCGGGGTGGTGAGGACTGGGTAGGGGCGAGAAGCTGGCGACGGCGGCCAGGACGCCGTCGTCATTGGCCAGGGCCAGGTGCAGGGCCCCGGGGTGGTGGTCCCCGGCGAAGCTCACGTCCGAACCCGGCATGCCCTCCCGGAGCAGCCGCCACCGCAGGTCGTGCGTTGCCTCGGCGTCGATCTCGATCACACGCACGTCGTCTGACTCCCGGGCTTGCTCATGGGCGAACTACGTTGCCATCCATGGCTCACGTCCTCGTCGTGGGTGCCGGCGTCGCCGGTCTGGGATCGGCCCTGGCCCTGTCCCAGCAGGGCCATCGAGTGACCGTGGTCGAGCGTGACACCACCACCGTCCCCGACTCCCCCGACGCCGCCTTCGAGCAGTGGGAGCGCCGGGGTGCTCCCCAGGTACGCCACTCACACGCCTTCCTGGCCCGCCTGCGCAACCTGCTGCGTGACCGGGCCCCCGACGTCCTCAGGCACCTCCACGAGGCCGGCGCCACCGAGGTGCGCTTCGCCGACCAACCACCGGTGACCCTGGAGGACCGCGAGCCGCGTCCAGGCGACGACGACCTCGTGGCTCTGGCATGCCGGCGAACGACCTTCGAGTGGGTCCTTCGCCGTGACACCCTGGCAGCCGGTGGCGTGCGCCTGGTGGAGGGGGCGGTTGACCGTCTCCTAGCCGACGGTGGTCCCCGGCCCGGCGTCCCCCACGTAGTCGGCGTGGGGCTGGCCGGCGCCGGAGAGCTGCCGGCCGACGCGGTGATCGATGCCTCGGGCGTGCGATCGTCGCTCCCTGAATGGCTCACCTCCATCGGCGCCGCCAGGGTGCCGGAGAAGGAGAAGGACACCGGGATCATCTACTCGAGCCGCTTCTACCGGCTGCGCCCCGGCCAGCAGCTCCCGCCCCAGGAGGGCCCCGTCCTCGGTGATCTCGACTACCTCAAGTACGCCGTGTTCGTGGGCGACAACCGCACCTTCTCCGTCACCTTCGGCCTCGGAGCCCAGGACGCCGAGCTTCGCCGGCTGCTGCGGCCGGGTCCCTTCGCCAGCGTGGCCGACACCCTGCCGGGGGTGCGGCGGTGGGTCGAGCCGACCCGCTCGGAGCCCATCACCGGTGTGCAGGCGATGGCCCGGCTGGTGAACCGACGACGTCGCTTCGTGACCGGTGAAGACCCCGTCGCCACCGGCGTCTTCGCCGTCGGGGACAGCGCCATCTGCACCAACCCCCTCTACGGCCGAGGCTGCTCCCTGGCCATGGTGCATGCCTACCTCCTGGCCGACGTGCTCGACCAACACCCAAGCGATCCTGTGGCGGCGGCTCTGGCCTTCGCCGACGTCACCCGCCGGGAGATCGAGCCCTGGTACACGGCCGCCGTGGCCCAGGACCGCCAGGCCCGCAAGGGTCTGGACGTTCCCCTGCACGATGACGACGAAGAGCAAACCGTCGACGTGGAGACCATGCGCTCGATCATGCGGGACGGCCTCCTCCCTGCGGCCAGCACCGACCCGATCGTCTATCGAGCCTTCATCCGCGCCTTCAACCTGCTGGACCAGCCCAACGCCATCATGGCCGACGCCGAGGTCGTGAGCCGGGTCCTGGCCGTATGGCAGGAGCGAGATCAACGCCCGCCGCCACCCGCCCTCGGGCCCGACCGCGAGGAGATGCTGCGCATCCTCGCAAGAACGGCAGCCGCCTAAGCTTGAGCTGGGTCTTGGCGCGGCTCGCACCGCGCCGGCGAGCCCTAGCGGTGCAGAGGGTCGCAGGCACTACCGCCGTGAAGGAGTGCCCGGGCATGTCAAAAGCGTGGGAGGAAGGCGGAGAGGCAATGGTCGTCCTTGACGCCCTGGCCTCCCATGCAGCCATCCTGGACTCCCGCGGCTCCGTGCTGGCCACCAACCGCGCCTGGGCCGCTCTGGCCGCAGACCACCCCGACGACCCCTGGCGACCTACGGTCGGTGAGAACTACCTGGAGGCTTGTGAGCGGGCCGCCAACTCGGGCTCGGAGCAGGCCACGGCCATCGCCGACGGCGTCCGCTCTGTCCTTGCGGGGAGCCGGCGGCGCTTTGACGCCAATTATCGGTGGGTCACAGGTGACGATGAACTGTGGTTCACCTTGCGGGCCTCGGCGCTGGCGGTGAAGGGGGCCGGCGCCCTCGTCACCCACGATGACATCACCGCCCGCAAGAGGGCCGAGATCCAGCTCGTGCATCTGGCCCTGCACGACGCCCTCACAGGCCTCCCCATCCGTACGCTGTTCGTCGATCGGTTGAGCGTGGCGCTGGGCCGCACGGGGCGCGGCCCCGCCACCGTCGCAGTGCTCTTCCTCGAGCTCGACAACTTGAAGGAGGTGAACGACAACCTCGGCCATCACGTGGGTGACGAGCTCCTGGTGGCCGTGGCCAACCGCCTGCGTGCCGGTCTGCGGCCGGGGGACACTGCTGCACGCCACGGGGGTGACGAGTTCACCGTTCTGTGCGAGGACATCACGTCCGAGAACGACGCCGTGGCCATCGCCGAGCGCGTCAACGCCGCCATGAGTCGCCCCTTCATCCTTGGCGACGGCGAGACGTCGCTCACCGCGAGCATCGGCATCGCCGTGGCCGCCGGAAACGAGACCCGCCCGGATACCCTCATTGCTGACGCCGACACCGCCATGTACCGCGCCAAGCAAAGGGGAAAAGGCCGTCATGAGCTCTTCAGCGCGTCAGCCGTGGCTCGCGGCCCAGGCCACCAGGCCGTCAGCGCCTTTGGTGTTGACCACTGAAGCGGCATCCACCCCGCATTCCGCTGCCCGCACGCAGCCGTAGAGCTGCCACTCGAGCTGACCAGGTGCGTGGGCGTCGCTGTCGATGCTAACAGCGCAGCCCGTCTCCACCGCCAGGCGAAGAAGCCGTCTGGGCGGGTCCAGACGCTCGGGACGGGAGTTGACCTCCACCGCCTTGCCGTGCTCGGCGGCGGTGGCGAAGACGGTCTGGGCGTCGAAGGTGGACTCGGGTCGTCCCCGCCCTACGAGGATGCGGCCCGTGCAATGACCCAGGATGTCCAGATGGGGATTGCGCAGGGCTTTCACCATGCGGGCCGTCATAAGTGCGGTCTCCATTCGCAGCTTCGAGTGCACGCTGCCCACCACCACGTCCAGGGCAGAGAGCAGGTCCTCTTCCTGGTCCAGAGAACCATCGGGCAGGATGTCGACCTCGATTCCGGTGAGGACCCGGAACGGGGCCAGCTCCGCGTTGACCTCGTCCAGCACCTCCAGCTGACGGCGGAGACGCTCCGGCGACAGCCCGTTGGCGACCTTCAACGTGGGCGAGTGATCGGTCAGCACCATGTACTGGTGACCGATGTGGCGCGCAGCTCGGGCCATGTCGTGTATGGGGCTGCCCCCGTCGGACCAGTCGGAGTGGGTGTGGCAGTCGCCCTTCAGGAGCTGGCGCAACTCATGCCCCGGTCCCGGCTCGCTCTCGATCACCTCCCCCTCCAGGCGCCTCAGGTACGCCGGCATCTCGCCCGCCAGCGCCTCCCTGATCACCTGCTCGGTCTTCTCGCCGATGCCCGGAAGAGCGCGCAGCCGTCCGCTGGCGGCCCGCCCCTCCAGCTCCTCCCGGGTCAGCTCGCGGATCGTGCGCGCCGCGCCGCCAAAGGCTCGCACCCGGTACCGGGGCTGCCCCCCGCGCTCGAGGAGGTAGGCAATGCGCTCCAAGGCGTCAACGGGGTCCATTGGTTGTCCGTACCCCGGCGCTGAGGGCGTCAGGACCCGTGCATCTCGGGGACCCGGAGCACCATGATGGCCAGGTCGTCCTTGGGTGTTCCTTCGTCGTGGAAGGTGAGGACGGCATCCTCCACCCGCCGGGCCACATCCTCGGCCCTCAGCCCGGCGCAGGTGCTCACGATGGCCCGGAGACGGTCCTCGCCGAGAAGCACGTGCCTGCGCTTGGCCTCTGTGGCGCCGTCGGTGAAGAGCACAACCGCATCCCCCGGCGCCAACTCGACCTCTGAGTCGCTCAGGTCGGGATCCTCGAACAGGCCGAGGAGCGTGCCCGGGCGCCCAGCGGTCTCCACCGAGCCATCGCGCCGTAGCACCAGCGGGAGCGGGTGGCCGCCGCAGGACAGCGAGAGGCTCACCCCTTCTGGCTTGGGCACGACCCGCCCGTAGACGGCGGTGCAGAACCGCTCGTCGGTGTCGTGGTGCAAGACGGCGTCGTTCAACTGAACCAGCACTGCGCTCGGACGAGGCTCTCGCATGGCGGCGGCGCGCACGGTGTGGCGGGCCACGGCAGTGAGGGCCGCGGCTTCAGGTCCCTTGCCACACACGTCACCCATCACCGCTCCCCATCCGTCCCCGCCGGTGTCGAACAGGTCGTAGAAGTCGCCGCCGACCTCCAAGCCGTCCTCGGCGGCGCGGTACCGGGCAGCCACGTCCAGGCCTGGGATCTCGGGAAGGTGCGGAGGGAGGAGGCTCCTCTGAAGGGTGCGGGCTAGAGAAGCGAGTCGCTGGTGGCTCTCCCAAAGCACGTGCTCGGCGCGCTTGCGCCCGGTCACATCCACCATGACACCCGTCAGGCGACGCGGGCGGCCGTCGTCGCCCACGTCCACGTGGGCGACGTCCTGAAACCACACCTTGCGCCCGTCGGCTGCCACCATGCGGTACTCGAGCTCGTGGTCGCGGCCCTCGGCGACGGCGACCCGTCGATAGCTGACCGTGTAGTCCCGATCGGAGGGATGGATCGCCCTGGCCCAAAAGTCCTCCTCCTCGAGCCAGCGCTGGACCGGGAACCCCAACAGGTCCTCGGCCCGGCGGCTGACGAAGGAGAACGAAAGGGTGGACGGGTCCGCTTCCCACAAGATGGCGCCCAAGCTGTCGACGAAGGTCCGGAAGCGCCGTTCAGCAGCCCCCAGAGCGACGTGGCGGGTAGCGTTGTCGACGGCCAACCCGCCCAGGGTGGCGAGCTCCTCGGCGAGGTGCAGCTCCTTCGGACCGTAACGGCCTCCGAACTCGCCTCTCACCAGCGTCGCCGCCCCCAGCGTGGCCTCCCGCCCCACGAGGGGCACGACCATCAGCGACCGGAACCCGACGTGACGAAGCAGTAAAGCCTCGTCGGGATCGCTGACCACGCGGATGAGTTCCTCGTCGGAGACCTCGGGGACGAGCTGGGAGCGCCCGGTTGCGATGGTGCTCTCCACGTCGGTCTCCGGTCCCGTCCCCGCCGGCAGGCGCTCCATCAGGCCGAGGAGGGCCTCGTCGCCATCGGAACCACCCCATGCCACCGCTGCCCGGCGAAGGACGCCTTGGGCGTCGACGGCGGTGACCGTGCACCAGTCAGCCAGGCGGTCGGCCATGACCCCCGCCAACCCCACGAGGGTGGCCTCGGGATCCAGTGAGCTGAGCAGGGCCCGACCGGCTTCGGCCAACACGGTGGCGCGGTCGACTTCGGTGGTCACGGAGCCGGCCTCGTGCCTCTCGGAGACGTGGTTCAAGCTGGTTCCTGCGCTTCCCCCGTTTGGCCCTGGAGCCGCAGGCTACCGCGCGCCCCGAGCAGTCGTTATGGCTTCATCTACCGGCCTGCTCGGCCGATAACCACCCTGTGGTGATACACGAGGTGGACCTGGCCCATGCTCCGAGCGAAAAGCGCCTCGGCGACCTCCTCTTGGCTGACGGGGTCGTGACCGAGGAGCAGCTGGCGGCCGCGCTCGTCGAGCAACGAAACACCGGTGAGCGCCTGGGGAGGATTCTGGTATCCCGCCGGTTCATCACCGATGTGCAACTCGTGGCCGGCCTGGCGCTCCAGGACGGGCTGGCGTTCGTCGATCTCGACGAGCACGTCCCCGACTTCACCGCCAGCCGTCTGGTGCGAGAGTCCTTCGCTCGCCGTCACCGGGTCCTGGCCATCGGGTGGGAGGAGAACCGCCTGGTCGTGGCCATGGTCAACCCGGTCGACGTCTTCGCCCTCGACGACATCCGGAGCATGACCGGCCACGACGTGAAGCCGGTCATGGCCGAGGCGGGCCAGCTCGTGCGGGCCATCGACCGGGTGTGGAACTCGAAGGCCGAGGACATGATGCGCCAGGCCTCCGACAGCGCGGAGGAGGAAGCGCTCGCCAGCCCCTTGTCCAACCTGCGGGAAGCCGCCGAGGACGCTCCGGTCGTGATGTTCGTCAACGAGCTCATCACCCGCGCCGTCCAGGGGCGGGCGTCGGACATCCACCTGGAGCCGGGCGAGCGAGATCTGCGCATCCGCTTCCGGGTTGATGGCGTTCTCCAGGACGTGATGACCGTTCCCCGAGCCATACAGGCCAGCGTGGTGAGCCGGATCAAGATCATGGGCAACCTGGACATAGCCGAGCGGCGCCTTCCCCAGGACGGGCGAACCACCATCGCCGTGTCGTCCGGCAAGGTCGACCTTCGCCTCGTTACCCTCCCCACGAGCCAGGGCGAAGCGCTCGTCATCCGCATCCTCGACCAGTCCGGCGGGCTGCTGAGCATCGCCGAGCTGGGTTTCCTTCCCGAGACCCTCGATCGCTACCGCGCCAGCTACCGGCAGCCTTGGGGGGCCATTCTCGTCACCGGCCCAACCGGTTCGGGCAAGTCGACCACCCTCTACGCCAGCCTGAGCGAGCTGAACGATCCTCAGCGAGGCATCATCACCGTCGAGGACCCGATCGAGTACCACCTGGCCGGCATCAAGCAGGTCCAGGTCAACCGCAAGGCCGGGCTCACGTTCAGCAGTGCCCTGCGCTCGATACTCCGGGCCGATCCCGACATCGTGCTCGTGGGTGAGATCCGCGACCGGGAGACTGCCACCATTGCCGTCGAGGCCGCCCTCACGGGCCACGTGGTTCTCTCCACGCTTCACACCAACGACGCAGCCTCCACACCTGCTCGGCTGCTGGAGATGGGAGTGGAACCCTTCCTCGTCACCTCAGCCCTCAGTTGCGTGCTGGCCCAGCGTCTCGTGCGACGCCTTTGCCAACGCTGCAAGCAACCCTTCGAACCGTCGGCGGAGCAGCTGACCAGCGCCGGGTGGAACGAGACCATCGCCGCCACCGTCGACTCCCCGCGGTTCTACCGCCCGGTCGGTTGCGGTACGTGCTCACGATCGGGTTACAAGGGCCGGTTCGCCATCCATGAGGTCATGCCCATCACCGAGGACATCACCCAGCTGGTCTTGAGCCGGTCATCGTCGGAGACGGTGCAGCAGCTGGCCATAGAGCAGGGGATGATCACCCTTCGCGAGGACGGCCTGCGCAAGGTCGCCGCTGGCGGCACCACCATGGAGGAGCTCTTCCGAGTAGTGACCTGAGGGAGCGCTCCGGACGTCACTGGGCGGTTTCCTTCGAACCCTGCCACGCTTGGCCGCTCCGGAGCTCGGTGACCAGGGAGTCCACCACGTCGATGAGAGAGCCGCCGCTCTCGACCACCTCCCGCTGGCGCACGTAGCTCGGCCGTTCGGCCATGGCGAGGATGCCGCTCAGCTCGTTCTCACACCCGAGTTGGTTGGCAATGGGCGCCAGCTCGTCCACCAGGCGGCGCAGCGCGCCTCGGATGGGAACCACGCCACCATCGACGTCGACGATGATCTCAGCTTCGACGCCGTACCGGGCCGCTCGCCACTTGTTCTGTCGCACGATCCAGTCCGGTTGGACCTCGAGGGTCTGGCCGCAGTCGTGACGCTGGTCCATCCGCTCCAC
>JALZKD010000027.1 GCA_030859405.1 Actinomycetota bacterium | reverse complement strand
GTGGAGGGGGCGACCTGCAGGGTGGTGCAGATCGGCTCGACCCCGAAGGCGTCCCGGTGGGAGTCGATGTAGGCGATCACTTCGTGTGTCGGCGGTCGAGCTCCGCCCCGAAGAAAACCGCTGCCGAGAGGATGTCGCACGAAGTTCGTCCGACGAGTGGATCGGGGCGGCGTCCCGAACGGCTTCGGGTCGTGTGCTGATGGGGACTGGACCGCTCTCAGGCGACTGCCGGTGCGGGCTGCCGCCACAGTTTGAGGAGGTTGTGGGTGGCGGCGATGAGCTTCCACTCGCTGTCGGCGGCGGCGAGCCCGCGGCGGGAGAAGCTGCGGAACCTGCGGTTGTGCTTGGTCTGCGCGAACACGGGCTCGATCGACGCGGCGCGCTGTCGGTAGAGCCGACGACCCCTTGGTGTCGAGAGCTTGTCGGCCATCGCAGTGGTGAGCGTCTCGGGGGAGCCGCGACGTCGGTTGCGCAGGAGTTGGTTAAGCCGTGTTCTGGTGACGCCGAGGTGTTCGGCAGCGTCGGGCTTGGTGATCTCGCCGCGCTCGACTTGATCGAGAACTTCGGATCGAGCCCGTTCGGTCGCGGCGATCTCACCGAGCTTGCCAGCTTTGCCAGGAGCGATGATCGCCTCGACGCCTCGGGTGCTGATGTTGTCGTTGCTCCAGTAGCCGGCATCGGCGATCACCGTCCGGACTCGGCGCTTGCTACCCGCTCGTCGTAGGTTGGCCTTCGTCTCGTCGAGCACCGGCGTGAACTCCGGGGCGTCGTGCGCGCCGTTGGACACCGAGGCCGCCACGATGACCTGATCACGGGTCGCAGCTGCCTGGGCGTTGTAGCCCTGGACGTAGCCGGCCTTGGCCTTGAGCAGCCGACTGTCGGGATCGGTGGTGTTGGCGTGCTGGCGAGACCGGTGCGTCGCCGAGTCTGGCTTGGGTCGCCGTCCCCGGACCGGTCGACCCGTCGCTGCCTCCTGCGCAGCGCGTCGTTCGAGATGCGCCTCATAGGACTTCTCTGCCGCCTCGGCCTCGAGCTCATCGAGTAGCACCCGAAGCTTGGCCCGCCGGCCCTTCGGTGCCATCCCTTCGGGCAGTTCCGAACCGCTGGCGTCGCCGTGCAGTTCGTCCTCGGCGGCGTCGGCCGCTGCAGCCTCCTCCAGGATCTCTTTGGCCAACTGCTCGGCGCTGCGATTGGCGTCCCGGGAGGCGTTTGCAGCCATCTTCGTGCCGTCGATGGCGATCAGCCCCGGGCGCACCATCCCCGCACGCTCGCACAGGCCGAGCAGCTGAGCGAACAGGCCCGCCAAGGCTTCCTGGTGCGTCACCCGGAACCGGGCGATCGTGGCGTGATCCGGGGCGTGATTCGCCGCCAGCACCCGGAAGGCGATGTCCTCGACGCAGCGGCGCTGGATCGACCGGCTCGACCGCTCTCCAACGCAGTAGGCGTACACGAGCAGCGCCACCATCATCGTCGGGTCATAGGCCGCCCCGCCCCGCCCGTCAGGGCGATAGGCGGTGACGAACTGGGTCAGGTCAAGCTCGGCCACCGCGTCGAGCACGAACCAAGCGAGATGATCCTCCGGCAGCCACTCGGCCACCGACGGAGGCATCAACAAGAGCTGGCCACGATCCGCTGCGAGGAAGTTATGAGCCACGCCCACCATGATCCGCGCCAGCGCGAAACGCGGGCGGGATGGTCAGGATTCGTGCGACAGCCTCCCGACTTCAAGATCTCATTGGCCCGCTTGAGCTCTCGGTTCTCCCGCTCCAGCTCCTTGATGCGCTGTGCCTCCTCGGTGCTGAGGCCCGGGCGGGCGCCGCCGCCGATCTCGGCCTGGCGAACCCAGTTGCGCAGCGACTCGGTCCCGACCCCGAGCTGGCGGGCGATGCGGGTGATCACGCCGAAGCGATCACCGTTCTGGCGCTCGATGGTCTCGAGCACCATCCGCACGCCGCGCTCACGCAGCTCGGGCGGATACCTCCTCTGGGTGGGGTGGCTGTCTGGCATGGCTCCATCTTCCTTTCCAAGCGATGGAGCCTCCACTCATCCCGGGGCGGTTCAGTTCGCTGGTTCCAGGCATGGTGCAATCGGTATCGGCACACCAAGGAGACCATGATGAACACCGAAGCCGACCTCTCTCCACGTGGTGCTCATTCGCTGGCCCTGTGGGCTCTGCTGAGCGCGGTATTGGGGGTGGCCGCGGTGATCATCGCCTACTGGCTCGTCCTGCCGGCTGTCGTACTGGGCTTGATAGCGGTCATCCTCGGCGTGATTGCTCGCCGGCGAGCGGCTCCCGGCGCTCGCGCCCACGACATCGCTACCGTGGCCGCCTGCCTCGGAGCTGTTGCGATGTTGTTCACGCCAGTCGTCCTTATGCAGACGAGCGCAGCCGAAGACTGGGGACGTGACTGCGCGTTGCATCCCGAACAAGACGAGAACTGTCCGGACGCATCGCGATAACGACTCGGGACGCTAGTGCCGGTTCGCAGATGCGCGGAATGCTGGATGTGGCGATCCCGGTCGACGCGTAGAACCCCGTTCACCCACTGCCGGTGAACCGGGATAACTGACCGGCGGGGGTCGGGAACGCGTTACTGGGACCGTCGGCGTCGAGAGGATCGGCCGAGCTGGCTGGGCCCGTGGATGATAAGGACGGGTGATGAGCGACTCACACACTGACATCCACACCGTCGACGACGTACTCGAGGCCCTCGACGCCATCATCGACGGGGCCCTGGAGACGGGAAGCCGAGACGGCTACTTCGCCGCCATCTACCGAAAGGTCACGGCCAAGGTGGCCGAGGGCCTGGCGGCGGGGTTCTTCGACGACGGGGAGCGCCTGCAGCGTCTCGACGTCGCTTTCGCCACCCGCTACCTCTCGGCTTTCGACGTTTACCATCGCGGTGGCAAGCCGACGCGGGCATGGGAGCTCGCCTTTGGGGCCGCTGGCGCCGCTCGGCCGATCATCCTCCAGCACTTGTTGGTCGGTATCAACGCCCACATCAACCTGGACCTGGGGATAGTGGCAGCCGAGACGGCTCCTGGCCCGGCCCTGCCCGGCCTACGCCGCGACTTCGACCGCATCAACGAGATCCTGGCTTTGCTCATGGCGGGCATCGAGCGCGACCTTGCCGAGATCTCCCCCTGGATCGGTTTGCTCGGCCGTATGGGCGGTCGCCGCGACGACGAGGTCGTGCGGTTCAGCATCGAGGTGGCCCGCAGCGAGGCGTGGCGATTCGCCACGGAGCTGGCCCCCCTAGACCGTCACGACTGGGGAGGCCCGATCGGCGCGCGGGACGCTCGCGTGGCGCGCCTGGCCAGAATTGTGATCAATCCAGGTTTGCTGAGCGCCGGGCTGTTGTTGGTACGCGCCCGCGAGAGAAACGACGTGCGGCGCAACATCGAGGTGCTCAACCGGGTCGAACAACCCGACCTGCAAGTCGTGGAGGCTCGTGTGCGCCAGGAGCGGGCGGAGTGAGGTGGGGCGTTACCGGCGCACGGTATCGCCTGCACCCCGCCAGGGTCCGCCGAGCTTGGGGGACACCGGCGGGCGCGAGGTACCAGCGAAGTGGAGTTGCCGCGACGGCCCCATAAAGTTCGACGAGGGGTCACCGGCGGGTAGCCCCGAGGTGCCGTACTGGGCGCGTCGAAAAGTGTCTTGCGAAGCACCAAGCCCTCGCGACTGAACGTGAACAGGTACACCGGCGCCCTTCACCGATGCCAAGCGACTGGGCATCTCTCCTGAGCTGCATACCGTCGAGAGAATGCGGGGCGTAGCGCTTAAGGGGGCGGCCCAGGGAGCATGATCGTGGTGAGACCACACCTCGCCTTCCGCGCCGGATGAGGACGCCGACCACAAGGGTCCTGAGGGATGGGAGAGTGTAAAGCGCGCCCTTGGCGTAGGTGTCTGCTCGCGGTACTGCAGCCAGCCCGTCATGTGTTCTGAACGCTCCAAAGCACCCAGCCCGCGTCCCGGCTGGGGCGGAGGACTACCTCCCAGGCAAAGACTTGCTCCGCCTCGGGTTGTCGAGACCAGACCACAGTGCCCGCGACAGTGACCTGCCGAGAGTCGCCCACTGCGACAGCAGGGTTCGAGAGCGTGACGCGATACGGCGTCAGTCCGTCACGGACGGCAGCCAGGTGTGGGGCCTCGTCCATCAGAGCTTGGTACTGCGGACCCTCCTTGTCGAAGAGACCTTCGAGAACGGCCATATCGCCGGTCACGGCGAACTGGCCCCATGCGGCAAGCGCCTTGGCCGCGGCGTCGATGCGCGGATCGGCCGGCGTCGGTGCCGGCGCCCCTTCCTGCGCCGTTGCCTCGGGGCCCTCCATTTCCACAGCCTCGGTATCGGACTTGGTGTCAGCGCCGGTCAGCGCTGGAAGCACCACCATGATGAGCACGGCGAGCAGCAACACCCCGGCTACCGCGATGGCGACCGGCAACCCCCACCGAGGCGGTCGGCGATCTCCCGACGAGAAGCCGCCGCCGTCGTCGACCTCGCCGTCGACCTCAACGCTGATCACCTCGGTCATCGCCGCATACCTCTGGCTTCGACCACGTGGTACAGCCGCTCGCTGGTGAGGGTGACCCGTCCAAGCGGCTGATTGGCCAGGGCGATGCCGAACCCGCGGAAGGAGTAGGAACCCTCCCAGGCCACCTCCATCACGGTGTTGTAATCCCGCTTGGTCTGGTAGACGTGGATCGCCGCCGGGTGCGCCTGGCTGCCGGGGACGGAGCTGGAGTAATGAGAGGCTGGGTCATCGGACATCTTCCAGGTGAACACCGCTGGCTTGGCGGTGGCAGTCACCGCATAGCCGCGGATCTCTATGGCTGGCAGCTTTACTGGCCCGGCGTTCCCTTCGTACCAGAGCCACGTGTCCAAGCCCGTCAGCCCATCGCGAGCCGGGTTGATGCCCATCCGGCCTTCAGGAATCGGGACGCGGTCCCACACCTCTTCTGCCGACGGCGGTTCCGGCGGGAGAGGAACGGCGCCACCGGTACCGGAGCAGACCACTCGGCCTTCGGAACCTGGTACGGGCAGCTGGGCCTGCCGATCCCATAGGGTCACGTCGAAGCCCTCCCTGGCTGGGTCAGGGACCACACCCATCGGCAGGGTCGCCTCGGCCTCGGTGCCCTCGCCCAGCGGTGCCCGCGGGTACCAGTTCCCGTCGTTTCCGCAGATGACCGAGTTGCTGGGGAGTGACTGCCAGTAGAAGCGGGCACCCCCGCTCGTCCGCCCTTTCCTCCTAGTCGGACCCCCACTTTCTGCCGGGGAGGAAGAGCGCAAGCCCGCCTCAAGCGTTGGCGCGCCATCCCCCGTCGCCGGACCACCCAAGCGAGCCGCAGGACGAGGCGGCGGAGCATCACCACCCACGGGGGCCTCCTCGGAGCCGGCTGGGCCCGCCAGGGCAGCAACCATGATGAGGGGTCCAATTGCAACCGGTAAGAGTCGGCGCATCAGTCCCGTCTCCCGCCGTCGAGGTAGCCGATCTCGTTGATGGAAGACACTTTCCATGGTGCGTTCGGCGCCGGACGCACCAGCTCGTAGAGATAGGCGTAGCCATCCCAGCCCGGCCCCTCTCGCACAACGTTCCCGGTGGCGTCCACCAAGCGCTGAGGGCCATGCTGAGTCACGACCCGCAGGCGCACGAAGTTCTCGTTGACCCTTCCGATCTCGGTGACGTCGAGCACGGCGATGCCGCCGTCGTCCCAACGCTGACCCTTGGCCACGTGTTCCACGTACTTGGCCTGGTCGTTGGCCAAGCACGAGCACTCCTGGGAGTAGATAGCCCTGAACGCCTCTGGGTCGGGGTGGCGCGATATCCAGGTCCGGTATTCGAAGATGCTGCGAATCACGGCGTTGAGATCCTCACCACTGGTGTTCAGAGTCGGCGGCTGGGTTCCCTGTGCTGAGGTCGAGGTTCCCGTGGTCGCGTTTGGCGGCGAAGTCATCGTGGTCGTCGGGCCCGCGTTGTCATCGCCATTGCTGCATGCCTCCAGCGCGGAGACGGCTACCAACAGCAAGCAGGCCGCCGCACGTCGTCCTCTGGTCATGGCGATCTCCTCGGGTCAGCCGTCGCCCTGACGGTGACGGTGAAGGGCTCCTCGCCGGCCATGAAGATACGCAGCAGGGTGAAGTCCACTCGTCCCTTCGCCGTCACCGTGACCTCTCCTGTCGTCGACGACGCGTCCGCCTCCACCAGCGCCCTGGTGTCCGACTGGGCCGCCAGGTTGTCGCCGGCGAGCCGCTCAGCCAGAGGAGGGTCGAGGCGGAGCTGGCTCGTCTCCCGGAAGTACGGCACGTCGATGCCGTTCGACCCGGCCACTGCCGCTGCGTCGACCACTCCGGCCAGAGCTCGTCGCTCGCTGAACGCCCGCCACAGATCGAGGCTGATGCCCCCGACGAAGACCATCATCATGCACAGCCCCAGCACCCACAGAGTTATGGAGCCTTGTTCGTCACCGGCGTGCCTCACGGCAGACTCCGGTAGTCGTCGACGCGCTCTGTGTGGCTTGCCGTCCACGACCAGGCCTCCACGGCGGTAAGGCCCGGAACCACCAGGGCCGGCATTCTCACTGTGACCCGGGCCGTCATGCTCTGGCCTCGGCCGAAGCCCCCGTCCCAGGCGACTCTGAACTGGTCGGGGTCCAGCCCGTAGTTGCGGGTGGCCTGGGCTACCGCGGCGTTGCCGTCCTCGACGCCCTCCTCGAGCGAGTCGGCCAACACGGCGGTGCGGGCCGCCTCGGTGGCCGCCGCTCGGGCCACGGTCTGGCGTTCGGGCCAGGCCGGGACCGTGATGACCAGCAGGGCGATCGGAACCAGGAAGAGCCCAAGGGCGAGGGGGAGCTCCACCGCCACGCTGCCTCGCTCGTCCCTCAAGATGGCAACCACTCCTTGCGGGCGCTGGCGGCCACCTTGAACGACCAGTCCGGGCTGGGACCAAGCCAGGCCCGGAAGGTGACCGTGGCTTCGGCCAGCACCTGCGTCGCCGTTTCCGTGCAGCGGATCCTCACCTCGTCGCCCATGGCGCCGCCCATGAGGTCGGCCACCACGGCGCGTGCCCGCGCCTCGCAGTCGGCTGGGCCGGCCTGGGCCGGTGAACCTACCCGTGCCCCCTCGTCGAGGGCGGAGCGGACGACGCCTCTGCCGTACTGCCAGACCACGAACTGCACCAGGAGGACGAAGAAGATGAGGGACAGGCCCACGGCCAAGACGTAGGCGGGTGCCGCCGACCCGACCTCGCCGGCGGCGCGGCGCTCGACGCGGTCCTCCGACTGCGGTGGCAACAACCCGGCGGGCGTCATAGGTTCCTGGGGGTCAGAGGCCGAGCTGGGAGCGGATCCACTCGATGATGTCGACGCCCAGCGTCTTGAGGGCAGCCCCGATGGCCACGATGGCCACGATGGCCAGGGCGGACAGGCCCAGCCACTCATTGACGGCCTGGCCGCCCTCCGGGTCGAGCTCCCGCTCGGCGAACGTGTTGGCACGCGTGGCCACCAGCCACGCCCACGCCTGGACCAGTCGGTGCATGTGTCCTCCGTTCTCTACCTTCCGAAGATGACGTGCGGCAGCGCCGCGGCGATGAACAACAACATGGTCGGTGCGATCAGCACGAGCAGGGGAAGCAACATGGCGTTGCGCCGGCGGATGGCGCTTCTGGCCACGGCGTCTCGACGCTCGCTGCGCACGTCGTCGCTCAGCGCCAGCAGGGCATGGGCGATGTCGCCGCCCGAGGTGGTGGCCGAGCCGAGGAGGCGATAGAGGCGGGCGGCCAGGGGCTCGGCCGTGCTCTCGGCCAGCCGCTCGTAGGCCTGGTGGGGGACCGTGCCGCCGGTGATCCAGCTCACTGCCTCCCGGAGCTCCGCCGCCACCGGGCCCAGGCCCCGGGACGCAACTTCCCGCACAGCCTCGACCGGCCCATGGCCGGTGCGGATGTAGACGGCCAGCAGCTGGGCCACCGTGTACAGCTCGCTGCGCATGGCCTCGCGCCGTTCGCCGATGGCCCGGTCCACCCTGCCTCGCCACCGGGTGGCGCCGAAGTAGCCCGCCAGTGCCGCCATCACCAGCACGGTGGCCGCCGACACTCCCGAGAGCAGACCCAGGGCGGCACCCAGCGTCAGGCCTCCCACCGTCCACCCCAGCTGGCGCATCCGGTACTGCTCGGGCGAGGTGTCCCGGAAGCCGCCCTGGCGAAGCCGCAGCTCGACTCCGGAACGGTCCCCGACGTCGAGCAGGCGGCCGAGGCCCTCGGACAGGCGACGGCCGATGGGGCCGACCACGTCCGCCACCACGCCGCTCGGAGCGCTCGGCGGGACCAGCACCGCGGTGTCGGCGTAACCGGCGCCGAGGCGGGACCGGCTCAGCTGGGCATAGGGCGTGATCCGGACCGCCAGCCGACGGGGCGGGGGCAGCACCAGCCACACCGCCGTGGCCACCGCCACCGCCGCCGAAAGAGCCGCCAGCACCGACGCCGGGTCCGCCATGCTCACCGCCGGCCCACCCCGGTGGCGCTGAGCACCCGGCTCTCCGCCGGCACCCGGGCCAGTCGGCGAATCAGCACCATCCCGGCCAGGGCCATGGCCGAGCCCACCACGATCACCACCGCCCCTCCCGTCGAGGAGTAGAAGTCGCGGTAGGGCGGCGAGGTGGAACACAGCAGGACGAGCACGGCGAAGGGAAGCACCACGGCGCTGGCCGCCTCGATGCGCCGCTCCAGCTGGGCGGTCTCGATTTCCTCCCTCAGACGGATGTCCTTGGCCGTGGCGTCGGCCAGGTCACGCAACACGTCGATGACAACCCCGGCCCCCTGCTCGTGGGCGACCACGAGCACCTCGATGACCCGGTCGCTCACGGGGTCGGCCAGCTCGGCCCGCACCGTCTCCAGGGCCGCCCGGTGGTCCAGGGCCGCCGTCAGCCGTTCGTAGCGTTGCCAGGCCGCCCGCAGGGGCTCGGGCCCGGTCCGGCCCAGCTCCACCAGGCCCCGGCGCAACGACATGGGCGCCTGGAGGTGGGCGACGAGGTCCCGCAGGGCGTCGGGCCAGGCCGAGACGCGCTGCTGGGCCAGGCGGTCGCGCTGGCGGGCGAACCACGCCTTGGGCAGGCCGCCCACCGCCAGCGCCGGCGCCAACGCCACCGGCAGGGCGCCGCTCAGCGCCCACACCACCAGGAAGGTGGCAGCTGCCCCCGCCGCCGAGACGCCGAGGAACTGAGCCGGGGTCACGCTAACGCCCGCCTGGCGCAACCACGAGACCCGGTCCCGGCGCCGGGGGCGGGGGCCGGTTAGGGCCCGGGGGGCGTGGCCCGTCAACAGGCCGGCCAGCAGGTAGGCGAACACCCCCGTCGCCAGGGCCGCCAGCAGCGTCATACCAGCACGTCCTTGCCGTCGAGGATGCCCTGGACCGTGGCGCTGCGGGAGCGCAGCGCTCGGTCGAGGCGGACCCGCAGCTCGTCGGGCAAGGGGGCGCCGGTCCAGCGCAGCGGCGCCCCCAGCTCCTCGCGCACGAAGATGGGCTCGACCGCGAAGTCGGACTCCGAACCCTGCAGGGGCGGGATGGCTGCGATCTCCATGACTTGGCGGCGGATGCGGCCCTGGCCGGGGCGCTTCACCTGCAGCGGTTCGCGCTCGAGGTGGACGACCAGGTCCACGATGGAACAGAACACCGACCGCACCTGGGCTGCGTCGACGTTCTGGCCGGCCATGATGGCGGTGGACATGAGCGCCTGGAGGCCGGCCCGGGCGGAGTTGGAGTGGAGGGTGGTGATCATGCCGCAGCCGGCGTTGCCGGCCCGGGTCAGCTCGTAGGCCTCGGCGCCGCGCACCTCGCCCACGGCGATCAGGTCGGGGCGCATGCCGAGGGCCATGCGCACCAGGTCCCGCAGCGAGACGTGGCCGCCGCCGTCCGGTCCGGCCCGGCGCGTGCGCCAGCGAAACGGCGTCAAGTGCTCGGGGTTGATCTCCGGGGTGTCCTCGCAACAGATCACCCGCAGCGTCTCCGGTGCGGCCCGCAGGATGGCGTTGGCCAGGCTGGTCTTGCCCGAGCTCGGCTGGCCGGTGACGACCACCCCGGTGGGTGTGTACGTCGACGCGGCCAGCAGGCTGGCGGCTGGCGGTGTCAAGGCGTCCCAGGCGATGAGCCCCTCCAGGGTCTCGTCGCGCATCACGTAGCGCCGGAGGCTGGCGTTCAGTCGCTCGGCGATGGGGGGGATGACCACGCCCAGGCGGCCCTGGCCGTCGAGGATCTGGGCCTGGATCATGGGCTGGCTCTCGTCCACCGACGCACCCACGGTGGCCAGTAGGCGATCGATGATGCTGCGCATCTCCGACTCGGTGAACGGCTCGTCGAGCATGGCCAGGCGGCCCTCGTTGTCGACATAGGCCACGTCGCCGCCCACGACCAGGATCTCCTCGAACACCTCTGCCCCGACCACGAAGGGGGTGAGGGGCCCGAACTCCAGCACCGACTGACACAGGCGGGCGACCATGGCGCCCGGGTCGGCCAGCGGTCGACCGCCGAAGCCGCTCCGGGCCTGCGCCTGGTAGCCCTCCACCAGGTCTCGCACCAGCTGGCGCACCGCGTCGTCGTCGCTGGCGTCCACCCTCCGGGCCTGGATTGCGGCCAGAACCTCTGAACGCAGGAGCTCGTAGGCGTCAACGGACGGTCGAGGTGTCGGCGACGAGGGCCGGCCCTGGTCCGGGTGGGCCGGTCCGCGACTGTCCCGCCGTGGCCTCTGGCGGGGGCCATCGGTCGTGTTCTGACCTTGTCCGGGCGGACTTGCCCGCCGCTGGTGAGGCGCTGCATCGGAAGTCGGATCGGGCGCTACGTCCCTGGAGCTTCCGGGTGCCGTCACCGCCGGACCTTCCTCCGTCGCGAGGGGGCAGGCGCGCCCGCCACATGGGCGGCCAGCTGTTCGATCCCGTCCCTGAACCGACTGCGGGGCACGAGAACGCCGTCCCACGTCGCACTGGCGACCCGGCGGTCCTCGGGCAGGAACGTCACCGAGGCCAGGCGTGGCCCGCCATGTTCCCGCAGCTGCTCTTCGAGCTCGGCGGGGCGGAAGCGGGACCGCGGCGTGCGGTTCACGGCCACGTCCACGGTCTGGTCGGGTGCCAGCTCGGCTACCTCCACGAGCCAGTCGAGGAACCGCAGGACGCCACGAGGGGAGGCCTCGCACACGCCCACGATGCGGTCGGCGTCGCCGACCACAGCGCGCGATGCCCCGAAGCGATCGACGTAGCGGGTGAGATCCTCCAGGTGCGGGCCCAGGTTGACCACGACGCATTCCCAGCTCCTGGCCAGCTCGTCGATCAGGCCCAGGACGTCGTCGCCGCGCAGCAGCTGCCAGTCGCCGCGGTTGGCCAGGCCGACGATGACGTCGAAGCCAAGGCGCCGGCCGCCGAGCACCGCTGGCTGGGCCAGCGCCCGCTGCAGGGGCTGGCCTTGCTCGTTTCCTTGGCTGCCGAGGCCCGCTCCGCGTAGCTCATCGAGGGCGGTGAGCAGGTGGGGGTGCAGACCGAGCTGGAGGCGCCGGGCCACGCCGGGGGCCACCTCATCCACATCCACCAACACCGTTCGCCGGGCGCTGGTCACGTCGGCCAGAGCGACGGTGACCTCGGTCGCACCCGCGCCGGCCGGGCCTCCCACAGCAAGGACGAGGGAACGCTCGGACGGGTTCTCGAGCGCCACACCAGCGACGACCTCGTCGAAGCGAGCGTCGAGCCCGACCTCCGGGGCGAGCTGGCGCAGCTGCTCCAGTAGCTCTTCGGGGACCAGCGTGGCCGGCAGCGCCCGGTCGACGCCGAGACGCTCGAGAAGCGTGCGACCGTGGCCCTCGACATCGCTCGCATCGTGCAGGCCGACCACCTTCACCCCCCGCTCCCTCAGCGAGGCCACAAAAGGCGGGGTGAGGAACGAAGTCTCGTCGTCCACGATGAGCACATCGACGTGCTCCTCGAGTGCCATGCGAGAGTCGCGGACCAAGCGCAGTGACACGCCGCCGACATGGTCACGGACGTAGCGCTGGAAGGCGGGGCGCCACTCTCGCGACGTGTAGACGACACCGACGGTGAACTCGCTCACCCGATTCGCACCCCTGAGGGGGCTTGCCCCACGGCCTGACTGACTGTGATGACGCCCGCCGACCACACCTGGCGCCCACCCACCGGGTCAGCCGCCCGCGCCGGGGGTAGCTGTCCCCCGCCCTATGGGCGGAGCGCCGGTGGAGCGCACCACGTCCACCTTGCCGTCGGCCAGCGCCTCGGTGATGGCCAGCGCCTGGTGGGCATCCACCTGGACGACGACGAAGAACTGTCGGGATACGTCACCGGCAATGCCGCCAGCCGAGCTGGGGGTGGCGACCTTGGTCACCTGCGCGCCGGCCACCACGAAGGCGGCCCGGCCCTCCACCACGTCGATGACGTCGACCCGGTCACCGACGGCAAGGCCCCCGCCGACGGCGTGTTCCCGGGGGACAGGGATGCTCATCGACCGCAGGGTGTTGGCCTGCTCGCCCTGGGCGAGCTCGCTGCGCCGGATGGGGTTTCCGGCCGGGATGGGCTGTGCCGTGATCCAGCGGGCGCCCCTCAGGCCCTCGAGCGTGGCCACGGTCTTGGCCAGCGGTGAGTCGGCGGGCAGCTCGGAGGAGGTGACCAGCTCGGTGGTGACGACGGTGCCAGCGGGAATGTCGGACCTGGCCACCGCCACGCTGACCACCTCGCCCCGGTCGGCAAGGCCGGCGGCAACGAGCACGAACGCCAGCAGACCCGAGAGGACCATCAACCCGTGGGCCAGCGTGAAGCGAGAGAGGAGCGAACGGCGAGGTGGCGGTGGAGGCGGCCGCTCGTGCGTTGCGGAGCCCTGCCTGCTGCGTGTGTAGGTGGTCTGCGCCATCCGCCGCCGCCCAGGTTCGATGGAACAAGAGGAGAAGTTCAGGTGACGATAATGAGGGCCTGAACGTAGGTCAAGGGCGACTGGTGCTTATTGGCGTATCTTAACGAAGTCTGACCTGTTTCAGCGCGCGGTGATTGTCCTGGACGACCGTGGCTGCCTATAGTCGCCTCGTGGACCCCGAAGCGGCCGACGACGGCTTCGAGAGGATTCGACAGCAATATCCCCCCATCATCTCCACGGCCCAGGTCGCCGAGCTGCTCGACATCAACCCCCGTACCGTGCTGATGATGGCGGCGGACGGGCGCCTCCCCGCCAGCCGCCTTCCCGGTAGCCGCAAGTTCCACTTCTTCCTCGAGGACGTGCTCAAGACGCTGCGCAAGCACATGGTGGAGCCCGGAGACCCGGCCGTGATGGAGGAGGCGCTGAACGAGGAGGTGGACGACGAGCCGGCTCCGCCCCCGCGGAAGGCTGCGGCTCGCCGCGCCCGCCGGCCTACGGCGAAGCCTCGGAAGAGCGGATGAGGTAGTCGATTTCTCCCAGCGGCAGGATCCACGCTCCGCCATCACTGGTCGTGAACTCCACGTGGGAGCGGGCCACCACTTGGACAATCCCCGCCACGGCTTCCAGCCGCCGCCCCCCGAGTTCCACCTTCTCTTCGGTGTTCGCCAGTTCCCGCAGGCGGGCCACGAGCTCGCCTGGGTGCCTCGAGACTCGTGGCCGGCCCCCCAGCCGGGCCCGTTCGATGACGCGCATCGACGTCAGGCCCTTGTAGTCGACGTCGACCTCGGCGCCGGCTTGGGTGCGAAGGGTCATGACGCCCGTGCCGACATGGACCACGAGGCCATTCCAGGTCCTCTCGCCCACCCTGACCCGGATCGAGTCGCCCCGGTACAGAAACTCGAGCGCGACCTCCGAGAGCGTGCGGCCAGCGCGCTCGGCGAGCTCGACCGCCTCCTCCAGATCCTCCTGCTCCAGCCGGTGCTCAATCCGGAGCTCTCGCATGGCACGGTCGAGGTCGCTCTCACCCGGATCCATCGTCTCAGTGTTCCGGTTGTGTCGCCGAACACATGCTGAGAGCCTCCGAAGCGCTCGCCCAGTCGTGTCCCCTTGTTTACACTAACCGCATGCGGATTCGCCAGATCACGTCACTCGCCGCTGTTGTCGCCGCTGAGTCCGCGGCGCTCCTAGTGCTCCACCGACTTGAGTCATCCGGAGCGATCGACTGGGGCAACCTGGGGCGGTGGCTTGCGGACACGCCACCCGAGGACGCCTTAGTGGAGGTGGTCCGCCTCGCTGGTCTCGTGGTGGCCTGGTGGCTCGCGGCCACCACCGTTCTCTACGTCTTGGCCCGTTTGACCAGGGTGCCCACCCTCGTCCAGAGCGTGGAATGGGCCACCCTTGCTCCAGTTAGGCGGGTCGTCGACGGGATCCTGGCCACCAGCATTTTCGCCGGTTCCACGTTCGGTGCTACCACCATCGCCAGCGCCGAGCCGCGTGCACCCTCCCCCGTGGTCATCCAGCTCGACCGGCAAACCAACCTAGGCGAGCCGGCGTCCAACCCTGCATATCGGCCGCGCCCAGCCGGAGACGGCGGTGTGAGGGGGCCCGCGAACGAGTCCAAGGCAGCTACCACGACGACGGCCCGGGCAGCCGACCATGTTCCACCACAGCCGACTCCCACGTCGGTACCGCCCCGAACCGAGCCAGTTTCCCAGACATCCGAGACCCTGATGACGTACATGGTGCAGCCCGGCGACAACCTTTGGCGCGTCGCCGAGCGTCAGCTCGCTAAGGCGACAGGACGCTCTGCGGGTGAGATCGAGGTTCCCGAGATTCGCGCCTACTGGACTTCCTTGGTGGAGACGAACCGTGATCTCCTCCGCTCAGGCAACCCCGACGTCATCTACCCGGGCGAGAAACTCCGCCTGCCAGTGCAGAGGTAAACCGTTATCGGGTGCGAAGGAAGTGCTGTTACACGGGCGGTCGCCCAGGTAACTGTTTCCACGGCCAAGTACGACCCCCTCCTTGAGCACCTCTGCCGAGCGGACGACGGGCCCATCGAGATGACGCTCGCGGAGTTGACCGTCTCGTCGGGGGGACTTCCGGCGTCGGCGGTGAGGTGGCCCGCGTGGTGGGCAAACGAACCCCGGGCTCCCGGCATGTTCAGGCGCGCGCTTGGCTCGGCTCGGGTCGTGCGGTCGAGTCCGTGGATTGCGTCGGAAGGCGCGTGCGCTTCTCCGCCGCGAGCTGGCGACGCGCCTCCTGAGATCGCCGAGCGCGCAATTACAGGGCTGCGGACCGGATCCTCTCCGTTGCATCGCCCACCCGTAGGGCGACACATGGCAAACTCGTCACGTGACGAGTAATGAGCGCCGACGATGCGTCTGGTGCGGTAGGACGTTTGTGCCGCCCGGGCAACGCGGCCCGACGCCGAAGTACTGCTCGCCCGGCCATCGCCAGCGTGCCTACGAAACTCGCCGGTCAGCTTCTGCGGCGTGGGCCGCTCTCGGCCGCCCTAGGGTTTTGGAGGCCCTGAAGGCAGCGACGGCCATGCCCACGGGGTTTAGCGAGGCCCTGAAGGCAGCGACGGCCATGCCCACGGGGTTTAGCGAGGCCCTGAAGGCAGCGACGGCCATGCCCACGGGGTTTAGCGAGGCCCTGAAGGCAGCGACGGCCATGCCCCCGGGGTTGAGCGAGGCCCTGAAGGCAGCGACGGCCATGCCCACGGGGTTGAGCGAGGCCCTGAAGGCAGCGACGGCCATGCCCCCGGGGTTGAGCGAGGCCCTGAAGGCAGCGACGGCCATGCCCCCGGGGTTGAGCGAGGCCCTGAAGGCAGCGACGGCCATGCCCCCGGGGTTGAGCGAGGCCCTGAAGGCAGCGACGGCCATGCCCCCGGGGTTGAGCGAGCTGTTGGCACGCAGGGCGGAACTGTGGCGTGAGATCGATCCGCCGAACTGGCCCGATCAGGTTTCTTGGTCAGATATGTATGGTCTGGTCTCCGAGACTGGCTGGTCACTCGTTCATGTCCCTCGGCCAACAGTGATAATCGAGTTGGTGGAGGCCGAACCGGCTGATCGACCCAGCATTCTCTTGGCGCACGCAGAAGAAGTGGTCGCTGACTGCCGCGCCTGCCTAAAGGAGGTCAGCGGCGACGGCACAGCTCATCTTGTTATCGCCTTGGACCAGGCACTTGATGCTTTCGAAGCCCACCTTCCGATTCCTGCTCAAACCACAGTCGCATCGGTGTTGGCTGATGTAGTCAATCGAGTGCTCGGCCTCAGCTTTGCTGCGGCCGCGAAGGAGCTAGACGAGAATCCGGATAAAGTACCGATGCCCTATCTCCGCTTTTGGCTGGTTGCTTCCACCATCCCGGCCGCTCTGACTCGTTTCAACTCCGGTTCCGGAGACGAGGTGCCGGATTGCTTCAACCGTCATGCAGTCGCCCACACGGTTGACCCACGGCAGTACACAAAGCTCAACGCTCTCGTTGGGCTGATGCTAACGACGGGACTGGTGCGTGAGATCGACGATGAATCGACGCGACGAGGCGTCGGCGTCGCCGAGGACCAACCCGCGTGCCTCTGATCGCTGCTGATGGATACGGCTCGCCGCGCCATATCCGGCGGGAATGAGCGGCTTGCCCGCACGAGCTCGCTCGTCGTTGGCCCCGATCATCACGAGCCGTTACCTCGCACCGCAGAGGTGCCGAGGTCGGGCGGTCCGCCGCGACCGAGACTCGACCGGGGCGGGCACCTTGCGATCACACCGGGGCGGTTCCCCCGAGCGATAGGGACGCGCGTTTTGTGCGGATCGGCAAGCTCGGTGAAACGCCGGATTAGCGGCAGCTCGGTGCTCGGCGGCCGAGGCTCAGCTGTGTACAAGCGAGAAGTGTATTCGGCGTTACGACTCACGCCGCAGAAGCGTGAAGGCTCCAGCGAGGTGGTCCGTGACGATCTCCCTGCATTTCGACCTACTCGACACCAGTCCACCGCTCATAGTAGCTTTTCCGAGTGCGACCGTTAATGGCGGCTGGTCACAACGCTTGGGAGGGCACATGGCAAACCCCGCACCTGAGAAGCCAGCAAGGGACTGGTCAAAGTACCCCTGGAACCTTTTAGTAGTTGTATTTGGACTCATAGCACTGGTGCTTTTGGCAAGAATGGCGTTGGATGAGCTAGTCACGGCAAATCCAGATCCAAAGGTCGGCGGTAGGCTTGGTGCTTCTGATGCAATCGCGCTCATAACGGCCAGCGGTGCCATCTTGACAGGAATAATTGGCGCATACTTTGGCGTGAATATTGCTTCGAAGTCTGCAAATGCTGCTCAGTCCACACAGGCTCAAGCGAACGAGGCGCAGAAAGAAGCTAACAAGATCACGGTAGCCGCGGCGGCGTCCCTTGATCCGACCTCCGAGACTGCCCAGAACCTAATACAAAACGTCACGAAATGATGCCTCCACTTCCTCGACTCAAATGGTGTCCGTCCCGGTCAGTCTGCCTTCCCTGATATCTACATACGTATTTCCCAGAGTGGCCTTGGTCTTCCGTCGACGTGGGCAAAAGCCCTTTTTACGAACCCAAGTCCGAACAGGTCAACGTTCGGCTGACCAAACGGGAGTACGACATCGTCCAGGCGTGATCTTCCTCAACGAGGGCCGCTCATCGGCGGCGGACGTGCTGCGACCGGTAGTGGAGGCTCATCTGGCGGAGCAGGCAGCAAATGCGGAGGTCGCCTTGGCGCTTGAAGCGTTGGAGGCTCGACGAGCCAGGCACGACGGAAAGCTCAGATCGCTTCGCCGGCGGAATCAGCCGGACACCCCAGCGTAACGAGGGTCTGTCAGGGTCAACTATGAACGACGGCCGTGCACCCGGCGAAGCCGGTGCCGGCGATGAGCTCTAAGTGTTCCTTCCGCCACCTCCTCAGCCGGGGGTCGCTGCGGACTCTCTGCCGGTAGTCTTCGAACAAGGAGCGGACGAGCGAGCCACAAGCGAGCATGAGAATTTCAGCTCGCTGTTCCTCGCGCCTTGTCCCACCGACTGCGGCGTCCTCAACCGCCTCTGGCGTCCGAAGGTCTCGAAGAAGACATGGCCAAGCCCGGCGTGACCAAGGGCCCTCGTCGAGCCCGTAGTTAAGTGCGTTTCGGAAGTTACTGAGGTGTAGCGGCGTGACCACGATGTCGGCGAGGGCATGCAAGACCGCCTGTGTATGAGCGTCGTTGCCGGGGACTGCAGAAAGGTCAGTAAAGAGGTCAGCGAGCGCAGTCCACGTGCCGTGGTGGGATCCAGCCGCGCCACCTCGTCTTCCACGGACGCGAAGTACCTGGGAGCCAGCCACTGAGGGCTGGGCCACAACAGACCAAAGACCCTCTGGTATTGGAGAACTCGGGCCAAAGCGCCTGCGGAGGGTACCGGTGATCGCGAGGAGGCTGAGCGCGCTGAACAAGGCGGCGTAGTAGCCGGTCACAAAGCGCCACACCGGGTCGAGCTCGTACTCGACCGATTGCGCGTAGGTGACGAACTGGCCGGCAAACTTATTGTATGCCTTCTCGGCATCGATCGCCCACGCCGCCTGCACTTCGCCTTCCGGCACGTCTACGTAGAAGGCGTCGCCCTTCTTACCGGTCAGGGTGATGGAAGAGTCGTAGGCGGACAGTAGACCAGCGGCGTCGAAGCCCACGGGTTTTGCCGTACCTAGTGTTGCTTGTGCGCCCCGCCGGAGGTCGGCGAACGCAGCGGATGCCGTGAGCACTGGCGGCCAGCTACACCATCTCGTCCGTAATCGTGGGCGTTGGTGCGATCATTGCACGCATGTCATTGGCTAGACGGGATCTAGCTGGACGGTTGGAGCCCGTGTAGCTGTCGAAGTCAAAGTCCGCCAGTGGTTCCAGGGTCTGCGTGAGGTCAGCTGCCCTTGCTCGACCCGCTCGTTCCAAGGTCATCGCGACGACGTCATCAAAGATCTCCATGAAGGCGTGGAGAGTCGTTGAATTGGTCAGCTTGTTGCGGGTAGCGCCGGACGCCGTCAGCACTCTGTCTACCGCCGACAGGTAATTCG